>NZ_MVOK01000025.1:0-92517 GCF_002018915.1 Pseudomonas sp. MF6396 | reverse complement strand
TTCCTCAGAGTCTGTCAAGCGTTTATTTTGAAGTTTTTCGTTTCACTTCAAACACTTGACTCGCTTCGATCTCTCGTAGCGGGAGGCGAATTCTACAGCGTTACAACCTGCTGTCAACCACCTTTTTTCACCGCTGACGATCTTTCGATCGAAGCACCTCCAGCCTGACCTGAAACGTCCAACTCACTGATATTCAAGGAGTTTTTCGTTCCTGCTACGCTGGAAGTGGGGCGAAGTATAAAGACTTCTGGAAACCCGTCAAGCGCTATTCGCAATAAATCTGTCACATCGGTCAAAAACGCTGAAAAACAAAAGAGGGAGGCCTTGCGGCCTCCCTCCTTTCAGCCCGACCTCAAAGGCTTGGGAATGCGAACTGCGATGCTTCATGGCTGGCGCGCTGCGGCCAACGCTGGGTGATCGCCTTGCGCCGGGTATAGAAGCGCACGCCATCCGGGCCGTAGGCATGCAGGTCGCCAAACAGCGAGCGCTTCCAGCCACCGAAGCTGTGATAGGCCACCGGCACCGGCAACGGAACGTTGACCCCCACCATGCCCACTTCGATCTCGTCGCAGAACAGACGCGCCGCTTCCCCATCACGGGTGAAGATGCAGGTGCCGTTGCCGTATTCATGATCGTTGATCAACTGCATGGCCTGCTCGAGGCTGTTCACCCGTACCACACACAGCACCGGGCCGAAGATCTCTTCCTTATAGATACGCGTCTCGGGGCTGACCCGATCGAACAGCGTACCGCCCACGAAGTAACCTTGCTCATGCCCCGCAACACTGTAGCCGCGGCCGTCCACCACCAATTCGGCACCGGCAGCCAGGCCGTCATCGATATAGCCAACCACCTTGTCGCGCGCAGCCGCAGTCACCAGCGGCCCCATGTCCAGACCGCAACTGGTACCGGCACCGATCTTCAGCGCCTTGATCTGCGGCACCAGCTTGGCCACCAGTGCATCGGCCACCTGGTCACCCACGCACACCGCTACCGAGATTGCCATGCAGCGTTCACCGCACGAACCGTACGCCGCGCCCATCAGTGCGCTGACCGCGTTGTCCAGGTCGGCATCGGGCATCAGCACCGCGTGGTTCTTCGCACCACCCAGCGCCTGCACACGCTTGCCACGACGAGTGCCCTCGGCATAGATGTACTCGGCAATCGGCGTGGAGCCCACAAAGCTCAGCGCCTTGACCTCTGGGGCTTCGATCAGCGCGTCCACCGCCACCTTGTCGCCATGCACCACGTTCAGCACGCCCTTGGGCAAGCCGGCTTCCAGCAACAGCTGGGCAATGAACAGCGACGAGCTCGGATCGCGCTCGGACGGTTTGAGAATGAAGCAGTTGCCACAGGCAATCGCCAGCGGGTACATCCACAGCGGCACCATGGCCGGGAAGTTGAACGGGGTGATCCCCGCAACGATGCCCAGCGGCTGGAAGTCGGACCATGCATCGATGTTCGGGCCCACGTTGCGGCTGTATTCGCCTTTGAGCACTTCGGGGGCAGCGCAGGCGAACTCGACGTTCTCGATACCGCGCTTGAGTTCACCCGCCGCATCCTCGAGGGTCTTGCCATGCTCTTCGCTGATCATCTGCGCAATGCGCGACTCGTTCTGCTCAAGCAGTTGCTTGAAGCGAAACATCACCTGGGCCCGCTTGGCCGGCGGGGTATTGCGCCAGGCCGGGAATGCCGACTTGGCCGAATCGATGGCCTGCTGCACGGTTTCCCGGCTGGCCAGCGCCACCTTGCGTACCGCCTGGCCGGTGGACGGGTTGAACACATCGGCGGTGCGCTCACCGCTTGAAACCATTTCACCGTGGATCAGATGCTGAACAATGCTCATGCAGAACTCCAGAAAGGGGGTTCAGGCGCGGCACCGCGCGCCTGCTTATATAAAGAGAGGGATCAGCCGACCTGGTTGATCGCTTCGCCCACCGCATCGAACAGGCGATCCAGTTCTTGCGGGGTGGTGTTGAAAGTCGGGCCGAACTGCAGGGTGTCGCCGCCGTAGCGAACATAGAAGCCGGCGTTCCACAGCTTCATGGCGATCTCGAACGGACGCACGATGGCATCCCCGTCCCGCGCGGCAATCTGGATGGCACCGGCCAGGCCGTAGTTGCGAATGTCGACGATGTTCTTCGCGCCCTTGACTCCGTGCAGCACACGTTCGAAATGCGGTGCCAGGTCGGCAGCCGACTGCACCAGGTTCTCCTTCTCCAGCAGGTCGAGTGCAGCCAGGCCGGCAGCGCAGGCAACCGGGTGCGCGGAGTAGGTGTAGCCGTGCGGGAATTCGACCGCGTATTCCGGGGTCGGCTGGTTCATGAAGGTCTGGTAGATCTCGCTGCTGGCGATCACCGCGCCCATCGGGATGGCGCCGTTGGTAACCTGCTTGGCGATACACATCAGGTCGGGCGTCACACCAAAGGCGTCGGCACCGAACATGGCACCCATACGGCCAAAACCGGTGATCACTTCGTCGAAGATCAGCAGAATGTTGTGCTGGTCGCAGATCTCGCGCAGGCGCTTGAGGTAGCCCTTGGGCGGTGGCAGTACACCGGCGGAGCCGGCCAGCGGCTCGACGATCAGTGCCGCGATGTTCGACGCATCGTGCAGCTCGATCAGCTTGAGCATCTCGTCGGCCAGGGCGATACCGCCCTCCTCCGGCATCCCCTTGCTGAATGCGTTGCCCGGCAGCAGGGTGTGCGGGATATGGTCCACATCCAGCAACTGGCCGAACATCTTGCGGTTGCCGTTGACGCCGCCCAGGCTGGTGCCGGCGATGTTCACGCCGTGGTAGCCACGGGCACGGCCGATCAGCTTGGTCTTGGTCGCCTGGCCTTTGAGGCGCCAGTAGGCACGCACCATCTTCAGCGCGGTATCGGCGCATTCGGAACCGGAGTTGGTATAGAAGACGTGGTTCAGGTTGCCCGGGGTCAGGTCGGTGATCTTCTCGGCCAGCTGGAACGACAGCGGGTGGCCGAACTGGAAGGCCGGCGAATAATCCAGCACACCCAGCTGACGCGACACCGCTTCCTGAATCTGCTTGCGGGTATGCCCGGCGCCGCAGGTCCACAGCCCCGACAGCGCATCATAGATCTTGCGCCCCTTGTCATCCGTCAGGTAGCTGCCTTCGGCGGCGACGATCAGGCGCGGGTCGCGCTGAAAGTTGCGGTTGGCGGTATAGGGCATCCAGTGCGCATCCAGCTTGAGCTGGCTGGCAAGGCCGAGGGGAGCGTTTTCAGGCAGATTCATGGGACAAACCTCGCAAGGCAATGAGCAACATGAGGGAGGCAAACGTTGTTGCAGCTAAGTTGTCACGGGGATAAAGTCTGAAAAAGCCTACTTTTCTAATCTTCAGTTAGCTGGACACTAAACTATGAGCCGTCGCCCGGAGCCGCTTGCGCAGGTCAGTGATTTCGACATCCGTCTGTTGAAAATCTACCGCAGCGTGGTGGAATGCGGCGGCTTCTCCGCAGCCGAGAACGTGCTGGGCATCGGCCGCTCGGCCATCAGCCAGCAGATGAGCGACCTGGAGCAACGCCTGGGCCTGCGCCTGTGCCAGCGCGGCCGTGCCGGGTTCTCGCTGACCGAAGAGGGCCGCGAGGTGTACCAGAGCGCCCTGCAACTGCTCGGCGCGCTGGAAAGCTTTCGCACCGAGGTCAACGGCCTGCACCAGCACTTGCGCGGCGAGCTGAACATCGGCCTCACCGACAACCTGGTGACGCTGCCGCACATGCGCATCACCCATGCCCTGGCGCAGCTCAAGGACCGGGGGCCGGAGGTACGCATCCAGATCCGCATGATCGCTCCCAGCCAGGTCGAACAGGGCGTGCTCGACGGCAGCCTGCACGTCGGCGTGGTCCCCCAGACCAGCCCGCTGTCGGGGCTCGAGTACCAGCCACTGTACAGTGAGCGCTCACTGCTCTATTGCGCGGTCGGGCACCCGCTGTTCTATGCCGATGACCGCCAGCTGGACGACGACCGCCTCAACAGCCAGGACGCGATCGCCCCCACCTTCCGCCTGCCGGCCGAGATCCAGGCCCAGTATCAGGACCTGCACTGCACCGCCAGCGCCTCGGACCGCGAAGGCATGGCGTTCCTGATTCTTACCGGGCGCTACATCGGCTACCTGCCCGACCACTACGCCAACGCCTGGGTACAGCAGGGGCGCCTGCGCGCCCTCAAACCCGACGAACGCTTCTATGACCTGAGCCTGTGCTGGGTTACCCGCAAGGGACGGCGCCCGCACCTGGTGCTCGAGAGCTTCCTGGACAGCCTGGCGGCCACCCGCTGATGCGGTTTATCGGCTTTTTCGCCGATGAGCGCTTGCCCGCCTGCCACGGCTGGGTTATCAGTGCATGTGCCACACTACCCCGCTCTGTCCGGAATCGCCCATGACCTTCGAAGTCCCCGCACACCGCCTCCAGGCTGCCAGGCCTGCCGGCCGTATCCGCCAGAAGAACGAGCAGGCCATCATCCAGGCTGCCGAAGACGAGTTCGCCCGTCATGGCTTCAAGGGCACCAGCATGAACACCATCGCGCTGAACGCCGGGCTGCCCAAGGCCAACCTGCACTATTACTTCACCAACAAGCTGGGCCTGTACGTGGCGGTGCTGAGCAACATCATCGAGTTGTGGGACAGCACCTTCAACACCCTGAGTGCCGACGACGACCCGGCCGAGGCGCTGAGCCGCTACATTCGCGCCAAGATGGAGTTCTCGCGGCGCAACCCGCAGGCCTCGCGGATCTTCGCCATGGAGATCATCAGCGGCGGCCAGTGCCTGACCGACTACTTCAGCCAGGACTACCGCGACTGGTTCAAGGGCCGGGCCGCCGTGTTCGAAAGCTGGATGAATGCCGGCAAGATGGACCGCCTCGACCCGGTACACCTGATCTTCCTGCTCTGGGGCAGCACCCAGCACTATGCCGACTTCTCCACACAGATCTGCCAGGTAACCGGCCGCAGCCGCCTGACCAAGCAGGACATGGAAGACGCCAGCAACAACCTTATCCACATCATCCTCAAAGGCTGTGGCCTGACCCCACCGAACTGAACCCTGCTTATGCCTTTTACCCTGTTGGACACTTGCGAGTTTCGCGAAGAGATCCGCAAGAGCCGCTTCATCACCCTGGCCGGCCCCATCAGCAGCCCGGCCGAGGCCCAGGCCTTCATCGAACGGCACAGCGACCTGGCCGCCACCCACAACTGCTGGGCCTGGAAACTGGGGGCGCAGTACCGCAGCAGCGACGACGGCGAACCCGGCGGTACGGCCGGGCGCCCGATCCTGGCGGCCATCGAGGCGCAGGACTGCGACCAGGTAGTGGTGCTGGTGATTCGCTGGTACGGCGGCATTCAGCTGGGCACCGGTGGACTGGCCCGGGCCTATGGCGGTGGCGCCAACAAGTGCCTGCAACAGGCCGAAAAGCGCCTGCTGGTAAGCCGTGTCGAGCTGCACTGCAGTTGCGCATTCAGCGAACTGGCCCTGCTCAAGCTACGCGTCGCCGAAGCCGACGGCCTGGTGATGGACGAGCAGTTCACCGCCAACGGTGTCGACCTGTTGCTGGCGCTTGGCGAGGAGCAGATCGAACCGGTGCAACGACAACTGGCCGACCTGAGCCGCGGGCGCATTCTGCTCGAACGGCGCTGACACTTGCCCACATCCACTGTGGGCCCGGCTGTGGATAACCTCTTAGCACTCGGCTGCAGCCCTTCTGGATCAAGGCTCACAGAGAAACGATCATATTTTGATCAAGGTTTGATGACAGGCCATCAAGCGGCGTCGAATCAGTGACTTATCCCCAGCCAGGTGTCCTTTAGGGCCGGCTCCATGGCCACAGAACCGTGCCTGGCGCTTGCACACAAATACTGTGGAGCAAGCTGTGGATAAACCGTGAGCGCCTGCGCCAAAGGCCTGCCGGCCAATGCTCAGCGTCGATTGATCATTTTATGAGCAGCCTCCAGGCCATGCTACGCTGCGTATCCTCTGCCCACCTGTACGGAGTTATCCCATGACCGCCCCCAAAACCGCACTGATCATTGGCGCATCCCGTGGCCTGGGCCTTGGCCTTGTGCAGCGCCTGCGCGAGCAGGGCTGGAACGTGACCGCCACCGTTCGGGACCCTGCCAAGGCCCCTGCGCTGGCCGCGGTGCCCGGCGTACAGGTCGAGACCCTGGAAATGAACAGCACCGATCAGCTCGATGCACTGCAGGCGCGCCTCAAGGGTCAGACCTTCGACCTGCTGTTCGTCAATGCGGGGGTCAAGGGCCCTGATGACCAGAACCCGGAGCGGGTACAACTGGCGGATATCGGCGAACTGTTCATGACCAACAGCGTCGCGCCGATTCGCGTGGCGCAGCGCTTGAGCCCGCAGCTCAACGACAAGGGTGGGGTCATCGCCTTCATGAGCTCGGTGCTGGGCAGCGTGAGCATCCCCGACGCGCCCGACCTGGCCCTGTACAAGGCCAGCAAGGCTGCGCTCAATTCCATGATCAACAGCTTCGTCGTGCAGCTGGGCGACACCGGCCTGACCGTGCTGGCCATGCACCCGGGCTGGGTCCAGACCGACATGGGCGGCGAAGGCGCTGAAATCGACGTGCCTACCAGCACGGGCGGGATGGTTGAACAGGTCACCCTCAACAGCGGCAAGGGTGGCCTGCATTTCATCAACTACAAGGGCGAGAAACTGATCTGGTGATCTGACGCGCGGTGGGTGTAGACTCGGCCCTTCGCCCACCGCGGCGGACCTGGATCAGCAGACAGGGCAACACTGAGCTGGCTAACCTGAACCCACTTTCAGAGGAGCCGGCACCATGCCTGCGACCCGTATCTGGTTGAAAAACCCGCTTGCCATCTTTACCGCCAACACCCTCGACGCCCGTGGCGGCCTGGTGCTCGAAGGCGGCATCATCCGCGAAGTCCTCGGCCTCGGCCAAACCCCCGCCACACCTTGCCAGCAAACCTTCGATGCCCGTGAGCACGTGGTACTGCCAGGCCTGATCAACACCCACCACCACTTCTACCAGACCCTTACCCGTGCCTGGGCTCCGGTGGTCAACCAGCCGCTGTTCCCCTGGCTCAAGACGCTGTACCCGGTGTGGGCCCGGCTCACCCCGGCCAAGCTGGAGCTGGCGACCCAGGTAGCCCTGGCCGAACTGCTGCTGTCGGGCTGCACCACCGCTGCCGACCACCACTACCTGTTCCCCGACGGCCTGGAAAACGCCATCGACGTACAAGTGGAGAGTGTGCGCAAACTCGGCATGCGCGCCATGCTCACCCGCGGTTCCATGAGCCTGGGTGAAGCCGATGGTGGCCTGCCACCGCAGCAGACGGTGCAGCAGGGCGAGGTGATCCTGGCCGACAGCCAACGACTTATCCACAGTTACCACGAGCGTGACGCGGGCGCGCAGATCCAGATCGCCCTGGCCCCCTGCTCACCGTTCTCGGTCACGCCCGAAATCATGCGCGCCAGCGCGACCCTGGCCCAAGAGCTGGACGTGCGCCTGCACACGCACCTGGCCGAAACCCTCGACGAGGAGGACTTCTGCCTGCAGCGCTTTGGCCTGCGTACCGTCGACTATCTGGACAGTGTCGGCTGGCTCGGCCCGCGCACCTGGCTGGCCCACGGCATCCACTTCAACCCCGACGAGATTGCCCGCCTGGGCGCTGCCGGCACCGGCATCTGCCATTGCCCCAGCTCCAACATGCGCCTGGCATCGGGCATCTGCCCCACCGTGGATCTGACCGACGCGGGTGCGCCAGTGGGCCTGGGTGTGGATGGCTCGGCCTCCAACGATGCGTCCAACATGATCCTCGAAACCCGCCAGGCCCTGTACCTGCAGCGCCTGCGCTACGGTGCCGAGGCCATCACCCCCGAGCGCGTGCTGGGCTGGGCCACACGAGGTTCGGCGCAACTGCTGGGGCGCGACGACATCGGCGAGCTGGCCGTGGGCAAGCAGGCCGACCTGGCCCTGTTCAAGCTGGATGAACTGCGTTTTTCCGGCAGCCATGATCCGCTCTCGGCCCTGCTGCTGTGCGGTGCCGACCGGGCCGACCGAGTGATGGTCGGCGGCCGGTGGCGAGTGATCGATGGCCAGATCGAAGGGCTGGACGTGAAGGGCCTGATCGCCGATCACCGCCAGGCCGCCGCGCAACTGATCGCCGGCTAGGCAGCTACAGGCCCAGCAGCGCCAGCATGATGAACGTGGCGAACAGCACGAAGTGGGTCATGCCCTCGATCGCGTTGGTTTCGCCATCGTTCAGGTTGATGGCGCTGACGATCAGCGTGATGAAGATCATCACCGTCTGCACCGGGGTCATGGCCATCTGGAACGGCTGACCGGTGTACAGGGCCATGGCCTCCATCAGCGGCACGGTGAGGATCACCGTCGACAGCGAGGCCCCCAGGGCGATATTGACCACCGATTGCATGCGGTTGGCCAGCGCCGCGCGCAATGCGGTGAGAATCTCCGGCGCGGCAGAGATGGCCGCTACCACGATTGCCGTCAGTACCGGCGGTGCTCCGCTGCCCTCCAGGCCATAGTCCAGGGTCTTGGACATGACTTCGGCCAGCAGGCCGATCACCACCACCCCCGAAATCAGAATCGCGATCGATCGCGCCTTGTGGCCGCCCGGCGTCCCTGCCACCGGGTCGCGGCGTTTCTTCTGCGGGTAGCTGTAGCTGAAAAAGTAGCTGTGCGGCCCCACCTGCATGCGCAGAAACAGCGTATACAGCACCACCATCGCGCCGATGGTGAAGGCCGAATACAGATGCCACTGGGCTTCGGGGATGAACTCGGGCACCACCATCGACACGCCCATCGCGGTCATGATCATCACGCTGTAGGTGCGTGCCGAATCGTCGTTGTAGCTCTGCTCGCCGTGCTTGAGCCCGCCCATCAACGCGGCCAGGCCCAGGATCCCGTTGATATCGAGCATCACCGCCGAGTAGATGGTGTCGCGCACCAGCGTCGGCGAAGCCTCATTGCTCATCATGATGGCCAGGATCACCACCTCCACCAAGACCGCCGACAGGGTCAGGATCATGGTGCCGTAGGGGTCGCCGACCTTTTCCGCCAGCAGCTCGGCATGCTGTGCAACCCGCATCGAGGCGCACACGATCGCCCCCACCAGCGCGAACCCGGCCAACAACGCCACGCCATGGCCGTGCCCCAGCAACAACGGCTCCAATGGCCAGGCCAGCAGGGCGGTCACCACGGCCAGCAGCAAGAGCTTTTCCTGGGTCAGTAGCTTGAGCATCGGCGGCCTTGAACAGAAGGGGTGTGGCTAGAGACTGTAGCTGCTGTGGAAGGTTTCCTGCTGCCGGACCATCCGGCCAGGTTTCGCGCCGCCCCTCGTCAACCGCTGTAGAATGGCGCGCAACCGCACCTTGATGAGAACACGCTATGTACGACTGGCTTAACGCGCTGCCCAAGGCAGAATTGCACCTGCACCTGGAGGGATCGCTCGAGCCCGAACTGCTGTTCGCTCTGGCCGAACGCAATGGCATCGCCCTGCCCTGGAACGATGTGGAGGCCCTGCGCGCGGCCTATGCGTTCAACAACCTGCAGGAGTTCCTCGACCTGTACTACCAGGGCGCCGACGTGCTGCGCACCGAGCAGGACTTCTACGATCTTACCTGGGCCTACCTGCTGCGCTGCAAGGCACAGAACGTGATCCACACCGAACCGTTCTTCGACCCCCAGACCCATACCGACCGGGGCATCCCGTTCGAGGTGGTACTGGCCGGCATAAGCGCAGCCCTCAAGGATGGCCAGCGCAAGCTGGGCATCAGCAGTGGCCTGATCCTGAGCTTCCTGCGCCACCTGAGCGAAGACGAGGCCCACGCCACCCTCGATCAGGCCCTGCCCTTTCGCGATGCCTTCATCGCCGTGGGGCTGGACAGCTCGGAGCAAGGCCACCCGCCCAGCAAGTTCCAGCGCGTGTTCGACCGCGCCCGTAGCGAAGGCTTCCTGACGGTCGCGCACGCCGGCGAGGAAGGCCCGCCCGAGTACATCTGGGAAGCCCTGGACCTGCTCAAGATCCAGCGTATCGACCACGGCGTGCGCGCCATCGAGGACGAGCGCCTGATGCAGCGCATCATCGACGAACAGATCCCGCTGACCGTCTGCCCTCTGTCCAACACCAAACTGTGCGTGTTCGACCACATGCGCGAACACAACATCCTCGAGATGCTCGAGCGTGGCGTGAAGGTCACGGTGAACTCGGACGACCCAGCCTATTTCGGTGGCTACGTGACCGAGAACTTCCATGCCCTGCATACCCACCTCGGCATGACCCAGGACCAGGCCAGGCGTCTGGCGCAGAACAGCCTGGATGCGCGCCTGCTCAAGCCCTGACCTCTGCGCGGGCAGGTCGACCCATCACCGGTGGGTCGGCCTTGCCCGCCACCTGCGGCTACTCCCCCACCGCCAACGGCATGGGCGACTGTGCAATCAGCGGGATTTCACGCAACCCGGCGGGGGTGACGTGCAAGGCGCGCGAGTCACCGTTCATGCGCACCCAGCCCGACTGCACGAAAAGCCTGAGCAGGCTGCTGCCCAGAGCCCCGCCCAGGTGCGGGCGCTGCTCGCTCCACTCGCTGCAGCAACTGCACGCGCTGCAGGCTCTGCCCTCGCGCAGTGCCAATGCCTCGACGAAGATGCCAAAGTCGGCAAAGTGCAGGCGCCCCAGCGAGCTGACCTCCAACTGGCGGTCGCAGAGCTCCAGCCACTTGGCCTCCTGCAAGCGCTGGTACAGGTCGGCCGCCAGCTCACCGCCCAGGTGGTCACGGCACAAGCGTGCGCGGCGCATCGCCAGCGGGATCCCCGGCGCCTCCCGGCTGACACGCACGCCCTGACGAAAATGCTCGCGCACCGGCACACTGGCCAGCGCCTCCACAGCGGCGCCCACCTCCGGGGCTGCCAGCCGAAAATACCGTTTGCGCCCGCGCGCCTCTATCTTCAGCAACCCCCCTGCCAGCAGGCGCCCAAGGTGAGCGCAGGTGGAAGAAGGTGTCAGGCCGGTCATCCTGGCCAACTCGTCGGAGGGGCGGGCCAGACCGTCGATCAAGGCCCACAGCATGGCGCTGCGCTTGGGGTCAGCCAGCAGGCTGGCGATCACACTGATACTTGCTACAGGTTTCATATCTGCACTCCCTGCGGATTCCGAAGACGTAACTTGCCCGCCCCTGCAATGGAAACGTCTCTTGCTGGTAACGACTGCGGGGGCAAGTATATGCCGGCCTGTAAGCACTTAAACGGCCTCTATCTCCGGCAAAATTGCCCGTTTTGGGCAACCATGTGGCCTTCTGCAAAGGTCACTTTCGGGTGGCGGGCCTTCCGCCCCTGGCACCACAGCCGCATGGGGGCGGCTTTCCCTGCAGAGCGAGGGTTGCGCTCAAGGGCCGATGAGCGCGCAACGCCCTACATCCAAGGTAAACAAGTCACTCAACCTAAAATGAAATGTATGACCCTGATCCAGCGCCCGACAGCCGGCCCTGCCTAGCCGGTCATCGCCAGCAGCGGCTCCAGCAGGTGCCGGCATCTGGCCTTGAGTTCGTCGCGCAGCAACTGCACAGGCTTGCCGAGCTGCGCCCGGTGGGTGCACAGCAGATTCAGCGGCGCAGCTTCACCCCGCACCCCGGGCAGCAGCACTTCGAGGCGCCCGGCCTTCACATCGGCTGCCACATCCAGCCATGACTTGTAGGCAATGCCCACACCTGCCACGGCCCAGCGCCGTACCACGTCGGCGTCGTCGCAAAAGCGGTCGCCACGCACCAGCACCGTCTGTGTCGCGGCCCCGTCACTGAAGCGCCACTGGTCATGCACACGGCCACCCAACTGGTACAGCAGGCAGTTGTGCTCGGCCAGCTGTGCAACCGTCGCCGGTTGGCCATGGCGCGCCAGATAATCAGGTGCGGCGCACAGCACCCGGCGGTTGTCGGGGCACAGGGGCAACGCCACCAGGCTCGAGTCTTCGGGGGTGCCGTAGCGCAGCGCCACATCCACCGGCTGGCGAAACAGGTCGGCATTGCGATCGCCCAGCAGCAGGCGCACGTTCAGCAATGGGTGCGCCTGCTGCAACTGGTCCAACCAGGGCAACAGCACATTGCGTCCGAAATCCGACGGTGCCGACAACTGCAGCACGCCGCTCACCTCGGCCTGGCCCTGAGCCAACGCCCGCCGCCCCTCCTCAAGGCTGGCCAAGGCTACCCGGGCGTGGTTGAGGAACCCCTCGCCTTCAGCGGTCAGGCGCAGACTGCGCGTCGAACGGGCCAGCAGGCGCACCTTCAATTGCGCCTCAAGGCGCTTGAGCGCTGCGCTCGCCACTGCCGGCGAAAGGTCCAGCTGGCGCGCAGCGGCCGACAGGCTGCCCAGTTCCGCAGCGCGCACGAACAGTTGCAGATCATCGGTACGCAGCACTTGTCGGCCTCATTATCAAAAACAAATTGAAAGTATCTGCCGTTTTATCGGGTTTTAACCCCAAGTGAAAGCACTGATGATGGCGGCACTCCCCCCTCAAGGACCTCTTCATGAAAGCCATTGCCTACTATCAATCGTTGCCGATCGCCGACCCCGCCGCGCTGCAGGACATCGAGCTGCCCGCCCCGCAGCCTGGCCCGCGCGACCTGCTGGCGCAGGTGCACGCCATCTCGGTCAACCCGGTCGACACCAAGGTGCGCCAGAACGTGCAACCCGAGGCCGGCGTGGCCAAGGTGCTGGGGTGGGACGTTGCCGGTGTGGTCAAGGCGGTGGGCAGCGAGGTCAGCCTGTTCCAGCCTGGCGACAAGGTCTACTACGCAGGCTCCATCGCCCGCGCCGGGGGCAACAGCGAGCTGCACGTGGTCGACGAGCGCATCGTCGGGCACATGCCCCGAACCCTGGGTTTCGCCGAAGCCGCCGCATTGCCGCTGACCGCCATTACCGCCTGGGAGCTGCTGTTCGAACGCCTGCAGATCGCCGAAGGCAAGGCCGACCTGGGCCAGAGCCTGCTGATCGTCGGTGGCGCCGGCGGCGTCGGTTCGATCCTGACTCAACTGGCCAGTCAACTGACCGGGCTCAAGGTCATCGCCAGCGCTTCACGTCCCGAAACCCAGGCCTGGGTAAGGGAGCTGGGCGCCGATGTGGTAGCCGATCACCGTCAGCCACTGGCCCAGGCCCTGAAGGCGCAGGGTATCGATAGCGTTACCCACGTTGCCAGCCTGACGCAGACCGACCAGCACCTGGACCAGCTGGTCGAGGCACTCGCCCCGCAGGGCAAGCTGGCGCTGATCGACGACCCCAAGCAGTTGGACGTGACCAAGCTCAAGCGCAAGAG
Organism: Pseudomonas sp. MF6396; assembly: GCF_002018915.1. Lineage (NCBI taxonomy): Bacteria > Pseudomonadati > Pseudomonadota > Gammaproteobacteria > Pseudomonadales > Pseudomonadaceae > Pseudomonas > Pseudomonas sp. MF6396. Next base: position 79,198 of record NZ_MVOK01000025.1, on the reverse strand, counting down.
CCTGTCGCTGCACTGGGAATTCATGTACACCCGCTCGCTGTTCGAAACCGCCGACATGCAGGCGCAGCACACGCTGCTCAACCGCGTGGCCGAGCTGATCGACGCAGGCACCCTCAAGACCACCCTGGGCGAGCATTTCGGCCCGATCAATGCAGCCAACCTGCGCCGGGCCCATGCGCTGCTCGAAAGCGGTGCAGCCAAGGGCAAGATCGTGCTGGAAGGGTTCTGAGCCCCTCCGGGCCCCGGCATGACCGTCAGTCAGTACACTGACGCCGGTCATGCCGGGGCCCGGTCGCGGCGCTACAATGCTGCTGCATTTACCCAACCACACAGGTAGGCAGCGATGAAGATTATCGTCAGTGCATCAGCCCGCAAACCCGGGTGCCCGTGGCAGGTTCAGCTCGACCAGCATGTGGTCAGCTTTCGCAGCGAGGCCGAGGCTCGCGCCTTTGTCGACACCCTGCAACAACGCTTGCGGGCCCCGCACCCGCTCAAGCAGGTCGGCTGAGCTGCAGGCGTCGGGTCAACATAGCCACGCCCACCGCCGCCGCACCGCACAGGCTGATGACCAGCGCCATCGGCAGCGCGCTGCCGTCATGCAGCACTCCCACCAGGGCAGCCGCACCCGCCGCCACGCTGAACTGCACGCACCCCAGCAACGCCGAGGCACTGCCGGCGCGGGCACCCTGCCCGCTCATGGCGCAGGCCGAGGCGTTGGGGATGATGCAGCCAAGGCTGGCAATGCACACGAACAGCGGCACCAGCAACGGCCACAGCGCCTGCGTATGCAGCGCGCTGATTCCCAGCAGCACCAGCCCGGCCGCCAGGTATACCCACACCGTGCGGGCCAGCAAAAAGGCAGGCCCACGCTTGGCCAGCAATCGCGCATTCACCTGCCCCACCAGGATGAAGCCCGCCGCATTGCTGCCGAACAGCCAGCCGTAATGTTCGGCCGGTACGCCATAAAGCTTGATGAACACGAAGGGCGACCCGGCGATATAGGCGAACATGCCGGCAATCGCGATGCCGCCGGTCAGTGCATGCCCCATGAACACGCGGTCCTTGAGCAGGCGCCCGTATTGGCGCAACGCCCCCGACAGCGGCTGGCGTGGTTGGTTGGAAGGCAGGCTCTCCGGCAGGCCCAGGGCAACGGCCAGCGTACAGCCGGCGCTGAACAGGGTGAGCGCGAGGAAGATCGACTGCCAGCCATACAGGTTGACCAGCACCCCGCCCAGCATCGGGGCAAGGATCGGCGCCAGGCCCATCACCAGCATCAGTTGCGAGAACACCTTGGCCGAAGCCACTGCATCACACTTGTCGCTGACGATGGCCCGCGACAGCACCATCCCTGCGCAACCACCCAGGGCCTGTACAAAACGCGCGGCGATCAGGGCGTCCAGGCTCGGTGCAAAGGCACAGGCCAGCGACGCCAGGGTAAACAGGGTCACCCCGACCAGCAGCGGAATGCGTCGACCGAAGCGGTCGGCCACCGGGCCATAGGCCAGCTGCCCCAGCGACAGGCCCAGGAAATAGGCAGCCAGAGTGGTCTGGATGTGTTTTTCGTCGGTCGCAAAGGCCAGGGCCATTGCCGGGAAGCCGGGCAAGTAGAAATCGATCGCCAACGGCCCGAACGCACTGAGTGCGCCGAGGATCAGGATGGTGCGCAGGTTCATCGGGAATCCATAGCAGGCTAAGCAAGTGCCTTAGTCTAACCGGGCTGCCATGGATAAGCCGCGAATCTTTTGCCGAATTCGCTGGCACGTGCGCCCCTTGTTGGAGCCGGCCTTGCCGTCGACCGAGCGCGCAGCGCTCGCACACCGGAATGCACAGTGCAGCAGACACACCGCCCATGCAGGGTCGGTAGCCGCTTCGCGCCGGTTCGCCAGCAAGGCTGGCTCCTACAGGCGAAGCGGCTACCGGCTTGTTCAGGCCACAAGCTCGGCCTTGTAACCCTCATCGACAATCGCCTGCACGATCTGCGGTGCCTGCAGCGAACTGTCGACGCGCACCTGCTTGCTGGCCAGATCCACCTCTACGATGGCCTGTGCATCCTGGCTCTGTACCGCACGGGTCACGGCCTTCACACAGTGGCCACAGGTCATGCCTTGAACAGTGAATACTTGCATGGGAACTACCTCCTTGGGATTTGAGCGCAGTCTCAAGCTTGCCATCGGGGCAAGGTCAAGTGCATGCCGAACTGGAAATCCGCGCCAAGCTCGGCCAAGCTGCGCCCTTGTCGAACGATCAGCAGGAGATTCATTCATGGGCAGGGCAGCATTGGGCCTTATCGGTTTGCTCGGGTTGTGCAGCATCGTGCCCCTGGCCAGCGCCGAAGGGCCGTCGGACTACAGCGTGTTGATCATTTCCCGCGAGCGTCTGGAGGTCGCCACGTCCTGCGAGATCGGCATCTATCTCAACGACCAGCTGTCGGCGCGACTGTTCCAGGAACACTCCACCTCGTTCAACCTGCCGGGCGGCCCGGTGAACGTGCGCCTGCGCCTGCTTCCCGGGCAGGCACCGGGCTGCAACAACGGCATCGAGAACCAGCGCAGCACGCGAATCAACGTACTGGCGGGCCAGGTCAACAAGTACCGCATCGTCATGGACAACAATGGCCTCAGCCTGAAGAAGGCCGCTCTGGGCTATTGACCTTGCCAATGGGGTAAGGTTGATGCTTGGCGCCTGTCCAAGGAGGAGAGCCCCATGTCCGCATCAACCACCTTCGATCTGCCGATTCAAGGCATGACCTGCGCCAGCTGCGCCGGTCGTGTCGAGCGCGCCCTGCGCAAAGTCGCCGGCGCCGAACACGTCAGCGTCAACCTCGCCACCGAACACGCCCGGGTGCAAGCCCCTGCCGACGCCCTGCCGGCACTGGTCGACGCCGTCAGCCAGGCCGGTTACAGCGTGCCCGCCCAGAGCCTCGAACTGCAGATTGGCGGCATGACCTGCGCCAGCTGTGCCGGGCGCGTGGAGCGGGCCTTGAACAAGGTGCCCGGCGTACAGCGGGTCAGCGTCAACCTGGCCAACGAGCGCGCGCACATCGAGCTGCTGGGGCAGGTCGACAGCGCGCTGCTGATCGACGCGGTGACCCAGGCAGGTTACACGGCCAGCCTGCCGCAAGCGGGCAAGGCCGACCAGGCCGACGCCGAGCGACGCCTGCGCAAGGAGCGCTGGTCGGTCGGCCTGGCCATACTGCTGGCCCTGCCGCTGGTGCTGCCGATGCTGCTGCAGCCCTTCGGCATCCACTGGATGCTGCCGGCCTGGGCACAGTTCGTACTGGCCACCCCCGTGCAGTTCATCCTGGGCGCACGCTTCTATGTCGCGGCCTGGAAGGCGGTACGCGCCGGGGCCGGCAACATGGACCTGCTGGTAGCCCTGGGCACCAGCGCCGGTTACGGCCTGAGCCTGTACGAATGGGCACGGGCCACTGCAGGCAGCATGCCGCACCTGTATTTCGAAGCCTCGGCGGTAGTCATCGCCCTGGTGCTGCTGGGCAAGTACCTGGAAAGCCGCGCCAAGCGCCAGACCGCCAGTGCCATCCGCGCCCTCGAAGCCCTGCGCCCTGAGCGCGCCCTGCAGGTGATCGACGGCCAGGAGCGCGACGTACCCATCAGCGCCCTGCGCCTGCATGACCTGGTGCGCGTGCTGCCTGGCGAACGCTTCCCGGTGGACGGTGAGGTGATCGAGGGCCAGAGCCATGCCGACGAAGCCCTGATCAGCGGCGAAAGCCTGCCCGTGCCCAAGCAGCCGGGCGACCGCGTGACCGGCGGCGCCATCAACGGCGAAGGCCGCCTGCTGGTAAGTGTGCTGGCCCTGGGTACTGAAACCGTGCTGGCGCGCATCATCCGCCTGGTCGAAGACGCCCAGGCCGCCAAGGCCCCCATCCAGAAACTGGTCGACCGGGTCAGCCAAGTGTTCGTGCCAGCCGTGCTGGTGCTGGCCCTGGCAACCCTGGTCGGCTGGTGGCTGGCCGGCGCGCCAATCGAAACCGCGCTGATCAATGCCGTGGCCGTGCTGGTCATCGCCTGCCCCTGTGCCCTGGGCCTGGCCACACCCACCGCGATCATGGCCGGTACCGGCGTGGCCGCGCGCCACGGCATCCTGATCAAGGACGCCGAAGCGCTGGAGCGTGCCCATGCAGTCAACCGCGTGGTGTTCGACAAGACCGGCACCCTCACTTCCGGCAGCCCGCGCATCGTTCACAGCAAGGCCCAGGGCATCGAGGCAGGCGAACTGCTGCAACTGGCCGGCGCCCTGCAACGCGGCAGCGAACACCCGCTGGCCAAGGCGGTACTGGATGCCTGCCAGGAGCAGGGCCTGACCGTACCCGACATCGACGACAGCCAATCGCTGACCGGCCGCGGCATCGCCGGCCACCTCAATGGCCGCGACCTGGCCCTGGGCAACCGTCGCCTGCTGGAAGAAAGCGGCCTGCAACCGGGTGAACTCGCCACCAGCGCCCAGGCCTGGGAGGCCGAGGGGCGCACCTTGTCGTGGCTGATCGAGCGCGGTGCGCAACCACGGGTGCTGGGCCTGTTCGCCTTCGGCGACAGCCTCAAACCTGGCGCAGACGCCGCCGTACGCCAGCTGAGCCAACAGGGCATCAGCAGCCACCTGCTGACCGGCGACAACCGCGGTAGCGCCAAGGTGGTGGCCCAGGCCCTTGGCATCAATGACGTATACGCCGAGGTGCTGCCGGCCGACAAGGCCGCCACTGTTCTCGAACTGAAGAAATCGGGTGTGGTAGCGATGGTGGGTGATGGCATCAACGACGCGCCGGCCCTGGCCGCCGCCGACATCGGCATCGCCATGGGTGGCGGCACCGATGTGGCCATGCAGGCCGCCGGCATCACCCTGATGCGCGGCGACCCGCGCCTGGTACCGGCCGCCCTGGAGATCAGCCGCAAGACCTACGCCAAGATCCGCCAGAACCTGTTCTGGGCCTTCATCTATAACCTGATCGGTATTCCGCTGGCGGCCTTCGGCCTGCTCAACCCGGTGCTGGCCGGTGCGGCCATGGCCCTGTCGAGCGTCAGCGTGGTCAGCAACGCCTTGCTGCTCAAAACCTGGAAACCGCAAACGCCGCCACAGGACGATGCCCCATGAACATCGGACAAGCCGCCAAACGTACCGGCCTGAGCGCCAAGATGATCCGCTACTACGAGTCCATCGGCCTGCTCAAGCCGGCCTCGCGCAGCGACAGTGGCTACCGCCTCTACCAGCAGGACGACCTGCACGCGCTGGCATTCATCAAGCGCTCGCGAGACCTGGGGTTTTCATTGGAGGAAGTGGCCAAACTGCTGACCTTGTGGCAGGACCGCCAGCGCGCCAGCGCCGACGTGAAAGCCCTGGCCAACGAGCATATAGCCGACCTGAACCGGCGCATCGACGAGCTGGTGAGCCTGCGCGATACGCTGAGCGAGCTGGTCGCCCACTGCCAGGGGGACGATCGCCCCGACTGCCCGATCCTCAAGGACCTGGCAGCCGGCAGCTGCTGTCACTAGCGCGTTACTGCATCCACGGCGGTGGCGGTTCCTCGGCCTTGGCCGGGCCGTTCTCCGCCTCGGCGCGTGCAGCCTGCCGGCGCGCCTCGTCCAGGCGCGCCGCTTCGATCTCGCGCATCACCCCGTCGACATCGGCGCTGTGCTCGTCCTCCGCGAACTGCCCGCTCAGCGGGCTTTCCGGAGTCAGCTCGCCGGCCTCGTACAACGCCCACATTTCCTTGGCGTAGCGGGTGGCCTTGAGCTCCGGGGCAAACTGGCCGAAGTACCCGGCCATGTTCCCCACATCGCGCTCGAGCATGCTGAACGCATGGTTGTTGCCGGCCGCATCCACCGCCTGGGGCAGGTCGATGATCACCGGGCCGTCAGGGCCGAGCAGCACGTTGAATTCCGACAGGTCGCCATGCACTAGGCCGGTGCACAGCATCAGCACGATCTGGCGGATCACGAAGTCGTGGTACTCGCGGGCCTGATCGGCCTCCAGGTGCACGTCGTTCAGGCGTGGCGCCGCATCGCCATGGGCATCGGACACCAGCTCCATCAACAGCACGCCATCGAGAAAGTCGAACGGCTTGGGTACCCGCACGCCGGCACTGGCCAGGCGAAACAGGGCTGCCACCTCGGCATTCTGCCAGGCCTCCTCGGCCTCTTTGCGCCCATACTTGGAGCCCTTGGCCATGGCCCGCGCCTGGCGGCTGTTGCGCACCTTGCGGCCCTCCTGGTATTCGGCGGCCTGACGGAAGCTGCGCTTGTTGGCCTCTTTGTAGACCTTGGCGCAGCGCAGCTCGGTACCGCACCGCACCACGTACACCGCGGCTTCCTTGCCACTCATCAGGGGTCGGATGACTTCATCGACCAGCCCGTCTTCTATCAGTGGTTCTATGCGTTTTGGAGTCTTCATCGGCTTTTGTTCTGGGTCCTGTTTTGCCAAACACACGGGTATCACGGGTTGCCGGCCATCGTCTCACAGCCATGAGCCAGATGCGCGCTCACGATACAACAAGGCCCTCAAAGGAAGTGGACCCGATAATGTCCAAATAATTTAATCCCGCCTGCACCGAGTGCCTCGTGGCTTCCCGAACATGGCAGACACTCACTGCCTGAACAGTTCCCCCGGCGTCGCCCCGAACAAGCCCTTGAACGCCACGATGAACGCCGACGTCGACTCATAGCCGCAACCCAGCGCCGCCTGGGTCACGCTCTGCCCCTGCTCCAGCGCCTGCAGCGACGACAGCAGGCGCATGCGCTGGCGCCAGCCGCGAAAGCTCAGCCCCGTCTCGCGCTGAAACAACCGCATCAGGGTCTTCTGCGAACGCCCCAGGCGCTCGGCCCAGTAGGCCAGGCCGGCGTCCCGCTCCGGGTGCGCCAGCAATGCATTGCACACCTCGAGCAGGCGCGGGTGCTGCGGCAGCGGCAACGAAAAACCCACCTCGGGCAGCCCCTGCAACTGCTCCAGCAGCACCTGCACCAGATGTGCCTCGGGGCTCTCGCCTTCGGCGTAATCCACCGGGAACAGGCAGAACTGCTTGATCAGCTCACGGGCCAGCGGCGTCACCTCCAGCACCCGGCAGCGCGGCCCGGCCCACGCCGCATCGGCCTGACGCACATACAGGCTGCGCATTTCGGCACGAGTCGAGGTAATCACCTCATGCTCCACCCCGGCCGGTATCCACACGCCCCACTGCGGCGGCGCAAAAAAACTGCCCTCGGCGGTGTACACCCCCAGCACCCCGCTGATCGCATAGGAAAACTGTATCCAGTCGTGTCGATGACGCGGCGTCCACGAGCCGGCCCCCAGGCTTTCGGCACGCGCATACAGTGGCCGCGGCAGGGCATCGAGCAGCGGGATTGGGCGTGGCAGCAGATTTTGTCCGTTACTCGGCATCGCTTGGCCTTGTGTCGCGAGACGGAAGAATGGCCACAGGTTAGCCTGCCGCTTCGTTATTACAAGATGATTCGCAGGCCCGCCTATGCAAGCTCACCTCAAGCGCGTGGTAACCGACTGGTTCCTGTGCGGCATGTTTCTCGCCACCTTCCTCGCCTGGCTGTTCCCGCACTTCGGTGCCAGCGGCGGCTCGATGCACGCCGAATACGTGATCAACATCGGTGTGTTCGTGGTGTTCTTCCTGCACGGCATCAACCTGTCCAGCGAACAGATCCGCCATGGCCTGAAGAACTGGCGCCTGCACCTGATGGTGCAGGGCTTCACCTTCGTGGTGTTCCCGCTGCTGTGGTGGCTGGGCAACAGCGTGCTGGGCAGCCATGTGCCAGCGCTGCTGATGCTGGGCTTTCTGTACCTGTGCGCCCTGCCCTCGACCATCTCCTCGTCGGTGGCGCTGACCGGCAGCGCCGGCGGCAACGTGCCCGCCGCGATCCTCAACGCCAGCCTGTCCAGCGTGCTGGGCATCTTCCTGACCCCGTGGCTGGTGAGCCTGGTGGTGGGCAACGGCAGCGATGGCATCGACCTGGGCGCCACCCTGCTCGACCTGTGCGCCATGCTCCTGCTGCCGCTGGTGCTGGGGCAGTTGCTGCGCCCGTGGCTGGGCCGCTTCTTTGCCCGCCACAAGCGCTACACCAACGTGATGGACAAGGTGGTGATCCTGCTACTGGTGTACGCGGCGTTCTGCAACTCGATGATCTCGGGGCTGTGGCAGCAGCAGGGTGGCTCGGTACTGCTCACCGCCGTTCTGGGCAGCGCCTTGCTGCTGGCGCTGATCCTGTGGCTGACCACCCGCAGCGCGCGGCTGCTCAGGTTCAGCCCGGCCGACGAGATCGCCGCAGTGTTCTGCGCCAGCAAGAAATCCCTGGCCGCCGGCGCACCGATGGCCGCATTGATCTTCGGCGCCCATCCCGGGCTGGGGCTGATTCTGCTGCCGATCATGATCTATCACCCGCTGCAGTTGATCGTGTGCTCGATCATGGCCGAACACTACGCCAACCGCCCGGCGCCCCTGGCCAAGGAGGCGCCGCTGGTCAGCGCTCGATAATCGCGGTCACGCCCTGCCCGCCCGCGGCGCAGATCGAAATCAGCCCGCGGCCCTGGCCGGCCTCGTCCAGCAGCTTGGCCAGGTTGGCCAGAATGCGCCCGCCGGTGGCGGCGAACGGGTGCCCTGCAGCCAGCGAACTGCCCTTGACGTTGAGCCTGTCGCGGTCGATGGCACCCAACGGCTCGCTCAGGCCCAGCCGGCTCTGGCAGTAGTCGGCGTCTTCCCAGGCCTTCAGCGTGCACAGCACCTGGGCGGCGAAGGCTTCGTGGATCTCGTAGAAGTCGAAGTCCTGCAGGGTCAGGCCGTTGCGCTCCAGCAGTCGAGGTACCGCATAGGCCGGCGCCATCAGCAGCCCCTCCTGGCCTTTGACGAAATCCACCGCAGCATTCTGACCATCGAGAAAATACGCCTTGATCGGCAGCCCGCGCTCGCGCGCCCACTCTTCGCTGGCCAGCAGTACCACCGAAGCGCCATCGGTCAGTGGCGTGGAGTTGCCCGCCGTCAGCGTGCCCTTGGCGCTGCGCTCGAACACCGGCTTGAGGCTGGCAAGTTTCTCCAGGGTCAGGTCCGGGCGCAGGTTGTGATCGCGGGTCAGGCCCAGGAAGGGCGTGAGCAGGTCATCCTGCCAGCCTTCGGCAAACGCCCGGGCCAGGTTCTGGTGGCTGCGCAAGGCCAGCTCGTCCTGCTCGGCACGGCCTATCTGCCAGGTCTGCGCCATCAGCTCGCAGTGCTCGCCCATCGACAGCCCGGTACGCGGCTCGCCATTGCGCGGCAGCTCGGGCTTGAGGTGCCAGGGCCTCAGTTGCAGGAACACCTTGAGCTTGTCGCCCGTGGTCTTGGCCCGATTGGCCTGCAGCAGCAACTTGCGCAGCCCCTCGTTCACCGCAATCGGCGCATCGGAGGTGGTGTCCACACCGCCGGCAATGCCGCTGTCGATCTGCCCCAGGGCGATCTTGTTGGCCACCATCAGCGCGGTTTCCAGCCCCGTGGCGCAGGCCTGCTGCAGGTCATAGGCCGGGGTCTGCGGCGACAGCCGCGAGCCCAGCACGCATTCGCGGGTCAGGTTCATGTCGCGCGAGTGCTTGAGCACCGCGCCCGCCGCCACTTCGCCCAGTTGCAGGCCATGCAGGCCGAAACGCTCCACCAGCCCTTCGATTGCCGCAGTCAGCATCGCCTGGTTGCTGGCCGTGGCGTAGGGCCCGTTGGAGCGGGCGAACGGGATTCGATTGCCGCCGATGATCGCGACCCGACGTAAAGCGCGCATGCACAGACTTCCTTATTCCGAGACGGGATAGACCCGCTATAGCGTAGGTGTTTTTTCGCCAGTCGAACGACCGAAGGCGAAACATGGTCCACACTTTGGTGCTTAATTTCCGGGAGACGTTCACATGAGCGACCGCTATATCGACTTCGCCAACTCTTCATTCGGTCGGCGCGTGGCCGGTGCCGTCGGCCTGCCCACCCCCGCCCGCCTGGAGCGCTGGGAAGCCGGCAGGCTGCGCCCGGTCGAAGGCGCCCTGCTGCTCGGCGGCGGGCCGCTGGTGACGAACGTGGCCGCCTTTGCCAGGCGCCTGACCGACGAGGTCTACAGCTATGCCGATGAAAGCCTCGAACTGCCGGCCTGGGTCGCGGGCCTGGGGCCCAAGCTCAAGGCCGTGGTGTTCGACGCCAGCCACCTGAACGACAGCGACCAGCTCAAGCAACTGCGCGAGTTCTTCCAGCCGCTGCTGCGCAGCCTGGCTGCCAGTGCGCACATCGTGCTCCTGGGGCGCGCGCCCGAATCGCTGGACGACCCGCTGGCCAGCGTGGCGCAGCGGGCCCTGGAAGGTTTCAGCCGTTCGCTGGCCAAGGAACTGCGCAACGGCGCCACCCTGCAACTGCTGTATGTGGACCAGGCCGCGCAGGACCAGCTCGAAGGCGCGCTGCGCTTCTTCCTCTCGCCCAAGAGCGCCTTCATCAGCGGCCAGGTGCTGCGCCTGACCGCCTGCGCCACCCAGGTACAGGACTGGTCGCGCCCGCTGGCCGGGCGCAAGGCGCTGGTCACCGGTGCGGCCCGCGGCATCGGCGCCGCCATCGCCGAAACCCTGGCCCGTGACGGCGCCGAGGTGGTGCTGCTCGACGTGCCCCAGGCCAAGGCCGACCTCGACGCCCTGGCCGCGCGCCTGGGTGGGCGCAGCGTGGCGCTGGACATCTGCGCCAGCGATGCATCGGCGCACCTGCTCGAAGCGCTCCCCGAGGGCATCGACATCGTCGTGCACAACGCCGGCATCACCCGCGACAAGACCCTGGCCAACATGACCCCCGAATACTGGGACGCCGTGCTCGCGGTCAACCTCAAGGCCCCCCAGGTGCTGACCCAGGCGCTGCTCGACGGCGGCGCGCTGCACGACAACGCACGCATCGTGCTGCTGGCCTCGATCAGCGGTATCGCCGGCAACCGCGGGCAGGCCAACTATGCCGCCAGCAAGGCCGGCCTGATCGGCCTGGCCCAGGCCTGGGCGCCGCTGCTGGCCAAGCGGGGTGCCAGCATCAATGCGGTGGCCCCCGGCTTCATCGAAACACGCATGACGGCGGCCATCCCCTTCGCCCTGCGCGAAGCCGGGCGACGCATGAGCTCCCTGGGCCAGGGCGGCCTGCCGCAGGACGTTGCCGAAGCCGTGGCCTGGCTGGGACAGCCCGGCAGTGGCGCGGTCAACGGCCAGGTGCTGCGCGTATGCGGCCAGGCCGTGATGGGGGCATGAGCATGGACCGACACTGGCACGATCTGCACCGCACGCAAGGGCTGAGCGGGCTGTACCTGAAGGCTGCGCGCAAGCGCAGCATCACCGGCGACAGCCTGCCCGCCAGCGGCCTGCACTGCGCCATCGGCGTGAATCCACAGCGCCTGCAGGCCTACCGCAAGCTCTGCCACTTCGGCGACGACAGCCACCTGCCGCCGACCTTCCCCCATGTGATGGCGTTCGCCCTGCAACTGCAACTGCTGACCGCCGACGACTTCCCGTTCCCGCTGCTGGGCCTTGTGCACCTGAACAACCGCATCCGCGTGGTGCGCCCGCTGGGTGGCATCGGCACGCTGCGCTTCAGCGTGTTCGTCGACAACCTGCAGCCCCACGCCAAGGGCGCGACCTTCGACCTGATGACCGAAGCCGAAGACAGCCTGGGGCTGCTCTGGCACGAGCGCAGCCGCATGCTGTGTCGCGGCGTCAAGCTCGAAGGCGAACCACCCGCCGTCGACACCCCTGAATCGCTGCCTCTGGGCGAGCTGACCCGCTGGTATGCCGACAGCGACATCGGCCGGCGCTACGCCAAGGTCTGCGGCGACTACAACCCCATCCACCTGAGTGCGCTCAGCGCTCGCCTGTTCGGGTTTCCCCAGGCCATCGCCCATGGCATGTGGAGCAAGGCCATGGCGCTGGCCGCGCTGCGCGGGCACCTGCCGCTCAGCGGCTACGAGGTGGACGTGGCCTTTCACAAGCCTGTGCGCCTGCCCAGCGAAGTGGTGCTGGAGGGCAGCGCAGTCGCACCCGACGGCCAGTTCCGCCTGGTGGGCCACGGCGACCTGGTGCACATGACCGGCAGTTGGCACACGCTGCACGAATCTTCTAGACCTGCCTGACGGACCGGGCGATAACGGTTTTCTTTGCCGGTAGCACACGATGAACAGCAACTGGATAGACCTGCGCCAGGAGCCCGATACCGGCATCGAGACCTTGCGCGCGCATTTTCGCGGGCATGCCTATGATCCGCACTGGCACGACAGCTACCTGGTGGGCGTGACCGAACAGGGCGTCCAGCAGTTCACCTGTCGCCGCGCCCGCCACCAGAGCACACCGGGCAAGGTGTTTCTGCTCGAACCCGGCGAGTTGCACGACGGCGATGCGCCCAGCCCCGAGGGCTTCACCTACCGCATGCTCTACCTCGACCCGCAATGGCTGGAGCGCGAGCTGCGCGGCTTTACCGAGCATGCCCCGCCCGCCAGCCAACCCGGTTTTGCCCACACCCTGGCCAGCGACCCGCGCCTGGCAGCGGCCACCGCTTGCGCCTTCCAGTCGCTGCACGAACCGGAGCTGCGCATGGTGCGCCAGGCGGCACTGGACCAGTTGCTGGAGCACCTGAGCGGGCATCTGCAATGGCGCCGCCGGCTCGACCCCGACCCGCGCCTGCCGCTGGTGGCACAAAGGGCGCGCGACTACCTGCATGCACACCTGCACCACGACATCGGCCTCGAGCAACTGGCGGCGGCGTGCAACATCGACCGCTTTCGCCTGAGCCGCGCCTTCAAGGCCGCGTTCGGCCTGGCGCCCCACGCCTACCTGGTGCAACTGCGCCTGGCCCATGCACGCCGGCTGCTGGCGGCAGGGTCGAGCCCGGCACAGGTGGCGCCAGCGCTGGGCTTTGCCGACCAGAGCCACCTGGGGCGCTGGTTCCTGCGCGCCTATGGCATGACCCCGGCACAGTACCGCAAGCGCTGCACAAAGCTTCCAGACTGACGCGCGCCAACACGCGAGCATGCAAGCCCCTCTACCAAGGAGCCTGCCCAATGCTGGCCTTCATGCTGTTTGCCTTCGTTGCGTCCATCACCCCCGGGCCGACCAATTTCCTGGTACTGAGCAACAGCGCCAGCCATGGCCTGCGCGCTGCATTGCCAATCATCCTGGGGGCCGGTGCAGGGGCCGCGCTGATCGTCTGGCTGGTGGGCAGCGGTATGGGCGAGGTGCTGTTCCGGGCCCCGGCGGTACAGCCGCTGCTCAACGGGCTGGGCGTGGCCTGGCTGACCTGGCTGGCCTGGAAGATCTTTCGCAGCCCAGTGCAGGTGCAGCAATCGGGCGCGACGTCGGCCAGGCTGGGCCTGTGGGGCGCGGCGGCGTTGCAGGTGATCAACCCCAAGACGTGGATGATGGCGCTGGCGGTGGCCAGCGTGTTCATCGATGCCGCAGCCAGCGACCGCCTGCTGCAGGTGACGCACCTGAGCCTGGTGTTCTTCGTGATCGCGCTGCCGTGCCTGGGTGCCTGGGCCTTGCTCGGCAGCGGGGCGCGGCGCCTGAGCGGTTCGCCGGTGGTGCTGCGCCGGGTCAATCAGGGGCTGGCGCTGCTGTTGCTGGTGTCGGCCTGGGCCAGCCTCTGGCAGTGAGGCCCCATGCACCTGACACAGGGCTTGCAGGAGCCGGCGTTGCCGGCGAACAGGCCAGCACAATCCCCTGAAAAACCCGCCGACCCGCGCTAAGCTACGCCGCACGAGGAGAGCCCCCACCCATGAACCTGCAAGAACTCACCACCCGCCTGCACACCATCCGCGACAACAACGACTGGCGCGGCTTCCACAGCCCCAAGAACCTGGCCATGGCCGCCAGCGTGGAAATGGCCGAGCTGGTGGAGATCTTCCAGTGGCTCAGCGAGGACCAGTCGCGCCAGCTGTCCCCCGAGCAGCTCGAACACGCCGGCCAGGAAGTCGGCGACGTGGTGCTCTACCTGTTGCTGCTGTGCAGCGAACTGGGCCTGGACATGGACCAGGTGGTGCGCAGCAAGCTGGCCGACAGCGAACGGCGCTTCGCCCGATGAAAGACCGCCACTTCGACGCCCTGGCGACCCGCTTCGCCGAAAAGATCTACGGCGGCGCCAAGGGCGCCATCCGCCTCGCGGTGCTCCAGGCCGACCTCGCCGAAGCCCTGCCCGACCGCCCCCTGCGCGTGCTCGACATCGGCGCGGGCCTGGGCCACATGGCCCTGTGGCTGGCCGAGCGTGGCCACCAGGTGACCCTGGCCGAACCCGCCGCGCCGATGCTCGAGGGCGCCCGCGAACGCTTCGCCGCCGCCGGCCAGCCGGCCACCTTCATCCAGGCGCCCTGGCAGGAACTGCTCGGCCAGCTCACCGAACCCTACGACCTGGTGCTGTGCCACGCCGTGCTCGAATGGCTGGCCGAACCCGAGACCATCCTGCCGGTGCTGCACCAGCTCACCCGCGCCGACGGCCTGCTGTCGCTGGCCTTCTACAACCGCGACGCACTGGTGTATCGCAACCTGCTCAAGGGCCATTTCCGCAAACTGCGCGGGGCCAGCCTGGCCGGTGAAAAGCAGAGCCTGACCCCGCAAAAACCACTTGATCCGCGCGAACTCCGGGCGCACCTTGAAGGTCTGTGGGATATACACAGCGAGAGCGGTGTACGGGTGTTCCACGACTACATGCCCGTCGAGTTCCAGGCCAAGGCAGAACTGCTCGACCTGCTCGAAATGGAACTGGCGCACCGCCGCCACCCGGCCTTCGCCGGCCTGGGCCGCTACCTGCACTGGATGTGCCACCCACGCTGAGTACCGAGCCGTGTCTGCCGGGAGACTGCCATGCCGTACCGTTTGACCCTGGGCCTGTTGTGCCTGGCCCTGGCCGCCTGCCAGGGCAGCAACCCGTATGTGGCCAGCTCCCGACCGCTGCCGCCGGCCCCGCCCCAGGCGGCCACCACCTTCGACGCCAGCGCCTACCCGGCACCGGCCCGTGACTATGGCCGTTACCGCAGCTGGTCATGGCGCAACGGCCAGCTCCCGGCCGGCAGCGCCTCCAGCGACCCGGCCGAGCTTGCCGACGCAGTCAGCGCCGCCCTCGACCAGCGCGGCCTGCGGCCTGCGCGCAACACCCGCAGCGACCTGCTGGTCAGTGCCGACCTGCGCATGGAACGGCGCCTGCGCCAGGTGCGCGACGATTACTACCCCTATGACGACTACGGCTACGGGGGCATCGGCTACAACCGCTACGGCGGCTATCGCAACGGCTATGGTGTGTATGGCAGCGTGCCGATCATACGCACCTACCAGGTCGACGTGATGGTGGTGCGCCTGGACCTGTTCGATGCCGGCAGCGGCCAGCCGGTCTGGAGCGCCAGCGCAGAAACCACCAGCCAGGGCTCACCGAGCGAGCGCGCCCGCGCCCTGCGCGATGCCGTGCACAAGGCCCTGGATGGCTACCCCCCAAGCTGAAGGCAACCGGAGAATCATCATGCTGCGCCGTCTCGCTCTACTCCCCCTGTTGGCCCTGCTGGCGCTGCTCGGCGCCTGCCAGAGCAACAACGTCACCCAGGACTTCGATGCCAGCCGCGACTTTGCGGCCTACCGCAGCTGGAGCTGGCAGGAGCCGGCCCTGCAATATCGCCCGGACGACCCGCGAATCAAGAGCGACCTCACCGAGCAGCGCATCCGCCAGGCCGTCAGCGAACAGCTCGACCAGCGTGGCCTGCGCCCGGCCCAGGGCAACGCCAGGGGTGACCTCAAGGTGCAAACCTACCTGATCGTCGAAAACCGCCAGCAGCAGATCACCACCAACTACGGCGGTGCCTGGGGCGGTTACTGGGGTGGCTACTGGGGCGGCCCGGCCTACAACGAGACCCGCAGCGTCGACTACAAGGTCGCCACCATCCAGGTCGACCTGTTCGACAGCCGCGACGGCAAGCTGGTATGGCGCGGCAGCGCCGAGCAGATCATGAACAACTACCCGCCCGGCCCCACCGAGCGCAACACCGCGATCCAGAATACCGTGGCCAAGGTACTGGCCAACTACCCGCCCCACTGAGCCGGCGATGGCCGGTCGCCACCTCAAGGCGACTGGCCATTATCTTGACTACACTTCTTTGACGCATGCGTTCGCGCACGGCCTGGTGCCGGCAAAGGAGTGCTCGTGGCTACCCGATTCCCAACCCGGCAGCGTGGCGCGATCGGCCTGATGGCCGCCCTGACACTGGCCCTGGCGCTGGTGTTCGCCCTGTTGGTGATCGATAGCGGGCGGCTCTATCTGGAACAGCGTTCGCTGCAGCGGGTGGTCGACATGGCCGCCCTCGAAGCGGCTGGGCAAAGTGCGGTGTGCACCGGCAGCGGCCCGCAGGCGGCGACCGTGGCCCAGGCCAGCGCCGCACGCAACGGCTTCGCGCCCGGCGCCAAGCATACCCTGGCCACCACCTGCGGCACCTTGCAGACCGGTGCCGGCAGCCGGCGCACCTATACCGTCAACCCGAGCAAGAGCGAAGCGATCCGGGTCAGTGCCAGCAGCACCGTGGCCACCAGCATTGCCGCCGGTGTACAGGCCCTGCTGAGCGGCGTCGCCGTGCCGGCCACCACCACCCTGCACGCCAGTGCGGTGGCCTCGCTGCCCAAGCCACCGCAGGCGATGCTGCGTCTCAAGAGCACCCTGCTGACCATCGACACACGCAAGTCCGATGTGCTCAACGCCCTGTTCAAGGCCCTTGGCGGCAACGTCAACCTCGACGTACTGGGCTGGCAGGGCATCGCCGACGTCAACGTCGACCTGCTGAGCTTTCTCGATGCCCTGGCCATCAAGGCCGGGGTGCAGGTGGGCAATTACGATGAACTGCTGGGCAAACAGCTGCACCTGACCGACCTGCTCGATGTCGCCGTCGACCTCGCCCGGCGCGGCGGCGCGGCGGCCCAGGTGGTGACTGACCTCGGCAAGCTGGTACTCGGTGCCGGCAACAACCCGCTGGTCAAGCTGGGCGATATCCTCGACATCCAGAACGGCGCGGTCCAGTCCGGCCTGGATGCCCAGATGCAACTGCTGCAACTGCTCAAGGCCTCGGTGATGCTGGCCAACAAGAACACTGCGGCCACCGCCGAGGTGCCGCTCAACATCCCGCCGCTGGTCAAGGCCAACCTGCGCCTCAAGGTCATAGAACCCGAACAGATCTCCGCCGTGGGCAACCCGCAGTACGACACCATCAAGGTGCACACCGCTCAGGTCCGTGCGCTGGTCAGCCTGGAGCTGCCGCTGCTCAACAGCATCACCGGCCTGCTCAACGCCGTGCTCGACCTGGCCGAACCGCTGACCAACGTGGTCAGCAACCTGCTCAGCCTCAATCTGGTGGCCACGCTGGAGTCGGTGTTCTGCCTGCTGGCGATCCCGTGCAAGGTCAGCGACGTCCGTTTGCTGCCTGGGGTGGTACACCTGGACATCGGCCTGGAAGTCGCCAGCGCCAGCAGCCAGGTCACCCGCTACAGCTGCAAGCCGGACAAGACCCTGACCGCCAGCACCCGCAGTTCGGCGCTCAACGTTTCGGTGGGCATGTTCAGCGATCCCCAAGCCTTTTTCAGCACGGGCAACACCGCCATCTCGCCGCTGCCGCTGATCGACATCGGCAGCAAATACTGCACGCGCTTCCTGATACTGCCGTCCACCTGCGGCGCGCGCACCGCCTTCGCTGGCGGTGGCGTAGGGCTCAAGGTCGATGCGCCGCTGCTGGGCAGCAACTCCACCGGGCCTGCCACCGACCTGCTGTTTCGCAACGCCAGCGCACCACCGGACATCGACCTGCCACCGGCCTACATGGCCACCTCGGCCAGCGATATCGTGCAGAGCCTGAACAACACCATCAATGGCATCGAGCTGCAGGTGTACCGCCCGCTCAACGGCAACCTGCTCGGCAACGTGCTGGTGGTGGCCGGCAACCTGCTCGATGACGTCAAGGCGCTGCTGCAGCCAGTGATCAGGAACCTGCTCGGCAAGTTGGTCGACCCGCTGGTCAACACACTGCTCAAGGCACTGGGGCTGGACCTGGTGAACGTCGAGGTCGGTGCCAACCTCACCTGTGACGGCAACCGCGCTCAGCTGATGCTCTGAACCGGCAGCTCGATCACGAAACACGCGCCCTCGGCGCCATTGTGTGCGCTGAGCAACCCGCCCATGCCCTCGATGATTCCGCCACTCACCGACAGGCCCAGCCCGGTCCCCACGCCGCTGGGCTTGGTGGTGAAGAACGGCTCAAAAATCCGCTCCAGCAGCCGCGGGTCGATGCCGCCGGCATTGTCGCGCACCTGCAGGCGCACCCCACCCGCCACCGGCTCGGCCTCCACCGCGATCCAGGGGCGCAACTGCGGGTCGGCCTCACGACGGCCCAGCAAGGCGTCGCGGGCATTCACCACCAGGTTGATCAGCACCTGCTCCAGCTGATCGGCATGGCCGCGCACATGGCAGCCGCTCAGCGCCGGGCCCAGGTTCAGCGCCACGCCCTTGCCAGCCAGGCCGTCGGCCAGCAACGACACGGCACCCTCAACCGCTTGCCAGGGCTCGAACAGTTGCTGTTCGACCTCCGAACGCCGCCCGAACACGCGCATGTGGTCCACCACCTTCGAGGCCCGCAGCACCTGCGCATCGATGCGCCTGAGCTTGTCCTGCAGGTATTCCACCTGCACGTCGCCGTTCTCCAGGCGCTTGAGCGCGTTGACCACCGCCATGCGCATCACGTTCAACGGCTGATTGATCTCGTGGGCGAGGCCGGTGGCCATTTCGCCCAGGGTGGCCATCTTCGCGCTCTGCAACAGCTGCTGCTGGCTGCGCCGCAGCGCCGTGTTGTCGCGCCCCACCGCCTGTACCTCCAGCAGACGGCCCTGCTCATCGAACAGGCCGCGGTCGGACCACACCCACCAGGCATGTTCGCGCCCCGGCAGCTCCAGGCAGATTTCGGCACTGCTCACCGGCTGCTGCGGGGTCAGGCCGGCCAGGCGCTGCACGAACGCCTCGCGCTGGGCCGGCGACATCCACTGCCCCAGGTCGCTCCCGGGCAACTGGTCAGGTAGGCACTCCAGGTAGTCGGCCAGCGGGCGGTTGCCGAACAACACAGTCAGGTCGGGCCGGTAGCGGCAGATCATCGCCGGCGAGTCCTCCACCAGCACCCGGTAACGTTCCTCGCTCTCGCGCACCCGCTCGGCGGCCAGGGTCGCCTCGGTCACGTCGAGCCAGATACCCACGGCTTCCACCGGCAGGCCCAGGTCGTCACGCAGCAGGCGCGCTTCATCCAGCACCCAGTGGTAGATGCACTGCGCATCGCGCAGGCGGTAGCGGCTGCGCACCTGGCCCTCGCGCAGCAGGTCGCGGGTACGTTGCAGCCACAGCGCCTGGTCGTCGGGGTGTACCCAGTGCGCCGGTTGCAGGTCGGCAGCGGGCGTCCAGCCAAGCAGCGGCTGCAGGCTGGCACTGAAGAATTCGGCCTGCAGCGCACCGGCGTCATAGCGCTGGATATAGATCACTGCCGGCGAGCTGGCGATCAGGTTGTCCAGCCGTGCGTGCGCGGCCCTGGCCTGCTGCTCCTGGGCCTTGATATCGCTGATGTCGAGCATGAAACCCTGCAGACGTCGCTGCTGCCCCAGCCCGTGCACATCGCCACAGATGCGGTACCAGCGCAGCGACGCGGCCTGCAGGCGCACGCACAGTTGCAGGCTGCAGCCCTCGCGCTGCAGCGCCTCGAACGCCAGTTGCGCCGCCTCCCGGTCGGCCGGGTGCAGCAGCGCCCACCAGGCCGGCAGCGCCAGTTGCGCACTCACGCCGAAACTGGCCGCCAGCCCCGGTGCCAGGTGCAGGTAGGGCTCGTGCAGCGACCACTCCCACCAGCCCGCACCGAGCAACCCCTGTACATTGTTCAGGCGCTGCTGGCTGGCCTGCAGCCGGTCGCCGGCCAGGCGCGCCAGCAGCGGCTCGGCCATGGCATCGAGCAGCAGGGGGGCCGCCTCGGGCCGGGCCTGCCCGCCCTCGTCCGCGCACAGCAGCCAGGCCTGGGCCTGATGCTGCTGCGCATGGCCCACCACATACAGCGGGTGAGTCGGGCAGAGCACCTGCAAGGCCGGAAACTCGGCGCTGCACAGCACGCGCCCCGACGGCAGGTGGTCGAGTACCGCGCTCAGGCGTGCATCGTCGGCCCAGGGCACGCTCGATGCGTCCCGCGCGAAGGTGTGCCAGCCGCCAGGGGTGCGCAGCAGCAGCGCCGCCCAGCCCATGCGCCAGTGCCAGGCCAGGCGCTGCAACTGCTCGGCGGCCACCTGGGGCAGGCGCTCCAGGCTGCAATCGCGCAGTGCTGCGCCGACCTGGCGGGCCAGTTGCTGCTGGCGCCGGGCATCCTGGCCCTGCTGACGCTGCTGCAGCAGATCGCCCACATCGAATAACTGCAACAGCCAGTCCTCGCCCTGGGCCAGCAACCAGCCGCGGGTGTGCAGGGTGCTGCCATTGGCGGTTCTGAAGTCCAGGTCCAGCGGTTGTGCCTGCCAGTCGGCGGGCTCGCCTTCGAGCACCAGCAGGCTGTGCGCCTGCACGTAATCCTGCACCCGCGCAGCAGCCTGCGCGGGCAGCGCCAGGGCACTGCGCAGCGGGCCGCCCAGGCGCAGCACGCGGCCCTTGTCATCGAGCCACAGCTGCAGGCCCACCGCCGCCGGTACCGGGGCCTGCGGTGCGGCCACCGCGGCGGCCGGGCGCCCGCGCCAGCGCTCGAACAGGCCGTGGCCACCGCTCAAAGCTGAAGGCTCGCGGTGGCGCCAAGGGTTGCCGGCAGGCGTGGCACCTCGCCCACCACCGGCAGGTCGAGCACCGGCAGCACCGTCGTGAGCCGGGCCTTGGCGTAGTTGATGCGCACGGTCAGCAGGTTGGTGTTGCTCAGGGTCACGACCGCGTCGGTGCCGGGCTGGAACTTCAGCGTTCCCGGCATCCACGCCAGCTGCTGGGCCAGTACCTCGCGGGCCAGTGCCGGCACATCGGTGCGGTAGGTGGCGCTGGTCGGGTCCAGCGCCATGCAGCGACGCACCGCCTCGCTGCTGGCCTGGTGGAACGACTGCAGCATCAGCAGTGGTAGGGCGTAGCTGACCACCCCGTAGAACACCGCGAAGAACACCACGAACACGGCGGCGAATTCGATCGCCGCCGCACCTTTTTGCCGTCTTGCAAGGCCTGCTTTCATGATCGCGTCTACCCTGACAATGACACCCGCAATCAAGCATAGAATCAATCACGACCAAGGGATGGCATTTCGCCTATGCAAAGCATCGTCCTGCTGCTGTGGCTCGCATTGTGTGCCGAACAGGATGCCCGAGAAAGGCAGATCAACAACACCTTGACCCTTGGCGCCGCAGCCTGCGCCCTGGCCTATCTCTTCATCACCGGACACACCTGGATCGGCGCCGATGCCAGCGAAGGCGGCTGGGCGCTGCTGATCGTGATGCTGCTGACCCTGCCCGGCTACATGCTCGGGCGCCTGGGCGCCGCCGATGTGAAACTGCTGGGTGCGCTGGCGCTTGCCACTGATCGGATGTACCTGCTGGGCACCTTCATCGGTGCCGGGGTGGCGGTGGTGATCTGGTTGCTCAGCCGCCGCTGGCTGTGGTCCCTTCTGAGTCAGAAGGTTAAGCAACGCTTCAGGCAGGTGATCGAAGAAGCGTCAAAAAAACAGCCCTTCGCCCCCTTCGTGCTGGCCGGCTTTTTATTGGCTGCGGTATGGATCCATTGATCGAACAACCCGTCTAACCTGCTGTACATACGTTGTACATAGCCGCCAACTGCGTCTATTTTTCTAGTCACTGCCCCTCGATACCACAAGCTTCATGGCCGTACCAGGAAGGGCACGTCAGCAGGGAGTTGCGTGTGAACAAGCCAGTGAGTCCATTCAAGGTGTTGATCGTCGACGACCAGCCGTTGATCGTCGAAGAGCTGTGTGAATTCATCGAGGGCAGCGGGTACCGGTGCGTACCGTGCCACAGCAGCCAGCAGGCCAT
Organism: Pseudomonas sp. MF6396; assembly: GCF_002018915.1. Classification (NCBI taxonomy): domain Bacteria; kingdom Pseudomonadati; phylum Pseudomonadota; class Gammaproteobacteria; order Pseudomonadales; family Pseudomonadaceae; genus Pseudomonas; species Pseudomonas sp. MF6396. The sequence goes on along the minus strand of NZ_MVOK01000025.1, from coordinate 57,190 downwards.
CGAGCGGTTTACCGAAGACCCGGCAATCGGCCTGGTGCTGTGCGACCTGCACATGCCCGAGCGTGACGGCATCGAGCTGGTCAAGGCGCTCAAGGCCATTGCCGGCAAGCAGCGGATCTTCGAGGCGATCATGCTCACCGGGCGGGCCGAGAAGCAGGATGTGATCAAGGCGCTGCGCGAGGGGTTCGCCGACTACTACCAGAAGCCGGTGGACCTCCCCGAATTGCTCGAAGGGCTCAAGCGCCAGGAGACCGCGTTGCTGGAGCGGCAGAAGAACTTCCAGCACCTGGGCCACCTCAACCAGAAGCTGCAGTACCTGGCCGAATCCATCGACGACCTCTACCAGGACCTGGGCAAGGCCCGCGAGCAGGTGGTGGGCACGGGCCTGGGTGGCGAGGATGCAACGGCAGCCGAGAGCATGCCGGCGATCTTCGACCAGCTGTCACCGCGCCAGCTGGACGTCGCGCGGCTGGTGGGCAAGGGCCAGACCAACTATCAGATCGCCTGCGAGCTGGGCATTACCGAGAACACGGTGAAGCTGTATGTGTCGCAGGTGCTGCGCCTGACCCACATGCACAACCGCACCCAGCTGGCCCTGGCGCTGGCGCCCAACCCCTCGGCGCTGCGTCAGCGCATAACGGCGCATTGAACAGGTCACCGCTGCCTTCGAGCCTTCGAAGGCAGCGGTGAAACCTGAAACAAATTGGATATGCCAGCCCCCTTGGGCTATGCAAGAATCCGGGCCACTTCTCGTCGATGTGTGGCCTGCTCAAGCATGACTTCATTTCTCAAAGGGCTGTTTGCCCCCAGCGGTGCGTTCTTCGGCTCTATCGCCATTTTCGCTACCGTTCTGGTGGGTGCTTACATCTCCCTTTACAGCTCGGCAATAACAGGACAGTTCAACAACCTGTGCCTTGGGCTGTTACCCACCTGCGAGGGGGCGCCGCTGAATGAAGCGTCCACGGCATTCAGGCTGTTGCTCTACCTCGGCCTGTTCCTGTTGCTACGGGAAATAGCCGTCAACCGGGAAAACAACTCGGCGCGCAGCCAACTGCACAGTTACATAAAAAGCACTCCGTCAAAGTCGTTTCTCGGAAACTACTCTGCCTACATGCGTATCCTCGGCGCCCGGCGTCTGGAAATCAAAGCGGAGCTCAACAGCGAGGCGCCCAAACCCGACGTGGTCCACAAGCTGATGCGCGAGTGCCTGCACGGTGTGTTGTCGCTGGCCAAGGACTGGGATGGCAATGAAGGCAAGTCGTCGGTCTATCGAGCCAACATCATGACCCTGGTGCCGTCGGGTTTTCTCGATACGGTAACGCTTGCCGACGGCAGCATGGACAACATTGCCCGCATCATCGATTCCAGCAAGCTATTTCTGTACAACAACTCAACACTTGGCAAACTTGCAAAGTGCAGTGGCATCCTGGTGCTTGAAGATACGACTTTCACAGTGTCTACCAAAGTCGAGTTCGGCGAGCGGGACGACTTCATAAAAGAGCCGATTTGCTTCCCTTATGTCGAACAGGGTTATGCCGGTGTCACAACGCAACCCATCATCCCCGGTGCCCCCATGTGCGCCAGTTTCGGTATGGCGCAATACCTGCACCATACCCAAAGCGAAATATCTCTGTTTCTGGACAATCTTGCATACAAGAACCGCGAGTTCTGCAATCGCTTCAAACATGATGTACTGGAGTATTACAACGATATAGAAGAAGCCCAGTCGATACTCTCCATTCCCATTCAGGTTCGACGCGAGGCGGATGCGGAACAACTACCTGTCTATGAAACCATCGCCGTAATGAATATATACCGCAACAAAAAGGGGATTTTCCGCGATGAAGACAGCGCGATGAACTTTGCTCAACTTCTGGAGCCGATTTGCTATCATTTCGGGAAAATGCTAGTATCCCTAGCGCAAATAGAACCTGAAACATGACACTCAGCGTATATTTCCATTACTTTCAGGAGCCGTAGATGACCTCCCTAAAAGTACTAAAAACCAGATACAAGGAAGAGAGCCCCAGCAAGCGCTCCTCCGAGCAAACCCGGGAAGCCCTCAAGAGCATGGTGCTCAGAAACTTCTCCGCCAAGCCCAAATCGTGAATGAAGCCCAGCCGACGCTGGGCTTTTTCTTGGGCATGACTCACTTGTCGCTATTGCTGGTCTTCTCCCACCGGAAGAAATCCGGGATCACGTATTTGTAGGTATCCAGCCAGCGTTGCATGCTCTGGTCGCGCTCCTTGGGGGTGGCGCTCTGCGGGGTCTTGGAGGCCTGCGCGCCGCTGGCCTGCACCTGCAACCACGCCTCGGTGGCCGACTGTGCCCTAGACGAAGGCCCGGGCTCGATCGCCTGGGCCAGGCCCGGCAGCACTACCAGCATCACCAGCATCCGACTGTTCATGACGACCTCTGCACGGCAGCCACACTGCCAGGTTTGAGTTGTTGGGCGCGCGCCTGCGCTTCGTTGAATTGCGCCGCACTCAGGCCCAGCCGGCTCACCAGGTCGGCCGCCTGCTGCCACTTGTCCTGGTACAGCAGCAAGGTCACCAGGTTGACCGCCGCCAGACGGTCGCTGTCCTTGAGTTCGATTGCGGTCAGAAACTCGAAGCGCGCCTGCTCCAGCTTGCCCTGGTTCAGGTACACCACCCCCAGGTCGTTGCGGATCTTCTCGTCGGTGGGGGCCAGTTGCATGGCCCGTTGCAGATGCTGCAGCGCCTGCGCGTTGTCGCCACGGGCCGCCGCCATCTGCCCCAGCCCATGCTCACCCTCGGCCGCCAGGCACCCGCCGAGCAGGCTGCGGTACAGCGGCTCGGCCTCGCTGCGTCCAAGCAGGCGCAGCACCTTGGCCTTGCGCACCCGCACCTGGGCCAGATCGGCCGGCAGCGCCTCTAGGTGCGCAAGGCTGGCATGCGGGCGCCCGTCGGCAAGCATCTCGTCGGCCATGTTCAGCGACAGCTCCTGGCTCGAATCGGGCTTGGCACAACTGGCCGTCGAGCCCGGCATGGCCAGCCACGGCGCCGAGCCATCCGTGGCGCAACCACCGAGCAACAACAACCCCAGCGCCGCGATGCATGCCTTCATTGCGTCCACTCCTCTCAAGCCCCGAATGCCCTGGCCAGGGCGGTGAAGCCCGGGCCGGCGAGTACGATCAGCAACGCCGGGAACAGAAACAGCATCATCACTGCCGACATCTTTCCCGACATCTTCGAAATCCGTTCCTGCAAGGTGGTCAGGCGCCGGTCATCGAGCAGTTGCTTGAGTGCCAGCAGCGACTTCATCGCCCCGCCCCCCTGGGTCAGCAACTGGCGCAGGATGATGCAGGTGTCGCTGAACGCCTCCACCCCCAGCAACTGCGCGCTCTTCTCCAGCTCCGGCGCCAGCGCCAACCCCGAATCGACCCGCGCCAGCAACAGCCGCAACTCCTCGCTCAACACGGGCAGCAGGCGCTGCCCCTCCAGGCTCAGCAGGCGCAGGCTCTGCTCCACCGCCAGGCCCGACTCGAACATGATGCGCAGCAGCGGTATGAAGGTCGACACCTCCTGCGCCACCTGGCGCTGACGGCGTGCCGCCAGCAGCGCCAGCAACCGCTTGGGCAGCAGGTAGCCCAACCCCAGCCCCATCAGCGGGAACAACCAGGGCGAACGGCTCTCGCGAAAGAACACCTCCTGCACCAGCACCGCCGCCCCCATCAGGCATAGCGGCAAGCCCACCTGGCAGGCCGCGAACAGCGAGCGCTGGCGCGAACGCCGCCAACCCACCCGGTCGAGCAACTGGCGGGTCTCGCCGTCCAGGTTCAGCGAACGCTGCCCCAGCCGGCTGTCGCCCATGCGCTGCAACCAGCCGCGCAGTGCCGGCTCGTCCGGCGCACGCCCCTGCAGGCGTTGCTCCACCAGGCGCTGGCTGCGCCGCTGACGCAGCCACTGACCCAGCAGCAGGGCGAACGCGCCAAACAACAACACCGCACTGAGCAACAAGGCCATCTCAGATACTCCGCAACATGCGCCACAGCGCCAGACACCCCAGCGCCTGCAGCACGAAGGCACTGAACAGCAGGCGCTGCCCGACACTGTCATGCCACATGGTCAGCAGGTAATTGGGGTTGCTGAAAATGAAGTAGCCGGCCACGCTGACCGGCAGCACCGCCAGCACCACGGCGGTGATGCGGGTTTCACCGGTCATCGCGCGCAGCTGCCGCGCGCCCTGCTCGCGCTCGCGAATCACCTTGATCAGGTTCTCCAGCAACTCGCTGGCATTGCCGCCATAGCGGTGGTTGATGCGCAGGCCCAGGGCGAACAGGCGCAGCTCTTCACGCGCGTACAGTTCGGCCAGATCCGACATCGCATCGTCCAGGCTCACCCCCAACTGCACGTTGCGCTTGACCCGCTGCATGGCCCCCAGCAACGGCTCGCGCGAGGCATCGATGGCCCCCAGCACCGCATCGCTCAGCGTGCGCCCGGCCTTCAGGCTGCGCACGCAATGGTCGAGCAGCACCGGCAACTGTTCGATAAGGCGGCGTACCCGGTGCTGGTAGCGCCAGGCCAGGAACAGGCGCAACAGCAACGGCCCCGCCAGCAGCACCAGCAGCAGGCCAGGCCAGCCGCCGTACAGCCCGGCGCACACGGCCAGCAGCAGCCAGCCTGCCACCCACGCCATCAGCCGATCATTGCGGCGGTCGAAACCTGCACGCAGCAGCATCAGCTCGAGCCAGTCGGGGCCACGTGGCCCGCTGTTGTCGGCGGCCTGCTGGTGCTGGCCCAGGCGCTGCAGAATGCGTTCGTTGCCCGAGCGGTGCAGGCTGGTATAGAACAGGCGCATCGAGATGCCGAGCATGACCACGCCCCCCAGCCACAACCACACCGCGCCGCTCACGGCCCGGGCTCCGCATCGTTGAGGTCACGACGCAGCTTGTCGCTGGCCGGGTTGACCGCCTCGCGCAGGAAGGTGTCGCCGCCGCGCCGGTCGAGGCGAAACAGCGTGTTGGTGACATACACGTCGTCGCGCACCCCCACCACCTCCAGCACCTCGCTCACGCAGCGACGGCCATCGGGCAGGCGGGCCAGCTGGATCACCACGTCGAGCGCGGCGCAGATCATCTGGCGCAAGGTCTTCTCGGCCACCTGGCGACCGGTCAGGCCCACCAGGGTCTCCAGGCGCAGCAGCGCGTCCTGCGCGTTGTTGGCGTGCACCGTGCTCATCGAACCGTCGTGGCCGGTGTTCATCGCGGTCAGTACATCGAGCACCTCGACCCCGCGGATCTCGCCCAGGATGATGCGGTCCGGACGCATGCGCAGGGCGTTGCGAATAAGCTCGCTGGCCTTGATTTCGCCATGCCCCTCGGCATTGGGCGGGCGGGTTTCCAGGCGTACCACGTGCGGGTGATCCAGCTGCAGCTCGGCCACGTCCTCGATGGTCACCAGGCGTTCACGGGGGCTGATCAACTGGCTGAGAATGTTCAGCAAAGTGGTCTTGCCGGTGCCGGTGCCGCCGCTGACCAGGATGTTGCAGCGCTTGCCCACGGCTCGTTGCAAAAAGTCGAGGATCGCCTGGTCGATGGCGCGGGTGGCCAGCAGGTCGGCGCTCTTGAGCATGTCCTTGCGAAACTTGCGGATCGACAGGCACGGCCCGTCCAGCGCCACCGGCGGGATGATCGCATTCACCCGGCTGCCGTCGGGCATGCGCGCATCGACCATCGGCGACGACTCGTCCAGGCGCCGCCCCAACGGCGCGAGGATGCGCTGCATCACACGCTCCACGTGATGCGCGTCGATAAAGCGCAGGTCGGTCTGCTGCAGCACGCCCGCGCGCTCGATGAACACCCGGTGCGGGCCGTTGACCAGGATCTCGGTGACGCCCGCATCGCGCAGCAGTACCTCAAGCGGGCCGAAGCCGGTGAGCTCGTCGACGATCTCCTCGGCCAGGCGCTCCATCTCGTAGCGCGACACGGCCAGGTGCTGACGCGCGATGTAGTCGCCCACCTGCTCCACCACGAACTGCGCCAGCGCCGGGCGGGCGCCCTCCAGCAGGTTGAGGCCGGTGTCCTCGATGGCATCGATGATGTGCCGGTGCAAGGCCCGCTTGAGCCCCTGCGGGTCGCTGCCCGGGTTTTGCCGCGGGCCGCCGAACAGCTCGTCGCCGCTCATCTACTTGTGCCCCCACAGGCGCTTCATCCAGTTGCCCGCCTTCGGTTGCAGGCTTTCCGAACGTCGTGCCAGCCGCTCGCCCAAGGCCTTGAGCGCCTGGGTCAAGGCCTCGCGCGGGGCCACCTCGAACAGCGACAGCCCCTGGTTCTTGGCGTTCAGGCGCACCTCGGGGCTGTAGGGCAGCACCACCAGCACCGGCAGGCCATAGCGCTTGCCCAGCGCGTCGGAGTCGGGCGCCACGCTGCGCAGGTAGCGGTCCACCAGCAGGCTCGCGTGTTCCAGTTTCATGCCCTTCTCGCGCCACAGGGTCAGCACCTCCAGGTTGCGCCGGCAGTCCAGCACGTTCTGGTCGGTGTACCAGATCAGCTTGTCGCAATGGCTGACGAAGGTGCGCAAGGGCTCGCTGTCGGGCTGCCCGGCCAGGTTCACCACGATGTGCTGGAAGTGCTGGCGCAGCGCGCTGAGCAGCATGTACAGCTCGGCCGCGCTGGTGCGCTCCAGTGCCTCGTCGCTGTCGGTATAGGCCAGCAGGCGCAGGCCCGAGGGTTCGCGGGCGAACGCGCTGTCGATCAGGGTGGCATCCAGGCGGCGCAGGTGGCGCAGCGCATCACCGAAGTGAAACGAGGCCTCTAGCCCCAGCAGCGCCAGGCTGTCGCCACGGGGCAGGCCCAGGTCCAGCAACAGGGTCTGCTGACCACTGCCCTGCACCACCCGCGCCAGGTGACTGGTGAGCAGGGCGCCATCGCTGGCGCACTGGGTGCCGTACAGCACCGTCAGGCCGCCCAGGTGCGGGTTGCTGGTCACCGGTGGCAGGCGCTTGCTCAGGCGGCGCACCAACCCGGCCACTTCGCTTGAGCGCGACCCGTAGGCGACGAAGTCCCGCGCACCGGCGCGCATCGCATTGAGCACCAGCTGGTTGTCCATGCCATCGCCCAGGGCAACGATCGCCAGCATCGGCTTGGCCTCCAGCACCCCTTCGATCAGCGCGCACTGGCTCACCACCTGCTCGCGGTCCAGGCCCACGAACACCAGGTTGGCGAAGGTCACATCCACCAGTGCGAGCAGTTCGTCGAGGCTGCCGCTGCCGGCCCCCACCACCTGGCCCAGCGGCGCCAGGGCGGTTTTCAGCCACTGCAGGTCACCGTCGTCACGGGTGATCGCAAGGAAGGTCTGGCTCAGGCTCTGGCTCATTGGCTCAATCCACTGCGCTGTTCGAAGTTGCCGTTCTCGAGAAAGAACAGACGCCCCCAGCTCGGGTCATAGGTGCGCAGGCGCTCGCCGGGCAACTCGGGCAACTTGGCATTGGCCGCCAGCGGCTGCACCAGGCGCGGGGTCACGATCATCAGCAGCTCGGTCTCCTCACGGCTGATCGACGACTGGCGAAAGAACGCGCCCAGGATCGGCACGTCGCCCAGGCCCGGAAACTTGTCCACCGCCGAGCGCGCACTGCTGCTGATCAGGCCGCTGATGATGAAGCTCTCGCCATCGGCCAGCGATACGCTGGTGTCGGTGCGCCGCACCGTTAGGCCCGGCACGGTGACGCCGGCGATGCGCACTGCGTTGTTGTAGTCCAGCTCGCTGACCTCCGGCGCCACCTTGAGGGTGATGCGGTCGCGGCTGACCACCGTGGGTGACAACGCCAGGCGAATGCCGAACTCCTTGTACTCGATGGTCACCGTGTCGCTGCCGGTGCTGGGCACCGGAATGGGGATTTCGCCGCCGGCCAGAAAGCTCGCGGTCAGGCCGCTGAGTACCACCAGGCTGGGGCGCGCCAGGGTGTAGGCGAAGCCGCTGCTCTCCAGCGCATCGATGGCCGCCAGGAATCGGCTGCTGCCGCCGCCCCACACGATATTGAACACATCGTTGTTCAGCGGGATGCTCGGGCGCACCTTGACCAGCCCGCCAACGCCGCCACCGTCGGGGCTGGTCACCGCACCCGGCACGTAGCCCGGCGACACCGTGGTGTTGGGCACGCTGCCCGGCGAACCGAACAGCGAGTTGTTGGAGCCCTTGAAGAACAGCCGCGTACCGGCCTCCTTGAGCTTGGTGCGGCTGACCTCGACAAAGCGGATATCGGCCTGCACCTGGCTCGGCAGCAAGGGGTCGAGGCTGGGCGGCAAGGCGCTGTCGGCCATCTCGGCAGTGGCCCGGCCCTTGATGAACAGCATGCTCTGGCGCGGCACGCTGGCGCATGCGGTCCACAGCATCAGGCTGGTGGCACCGGGGCCCACGGCGCTGACCACCACGCCGCGCTCGCCACTGGCCTGCACATCGGCGATGTTGGGGTCGCCAACCGCCGCCCGGGTGATCGGCACCGGCAGGCGGATCTCCTGCTGCAGGCCCTGGTCCAGCTCGATGCTGGCCGGCACCGGGCTCAGCCCGGCACAACCCGACGGCGCCGCCAGGGCATGGGCAGCCGGCCCCCCCAGCAACAACAGGGTCAGGATGGAACGCTTGAACATCAGCTCGGAACGACTGCTCATCAACGGGCATCCTTGCTTCGATCAGGGGGTGGGCGTTGAAGCCTGGGGGCCTCGAATGATCTGCATCTGGTGCCTGGGCGCCTGGCCTGCAACCGGGGTTGCGGCCGGGGTCATGGCCAGTTGACTGAAGCGAAAGAGGTCGCGGTTGGCGTTGTCCAGTTGCGGTGCAGCGGCCTGCGGGTCGGCCCAGTAGCTGGCCAGGCGTTTCTCTTCGGCGCTGCGTACCGCCAGGCGCAGGCTGCCTGCCTGGGCGGCCAGCAACAGGCGGCTGGCCAGGGCTTCAGGTACCGCCAGCACCACGGTGCGCGCCATGGCGCGACGCTGTTCCTGGGCCGCCTTGGCATCGGTGTCGGCCTCCGGCGGGCGGCCATCGTTGGCCAGCCCCAGTTGCTCGCCCACGCTGAGCAGGCGCAAGGCCGGCACGGCCACCTGGGCCGAGGCCTGCGGGTTGAGGTTGTCTTCGCGCAGGTACAGCAGCACATCCACGTAGTCGCCGGGGCGTAGTTGTCCGGCGGCGCCGACCACTTCGTCCACCGCCACCGCCAGGGCGCGCTCGCCGGGGTGGATCATGCGCGCCAGCGGCCCACCGGCCTCGAAACTGCTCTCCTCCAGCCAGGTACCTGCAGGCAGGGCCCGCCAGCTGGTGCGGCCCAGCACCTGCTCGGGGCGCTGGAAGCTGCCGGCCGGGGCCACCAGCAGGCGCTCGACACTCAGATCCTCGGCTGTCAGCACGGTGTAGGCGGGTACGTCGCGGCGCAGCACCAGCACGGGCTTGCGCAATGCGTCGGTGCCAGCCTCCATGGCCTGGTCCACCGGCTGAGCCGTGTCGGCCGGCCCTGGCGCCGCCGCTTGCGGCGGCTCCGGCGCCTCGGATGCACGGCTGAGCACCAGCCCCCAGTAACCTGCCAGCACGGCACCGATCAGGAACAGCACGGCAAGGATCATGGTGATGCGACTGCTCATGTCGGCGCTCCCTCTGCCTGAACATCCCTTCGGCCGCGCGGTGTGCGAACTGGCCCGCAAACATGAAGTTGCAAGTAACTATTTCGCTATTTGACGGTAGCGCAGCTAGGACAAAACGCCATTACCCGTCAGTTTTTTTTCGGTCCGAAACCCGACACCCCCTGAAAACAACAGCTTATTGGCGCCAGCGTTGACACCCTTACTTTGGTATTAATGCCTTCTTACATTTGCCGGTTTCGAACCGCTTGACGATGCTGTGATGGCAAAGGGGAATCACCGTTTCCGGGCCCCATTACCCGCGCCTGTGGCGCAAGGAGAAGTACCATGGTCCTTTCCCGCATCCTCAAGCACTGCAAGCTGTTCTTCCATCGCAAGGACGGCGCGTCCGGTATCGAATATGCCATCGTGGCCGCCATGGTGGCCGTGGTGATCATCGGGGTCTCGACCGATGTGGGGGGCGGGGTGAAAAAGGTCTTCGACGACATCGTCGCCGCCCTGCCCTCAGCCTGATGACAGGAACTGAACATGCCGGCTTCCCACTCACGTCAACAGCTGCTGCTGGTGGATGACGAAGAAGACGCACTGCTGGAGCTGGCCGAGCTGCTGGAGGGCGAGGGCTTCTGTTGTCACACGGCAACCTCGGTCAAGCTCGCCCTGCAGCAGTTGACGCGACATCCCGACATTGCCCTGGTGATCACCGACCTGAACATGCCGGAAGAGAGCGGCATCTCGCTGATCAGGCGCCTGCGCGAGCACACGGCGCGTCAGCACCTGCCGGTGATCGTCACCTCGGGGCATGCCGACATGGATGCGGTCAGCGATCTGCTGCGCCTGCAGGTACTCGACCTGTTCCGCAAGCCGATCTACCACCTGCGCCTGCTGGAAACCCTGGACAACCTGTTCCCCAAGCCCCGCCTGCAACTGGTTCAGTAACGCCTGGCCGCCACGCGGCCCTCGCGGGTCAAGCCCGCTCCCACCGGTAGTGCGCGTACCTTGTGGGAGCGGGCTTGACCCGCGATCGGTCGTCACAGCTGGTAACTGAAACTCAACGTGTACCGTGGCCGCCGATTGAAGCTGTCCAGCGCGATATCCGACATCGGCTTGGCCGCCTCCAGCGAGATGTTGTAGTAGCGCGCATCGCCAAAGCGCAGCCCCAGCGCCGCCGACGACAATCGTGAATCACGCACCGCCAGCTCGTTGAACCATGTACGCGCGGCGTCCACCACCACGTACGGCTGCAGTACCTTGAGCCAGCTGCCATCGCGCTTGAAACTGTAGTTGACCTCGTATGCCGCACCCCAGCCCTTGTCGCCGGAAGCCTGATCGCTGGGGTAGCCGCGGCCGAAGTTCTGCCCGCCGAACACCGCGCGCTCGCTGTCGGGCAGGCTGTCGTCGGTCCAGTACAGCGCCGCCGATGCCACCCCCTGCCAGTTCTGCAAGAACCGGTCGCTCTGCACCCCCGACAGGCGCAGGCGCAAAAAGTCCAGGTCGTAGTCGCTGTCGGTCTTGGCACCGAAGTGATCGAGGCCCTGGTACACACCGGCACTGAGTATGCGCAGCTGCTGCGCGTCCGACTTGCTCCAGTCTGCCTCGAAGGCAAAGGCGCGCACATCGGTGCGGGTACTGACCTTCAATGGCAGGCCGACCACCCGGTAGTCGGTGCTGTCGTTCACCGCATAGAAGCGCGCTGCCACGTTCAGCCATTCGTTGCTCGAGGCGATCAGCGCCTGGCTCAGGCCGATGGAGTAACGGTCGTTCTCGCGGTGCTGCTTGAGGTCTATGCCGTTCTCCAGGCGCACCCGCGCCGCCGGGTTGCTGCGGTAGGTCGAGGCCGAAAGATTGAGCTGGGTGCCTTCGGCGTCCACGTACTGCGAGTAGTCGAGACGGTAGTAGCGTTCGTCATCCTGCCCCGGCGGGAACAGCGCGCTGAAGCTCAACTGCTCGGCCACCGCGGTCTGGGCGTTGCTGTTCAGGCCGAGCAGCGCCTGGGTGTCGTCGCGGCTGCCGTCGGTGAGGCTCAAGGTACTGGTGAACGGCTTGCGCGAGGCCTGCGCGATCAGCCGCGTGGCGCCGTCGGTGGTGCCCGGCGGCGGCACCTGGGCCTGCAAGGTCAGGCCCGGCACCCGGCTCATCAGCGCGGTGTAGCGTTCGAAGGTCTTGCGGGTGAGCGGGCGCTCGGCCTTGAGCTTGCCCACCAGCTTGTCGAGGTAGGCCGACACCGGCCCCACATCGCCCTGCAGTTCGTAATCACGTATGTAGCCTTCCACCAGCACCACGCGCAGACGGCCTTCGGCGAAGTCCTGCGGCGGCAGGTAGGCATACGACAACAGGTAGCCATCCTGCTGGTAGCGCTGGGTGAGGCGGCGGGTGGCCTCGATCAGCTCGCCCAGGGTCACCTCGCGGTCGAGCAGGCCCTGGTAGTTGTCGCGCAGTTCGCTGAGCGGGTAGATGGTGCCGCCTTCGATGCGCACCCGCTGCACGCGCACCCGCGTGCCCATCAGCAGCGGCTGTGGCTGCTGGCCGGCATCCGGTGCGGGCAGGTTCAGTTGGGGAGTGACGGGGCGAAAGGCATCGGCGGGCAGGTTGGGCGCTGGCAGCTTGCGCTCGGTCTCGTTGCTGTTGAGGAAGCTCGGCAGGGGCTCGGCATGCAGCGAAGCCACCCAGGACAGACCCAATAACGCGACGAACATCGATCGCATAGGACACTCCATGATCCTGAAAAATACGAGGGAACCAAAGACGGTTCCCTCGTCAGCCTCAAGCGTAGGTGTTGCCCGCAAAATCGTCTAATCGATGATGGCCATTTAGTTACTTGTTACCCCCGAGGCCGCCTTTCAGGCCGGTGGTCAGGCCATTGAGCAGACCGCCCACGCCGCCGCCCCCTTGCCCGTTGCCGTTGACCAGGGTACCGACCTGGCCCACGGTGCCGCCCACGGCATTGACCGTCGCCCCCAGCTGGGTGGTGACCGGGTTGTTGCCGGCTGCGGCAATCTGATTGCCCACCCCGCTGACTGCGCTGCCCACCTGGGTGACCAGGCCGTTGACCGGCGCACCGATGCCGGTTGCCGCGCCCACCTGCTGGGTAACGCTGGTCACACCGCTCACCACCGGGGTGAGGCCGGCGCCCACGCTGTTGCCCAACGCAGCGGTGGGCACCCCGGCCGGCACGCTGGCCACGCCATTGCCGCCCAGTACCGGCCCCAGCGAGGCCACGGTCTGGCCCACCTTGTTGACCGTGCTGCCTGCGGCGTCGAGCAGGCCGTTGCTGCTGCCGGCGCCGAGCCCGCTGCCCAGGCCCGCCACGGCGCCACCGGCGGTTTCCAGCAGCCCCGCACCGGGGGCGCTGCCACCGCTGCCGGTGCCGGTGTTGACCAGGCCACCGCTGGTGCCGACCGCCGTGCCGACATGGCTTACCAGCCCGCCGACGGCGGTGGTCAGCGGGTTGCCGTTGCCGGCACTGGCGACCTTGTCGCCCACCCCGTCGACTGCGCTGCCAACCTTGTTCAACAGGCCGCTGACCGGTGCACCCACCCCGGTGGCATCACCCACCTTGCCGGTGGCGCCTTCCACCAGCGACACCACCTTGACCACCTGGTTGCTCAATTGCTGGTTCAGGTTGCCCAGCTTGCCGGTGGTGCTCTGGGTGCTGAGGGTATCGCCAAGCATCACCACCACGTCGCCGACCTTGTCCACCACACCGTTGACCACGGGTATCTGTTCGATCAACTGGCTGCTGGCCACCGACTTGACCCCGCCGCCGATATCCGACACCCCGTTGCCCACGCCCTTGACCGTCTCGCCCAGGGCATTGCTGCCAGTGCCAAGCGTACCCAGGCCCTTGCCCAGGCCATCGCCGATGCTGGTGACGGCGTTGCCGGTGGCCGTCACCAGGTCGCCGGCACCGGTGCTGCCCACTACCGGTACGCCGCTGACGGCGTTGCCCACGCCGGACACGCCCGTGCCCACGCCCGACACGCCGCTGCCAACCTGGGCCACCACCTGGCCGACGACCGTGGTCGAGGTCGTGCCACCACCGTTGTTGCCGCCACCACCGTTGTTGCCACCACCATTGTTGCCACCGCCGCCATTGTTACCGCCACCGCCGTTGTTGCCACCGCCGCCATCCGTACCGCCACCGCCGGTGCCACCACCGCCGTCCGTACCGCCACCGCCAGTACCACCACCACCGCCGTCCGTACCGCCACCGCCAGTACCACCACCGCCGTCCGTACCGCCACCACCGTCAGTACCGCCGCCGGTACCGCCACCACCACTGCCGCCATCGGTACCCGAATCGGGTGTGGAACTGCTTACGTGACTCTTGTGACCGCCACCGCCGCTGCTGCAACCGGCCAGGCTCACGGTCAAGATCAACATCACTGCCGTACTTGCTTTGATCCACGCTTGAGTTTTCATGGCGACTCCCTGCTACTGCTGCCGCTGCTTTTATAGGTGTGAAGCACCGGGTTTCCGGCCACTCCACGTCCGTTGCAGCTATCTGAGCGCGCAGGCGCAAGGGGAACAATTCTGAGCTTGGTATTAACCCGATATATACAGTCGCAGCACCAGCAAAAGCCCTTTTGCTTCAGGCACTTGAAAGCAAGGGGAAGGTGCTTTGGCAGCCCTTCCCCTTTCGCGTTATATCCATCTTACGGGTGCACGGTCAGTCGTTGACCTGGAACTCGACCCGCGCGGTCTGCCCGCTGGCATCCAGCACGCTGAGCTCGTAGCGCCCCACCTCCTCCAGGTTCACGGCCAGCGCCGCCTGGGCTGTGGTCTCGCCCAGGGGTGCGCCGTTGAGGAACCACCAGCGCTGGCCTTCGCCACCCAGCGCCGAAACGCTCAGGTGCAGGGCATCGCGGCTGGTGGCGGGACGACGCAACTGGTCGCCCGGGCGTATCCCCACCACCGACAACGGCGCGGCACTGGCCGGTACCTGCGGCGGGCAGCTCGGGTCGATGGCCGGCAAACGCGCCTCGCGCCGCTCCAGGCGCGGCAACCACGGGTCCAGTGGTGCCGGCCACAGCGCGATGTCGCGCGGCGCGGCCCCCGCACAGGCTGCATCCACCCGCAGGCCCCGGGCATTCACCCATACCTTCTCCAGCAGCCCCACACCCAGGGGCTGGTCCTGCGCGAGCAGGGTCGGCGGCGTGGTGTTGTCCAGGGTCCAGGCAAAGCGCTGGCGCCGGCAGTTGGGGTCGGTGCGTGCCATCGGCTGGCCCAGCGGCCAGCAGATCGCGGCCACCCCGACGTTGCCCGGCACTGCCGGCACCGGGGCGGCAATGCCGCGCTGGCTGTCGCGGTTGCTCAGCACGTCATGCACCTGCAGCATCAGCGGCGCGGCCGAGGCCAGGCCGAACTGCCCCGGCACCGGGGTGCCGTCGGGGCGGCCGATCCAGATGCCGATCAGGTAGCGCGGCCCCACGCCGATCGACCAGGCATCGCGAAAGCCGTAGCTGGTGCCGGTCTTCCAGGCCAGCTGCGGGCGCTGCACCAGTTCGGCGTGCGGGTCGCGGTCGGGACGCGCCTGGCCACTGAGGATGCGCCGGATGATCCACGCCGAGCCCGGCGACAGCAGCCGGCGCTCGACCAGCGGCGCATCCGGTTGCAGGCGCAGCGGCGCGCTCATGCCGTCGCGGGCGAACGCACTGTAGCCACTGACCAGGTCTTCGAGGCGGCTGCCGGCGCCGCCCAGGATCAGCGACAGGTTCGGCTCGGCCGCCGTCGGCAGGCTCAGCGGCATGCCGCCCATGCGCATCTGCGCGGCAAAGCGCTTGGGCCCGTAGGCTTCGAGCAACTGCACCGCCGGCAGGTTGAGCGACAACGCCAATGCCGAGCTGGCCGCCACCGGGCCACTGAAACCCATCGAGAAATTGCCGGGGCGATAGTCGCCATAGCGGCGTGGCACATCCTGCAGCAACGACTCCGAATGGATCAGGCCGTCATCCATGGCCATGCCGTACAGAAACGGCTTGAGGGTCGAGCCCGGCGAACGCAGGGCAGTGATCATGTCGACGTGGCCGAAACGGCGCTCATCGCCAAGGTCCACCGACCCCAGGTAGGCGCGCACTGCCATGGTCTGCGACTCCACCACCAGGATCGCCGCCGAAGTGCGCTCGGGCAGGCGTGCGCGCCAGCCCAGCAGCAGGTCTTCCAGGCGCCGTTGCAGCGCAGCGTCGAGGGTGGTGTGGATCAGCGGCGGGCTGTCGGCACGGTTCAGCCGGCGAGCCAGCAGCGGAGCCAACGCCGGCTCCTGGCGTGGTGCCAGCAGCAGCGGTTCTTCCTGCGCTTCGGCGATGCGCTGCTGCGGCCACACCTGGTACTCGCCCAGGCGTTGCAGCACCTTGTCCCGGGCCAGGCGCGCGCGCTCCGGGTGGCGGTCGGGGCGCAGACGGCTGGGCGCCTGGGGCAGCACCGCCAGCAGCGCGGCCTCGGCCGGGGTCAGTTGCAAGGGCGACTTGCCCAGGTACGCCCAGCTGGCCGCCGCCACACCCTGCAGGGTGCCGCCGAACGGTGCGCGGTTGAGGTACAGCTCCAGGATCTGGCGTTTGGACAGGTGCCATTCCAGCTGGGCGGTGCGCCACACCTGGCGCAACTTGCCCGGCAGCGTGCGCGAGTGCGGGTCGAGCAGGCGCGCCACCTGCATCGACAGCGTGCTGCCGCCCGACAGCACGCGCCCGCCCGTGAGGTTCTGCCAGGCGGCACGGCCCAGGGCCAGCGGGTTGACCCCGGGGTGCCGGTAGAACCAGCGGTCCTCGTAGGTGAGCAAGGCTTCGAGGTAGTAAGGCGACACCTGATCGAGGGTGACCGGGTAGCGCCACACGCCCTCGGCATCGGCAAAGCGCCACAGCGGCGTGCCGTCTTCGGCCAGCACCACCCGCGCCAGATCGTCGGCCGGCATCGGCAATGGCCACAGGCGATCAGCCAGCCACAGCAACAGCACGCAGGCAAAGGCGGCGCACAGCAGCCGGGCGATGCGCGAGCGGGGTCGGGCTAAGCTGAACATCAGGCGCGGACACCTTTTTGCGTGGGTGAGGAACCGAGCCGGCAGGATGATGGCCAAAGCTCTGGGCACGGCGACTGCGCCGTAGCGTCGATCAGGAAGCGATTATGCATGTAGAAGGTTTTTTCGAATGGCTGGGGCAAGCGCTCGGCGCGGTGATCCGCTTCGTGGTGGATGCCCTGAGCGGGTTGTTCAATCTGCTGGCCAATGCCGGCGGCAACTTCATCGACGGCCTGGCACGCACACTGGGCATGGACACCTCGCTGGTCAGCATCCTGATGCTGGTGATCGGCCTGCTGTTGCTGTACTCGGCGGTGCGCGCGTTCATGCGCGCCTCGATCATCATGGGGATCATCTGGCTGATGCTGGGGTTGTGGGTGTTGAGCTGGGTGGTGCGCTAGAAGCTTCGCCGGCAAGGCCGGCTCCTACAGGCGTCTGCAGGAGCCGGCCTTGCCGGCGAAGGGGCAACTGCTAGCGCCCCAGAATCACCATGTCACCCGGGCTCTCGCCCACCGCCTGCCAGTTGGGCCGGTACATCGACTCCACCTGCACCGGCGGCACGCGGTAGGTGCCCGGCGTGACCGCACGGGCCAGGTACAGCAGGTGCGTCACGCCGTACGGGTCGACGTTCATCGCCGCCACGTAGCGGTCATCGCGAAACTCCTGGTGCACCACGTTGGCGTTCTGCATTGCTTCACGCCATTCCTTCACTGCACTGCTGGCGTTGTCCAGGCTGGCCGCACTTTGCGCCAGGTTCTGGTTTTCCAGCTCCAGGCCCGCCGGCAGCAGGTCGACGATCAGCGCGTCCGGCACCCGCTCGTTGGCGCGGATACCAATGTGCACCAGCACCAGGTCGCCACTCTTGAGCGACTTGATGTTCAGTGCCCGGCCATTCATGCCCAGGTACTCGCGGTAGATGCTCATGTTGGTGCCCACCGCACGGGGTGCGAAGCGCGGGTAACCCGACACGGTCTACTGCTGGTACACGGTCTTGTCGCTGGTGTTGGTCACGGTCAGCGGCGAGGCCAGCAACGGCCCCTCCAGCTTGAGCCCGGCCTGGGTCGGGCCCAGGTCGCGCAGCTCGCCCGCGCTGTCCAGGCGTGCACTCCAGCGGCCTTCAGGCTGCTTGAGCATGCCACGCCCGGCCATGAACAGCGCATTGCGCTCCTGGGTGGACAGGTACGAGCTGCTGGCCATCTTGTCCGACAGCTCGAACAGCCGCTGGTCGAGCTGGTCGGTGGCCAGCTTGTTCTCTTCGAGCAGGGCCAGGATCAGCGCCTCGTCACGTACCGGGCTGCCATAGTCGCTCAGCCACACGTCCTGACGCTTGACCGCCAGGCCCGCCTGCAGGGCCTGCGCCGAGCGCGGCTTGTCGCCCATCTTGTCCAGTGCGATCGACAGCTGTACCAGCGGCAGGCCCGAGCGTGCATCGGCGCGGCGCTCGAACAGGCTGCGCAGGGCACCCAGCGGGGCCTGCTGGGTACGCGCCAGCACCAGCGCCGCATACGCCTGTACCGCGAAGCGGCTGTGCTCGGCGTTACTGGTGTAGTACGGCTCGATCAGGTTGCGTTCCTGCAGGTAGCGCAGCAGGCGTTCGTTGGCCTTTTTCAGCGCCTCGGGCGGCACCGCATAGCCTTGCTCGCGGGCACGCTGCAGGAAGTCGGTGACATAGGCGGTCAGCCAGTACTCCTCGCTGTCGTCCGCGCTCCACAGGCCGAAGCTGCCGTTGTAGCGCTGCATGCCGAGCAGGTGCTCGATGCCCATCTCGATCTTGCGCTGGCGCACCTTGGGCTCTTCACCCTTGATGCCCAGGCGCTTGAGCGTCTCGGCATCGGCGTACAGCGACGGGTACAGCCCGCTGGTGGTCTGCTCCAGGCAGCCATAGGGATAAGCCTCGAGGGCACGGATCTGCTCGGCGATGTTCAGCGGCGGGCGGCTCGACAGCGACAGCATCGCCTCCAGGCCCTGGGGTTCGAACGCGGCCAGGTCCTCGGCGGGCAAGGTCCATGGCTGGTCCTTGAGCGCGGCGCGGTAGTGCCTGAGCTGCGCCGGGTAGGCCGGGCGAATGCCCAGGGTCCACTCGCGGGTGAAGGCGGTGTTCGGTTCGCCCGGCAGCACCAGGCCGCTGACCTGCACCTTGACCTTGCCCTGGCCCAGGCCACCCACGGCCTGCACGCCCAGCAGCGAGGTCACGCGCTGGCCGTCACGCAGGCTCAGTGGCTGCTCGGACGGGGTCAGCAGGTTCAACTGGCCCTCGGTGGTCACCTTGACCGTGAACTTCTGCGCCTTGCCCGACAGGTTGGACAGGTCCAGCGCCAGCTCGGTACGGTCGCCGCCGGCCAGAAAACGCGGGGCCGACAGTTCGGCGATCAGCGGCGCGGCGACCACGGTCTTGGCCTCGGCCATGCCGAAGCGCTCGTCGGTCCAGGCCTGGGCCATCACCCGAAGCTCGCCGTTGAAGTCGGGGATGTCCACCGTCGCCTGACCTTCGCCCTTGGCGTCCAGGGTCACCGGGGCGCTCTGCAGGGCCACGATGGTCACGCTGGTGCTGGGACGCTTGCCGCCCTTGGCCATGGCCGCGTCACCGCCGAATGCCAGGCTGGCCAGGCGGCCCTGCCCGGCTTCGATCAGCTGGCCGTAGATATCCAGCTGGTCGGCGCCGTAGGCCTTGCGGCCGAACATGCCGGTGAACGGGTCGGGGGTGGCGTAGCTGGTGATGTTGAGAATGCCCACGTCCACCGCGGCCAGCAGCACCTGCACCTGCTTGGGGATGCTGCCATCGGCATTGCGCGCCTGCACCTTGACGGTGAGCGGCTGCTTGGGACGCATCTTTTCCGGGGCCTTGAGGGTCAGCGCCAGCTTGCGCTCGGCGCGATCCAGCGGCAGGTGCAGCACGCCCACGGCACGTTTGGGCGTGGCATTGGCCTTGCGCTCGCCGGGGCGGATCACCAGGGCGCTGACGTACAGGTCGTGGCGGGCCCATTTGGGGTCGAGCTTGACCGCGTAGGTCTTGCCTTCGGCAGGCACGTCGATTTCTTCCCACCACAGCGGGCCGTCATTGCCCTCGACGATCAGGTAGCCCTTGCCGGCAGCCGGCGGGGTCACGGTGATCTGCGCGGTGGCGCCATCGGCGTAGGCCGGCTTGTCCAGCGCCAGCTTGACCTGGTCGGGGCGCACGGCGCCGCCGTCGGTGTTGTCCTGGGCACGCCAGCCAGCCCAGAAGCGCACGCTGCTGGTCACGCCGGTGCTCGGGTCTTCGACCTCGACACGGTACGGGCCCCATTCCACCGGGAAGCTCAGCTTGGCAGTGCTGCCGGCCTTGATGCTGACCGGCTGCTCGGACTGCAGCAGGAATTTCTCGTTGTAGTTGTAATCCCAGCCGTCACTGGAGGAATAGTTCCAGTAGTAGTCGCGGCGCTCCTGAATCAGGCGCACCTTGAGGTTGTCGGCGGCCAGCTTGTGGCCGTCACGGTCGGCCATCAGCAGTTCGAACTCGACCGGGGTGTTGCCGTCGACCTCTTCACCGTCGAACAGCCCACGCAGGCCGGGCATGCGCTCGGCCGGCCAGATCGGCTGCTCCAGGCGCCGGGTGATCGGCCGGCCACCGGACTCCTGCAGGCTGGCCTGCACGCTCAGTTGCAGCGGCGAATGCGCCTCGGACCAGCGGCTTTCGATCTGCAGCGTGGCATCGCCCGACGCGTCCAGGGTGGTTTCGTCCAGTTCCAGGTCGTGGCTCAGGTCTTCCTCGGTGATCGAGCCGAACTGGTAGCCCGGCAAGGCCGGCACCGCTTCGCGCAGCGGGCGCACGTAGGCCTGGCCGCTGAGGCGGTTGCCCGAGGCCGGGGCGCCGTAGAGGTAGCGGCCATTGACATGGATTTCAGCGGTTTCGCCCGGGCTCAGCGGGGTCGCGCTGCCCTTGAGTTCCAGGGCCAGGCGCTCGGGCATGAAGTCTTCGACAAGGAACTCGAACACCTGCTTCTTGCCGCCGCCCAGGTCGAACACCAGCTGCCAGCGCCCGGTCGGGGCTTCGCTGGCCAGTTGCAACTGGTACTGGTAGAAGCCGTTGGCATCGGCCTCCCACACGAACTTGCGGCTGACCTGTTCATCCGGACGACGCACCTCGACACTGACCGGCTGGGCTTTCACCGGCTTGCCGTCCTGGTCGCGCAGCAGGCCGTTGAGCAGCACGGTTTCACCCGGGCGATAGAGGTCGCGCGGGCCGAACACGAAAAACTGCAGCGGGTTGGCCTGCGGCCCGGTCAGCGCGAATTCGGAGAGGTCGAGCGCGGCGCTGTTCAGGCGCAGCAAGGTGGTGTGCACGCCCTGCTTGGCCAGCAGTACGTCGGCCTTGGGCGGCATCGGCAATTGCGCATGGCCATCGCCGTCGGTCTTGGCCTGGGCCAGCAGCTTGCCTTCGCGGTCGAGCAGTTCGAGGTTGACCCCGTCCAGGGCCTTGCCGCCGTCCAGCGCCTGGGTGAACACGTCTAGGCGGTTGGTGTAGCGATGCGCCGACAGCCCGATGTCACTCAGGGTGAACAGGGTGGCCGGCTGCGAATAGTTGTAGCGGCCCGAGGCGCGCATCACCGCCAGGTACACCCCAGGTTCCTGCAACGGCTTGATCCCGGCAATCGGCAGCAACAGGGTTTCGCGGGTGTTGCGCACCGGGTTCAGGTCGAAGCGGCCGGCATACACCAGGTCGGCCTTGCTCAACAGTTCTTCGGAGTTGTAGTACTCGAGCGAGGTGTTGCGGCCCCAGCTGGCCAGGAAGCTGGACATCGACTCGGGCTTGATGCGGAAGAACTCGACGTCCACCTTGTCGATGTTCAGCGCGATCACCGGCAGGCCTTCGGCCAGGCGCGTGGGCAGCAGCGAGCCGCGGCTGGCGAAGCCCACGGTGGGCTGCATGTCGCGGGTTTCGAGGCGGCTGACGTACTCGCTGGGGAGCTTCTTGCCGTTTACCCCGAGCAGGCCGGCATCCACGGTCAGCACCAGCTTGCGCTGCGGCTCCAGGTGACGCAGGCGCAGCTCCATCTGGTTTTCGCTGAGCTCCCAGGCGCCGTCGAGCTTGCCCCGGGTGGTGTCCACCAGGTGCACGCGCTCGGCAAGGTTCTGGTCCTTGTCCAGCGGCACCGAGAAGGTCACCGACAAGGCGCTGGCACCGTCGACCTGCACTTCGGAAACGTCTACCACCGTCAGCTCGCGACCGGCGTAGCGCTCGCCCAGGCTCGCCTGGGTGGGCGCCGGGGTCGCCGCCGGGGCCGGTGCAGCTGCGGGCGCGGCCGGTTCGGCGGGGGCCGGCGCCGGGGCTACCGGGGCGGCCTGTTCCGTTGGCGCGGGGGCCGGGGCCGGTTTATCAGTAGACGAGTCGCAAGCACTGAGCAGCGCCATGGCGCACGCCAGCCACAATCCTTTGTTGAGCATGGAGGGTAACTCTTCCGGTAGCAGGGTCTGAGACGAGCACTATATAGCAAGCTCGCGGGCATCGCTGATCGAGGCGCCCGGCGTGAGACAGCGTTCACCAGTTTTAGTGCCGGGGGCGGCTACAATGCCGGTTCTCAAGGAGCCTGCATGTCCCGACTACTCAGCGACTGGCGCGACCGTCCGACCCACCACAGGGTCTGGGCGCTGGCCGCGCCGATGATTCTTTCCAACATTTCCGTGCCCATGGTGGCGCTGGTGGACAGCGCCGTGATCGGCCACCTGCCCCACGCGCACCAGCTCGGCGCCGTGGCGGTGGGCGCCAGCCTGTATACCTTCCTGGCGTTTCTGATGGGCTTCCTGCGCATGGGCTCCACCGGCTTTGCTGCCCAGGCGGCCGGACGCGCCGACGGCGCCGCGCTGCGCCAGGTGCTGGTGCAGGGGCTGCTGCTGGCGTTGCTGTTCGCCGTGCTGCTGGGGGCACTGGCGATTCCCTTCAGCCACCTGGCACTGGGCCTGATGCAACCGAGTGCCGCGCTGCAGGAAAACACCCTGGCGTTCTTCCACACGCGCTTGCTCGGCCTGCCGGCAGCGCTGGCCAGCTTTGCCCTGGTGGGGTGGTTTCTGGGTACGCAGAACGCCCGTGCCCCGCTGGCGATCCTGCTGACCACCAACCTGCTCAACATCGTGCTCAACCTGTGGTTCGTGCTGGGGCTGGACTGGGGTGTGCTGGGCTCGGCGCGGGCGTCGGTTATCGCCGAATGGTCGGCCGCGCTGCTCGGCCTGGCGCTCACGCGCCCGGCCCTGCGCGCCTACCCCGGGCAGGTGGCCTGGGCGCTGCTCAGGCGCTGGCAGAGCTGGCGCCCGCTGCTGAGCGTGAACCGCGACATCTTCATTCGCAGCCTGGCGTTGCAGGGAGTGTTCTTCCTGATCACCGTGCAGGGTGCGCGCCTGGGCGAGGCGACGGTGGCGGCCAATGCGCTGCTGCTCAACGGCCTGCTGCTGACCGCGTATGCACTGGACGGCCTGGCGCATGCGGTGGAGGCACTGTGCGGGCATGCGATCGGCGCCGGGGACCGCGGCGCATTGCGCCGTTCGATGACGGTGGCGTGTGGCTGGTCGTTGATCGTCAGCCTGGGGTTTGCCGGGGTGTTCCTGCTGGGCGGGCACTGGTTCATCCAGTTGCAGACGGATATCCCCAGCGTGCGCGAGACGGCGTTCGAGTACCTGCCATACCTGGCGCTGCTGCCACTGGTGGCGGTGTGGAGCTACCTGCTCGACGGGTTGTTCATCGGCGCGACAAGGGCACGGGAGATGCGCAACGGCATGCTGCTGAGCGTGGCGATAGCACTGCCGTTCGCCTATGCGGCCAGCGGGCTGGGCAACCACGGGCTGTGGCTGGGCTTTCTGCTGTTCATGGGGCTGCGGGCGGTGACGCTGGGGGTGATGGGGTGGCGGTTGCAGCGTAGGGATGGGTGGTTTGTGGCGTGAATGACGGCCTCTTCGCCGGCAAGGCCGGCTCCTACAGGGTATTGCATGAACCTGTAGGAGCCGGCCTTGCCGGCGAAAGCGGTCAGGAGGACAGGTAGGACGAGCGGGTCAGCCCAAGGCGCAAGGCATCCAGGAACTGGGTACGCTCACGCGCCGTGATCTTCGCGCTGGCGCATTTGTCGCGGTAGTGGGTCATCAGCTCTTCGGGCGACAGGTGCACGTAGCGCAGCATGTCCTCGATGGTGTCGTGGGTCTCGATGCCGGCGTGGTACACGCTGCCGTTGGGGTTCTGGTAGATGTTCACCGAGTCGGTGTCACCGAACAGGTTGTGCATGTCCCCGAGGATTTCCTGGTACGCGCCCACCAGGAAGATCCCCAGCAGGTAGTCCTCGCCCTCGTTGATGGCGTGTACCGGCAGGCTGGTCTCGATGCTCTGCTCGTCGACGTACTGGTTGATCTTGCCGTCCGAGTCGCAGGTCAGGTCCTGCAGCACCGCACGGCGCAGCGGCTCTTCGCCCAGGCGATGCAGCGGCAGGATCGGCAACACCTGGCCGATGGCCCAGGTGTCGGGCAGGCTCTGGAACACCGAGAAGTTGCAGATGTACTTGTCGGCCAGCTTGTCGTTGAGTTCGTCCAGCACCTGGCGGTGCGAGCGCTGGCGTGCCTTGAGCGAGTTGTGCAACCGGCGGCACACGGCAAAGTAGCACTGCTCGGCCAGGGCCTTCTGCGCGAGGGTGATCTTGCCGTCGGCGTATTGCGCGGCCACGTCGCTCATGTAGTGGGTGGCACGCCAGTAGGTCTCGGTGACCATCTCGATGTCGGTCGGGCCCAGCAGGTCGGCCAGCCACTGCACGGTTTCGGGCAGGCTCTGCTTGTCCTCGATCTCGGGTACTTCGTCGTTGTGCTTCTCGACGTCGGTTACCTGCACCACCAGCATCGCGTGGTGCGCGGTCAGCGCGCGGCCGCTCTCGGAGAAGATGTGCGGGTGCGGCAGGCCCTGCGCGTCGCAGAACTCCTTGAGCATGCCCACCACCACGCCGGCGTAGTCGTCCATGTCGTAGTTGATCGAGCTGGCATTGCGCGAGTGGGTGCCGTCGTAGTCCACGCCCAGGCCGCCGCCCACGTCGATGTGGTCCACTGGCAGGCCCAGCGCACGCAGCTCGCCGTAGTAGCGGATGGCTTCCTTGAAGCCGTGCTGGTAGTCCGCCAGGTTGGCGATCTGCGAGCCCATGTGAAAGTGCAGCAGGCGAATGCCCTGGTCCAGGCCGGCATCGCGAAAGCGCTGCACTACCGAAATCAGCTGCGCAGCCGACAGGCCGAACTTGGACTTCTCGCCGCCGGTATCGGCCCACTTGCTCGAAGCCAGCGACGACAGGCGCACGCGCAGGCCGACCTGCGGCTTGACCTTGAGGTCGGCGGCTTCCTCGATCACCAGTGCCACTTCGGATTCTTTCTCGATCACGATGAACACGTTGTGACCCAGTTTCTGCCCCATCAGCGCCAGGCGGATGAACTCGCGGTCCTTGTAGCCGTTGCAGACGATGGTGCCGCCCTTGGGCGCCAGCGCCAGCACCGCCAGCAGCTCGGGCTTGGAGCCGGCCTCAAGGCCGATGGACACGTTCTGCGTGGCGATGATGTTCTCCACCACCGCTTCCTGCTGGTTGACCTTGATCGGGTACAGCGCGGTGTACTGGCTCTGGTACTCCAGGCGCGCGATGTTGGCGTCGAATGCGCCGGTCAGCTGGCGCACGCGGTGTTGCAGGATGTCGGGGAAACGTACCAGCAGCGGCAGCGACAGGCCGCTCTGGCGCAGCTCGTCGACCTGCTCGTACAGGTCGATCGGCGCACTGTCCGGCCCGTTGGGGCGTACTTCGACGCGCCCGGCCTCGTTGATCGCGAAGTAACCCGCGCCCCAATGGCGAATGCCGTAAACACTGCGGCTGTCGGCCACGGTCCATTGGCTGCCATCGTCTTTGCGTGTGCGTCGTACGGACATCGAAGTCCCCTATAAAGAAAGTCGTGAACACCGGCCAGGGCGTGCTGGCCAGTGTAGAAAATGAAGATGACGATTCTCCCTGTTCAGGCATAGACCCCTGCCCAGGGAACGAGTTTAGAAGTGCTGCAGGAAAAACCTCGCAGCGGCCATCAGCCGCCGGACTTTTTCGCCTTGAAGCCTTGCTTGATCAGCTCGGCCAGCAACAACTCGACGTGGTCGCCCTGGATCTCGATGACGCCGTCTTTCAACGCGCCGCCCGTACCACAACGCCGCTTGAGCGTGGTGGCCAGTTCCTTGAGTTGATCCAGGGGGAGCGGTACGCCACTGATGGTGGTCACCGTCTTGCCGCCACGGCCTTTGCTTTCACGACGCACACGGGCAATGCCGTCGCCTTCGGGGATGAGTGTCTGCTTGCAGATGCAGGCATCGACGGGTTTGCTGCAGTCCGGGCAATGCCGGCCTGCATCGGTGGAGAACACCAGGCCACCGAGGGCGGCGAATGATGCGGCTTTCTTGGCCACTTTTGATCCTCTGCGTTGAGGACAAAAACTGGTCGATGCCCCGGGGCGAGGTACCGACCGCGAAGCCCCACTCTGGCAGGGGCAGCGCACCTGCCGCGGCAAGCCGTGGCAGGGTGAAAAGGCCGCGCAGTGTAACCACAATTGCGCCGAATGCTAAGTGCAAAACTGCGCCATTTTGCTTGGCTTTCGCGACGTCAGCCGCGCCGCGCCACGAAACGGTTCAGCGCCGCCAGTGAGTCGGGGCAGTAGGGGGTGCTCAGGCTGTCGTCCAGGGCTGCCTGCAAAGGCATGAAGCGGGCCTGGCTGACCTCCTCGGGCTGCAGGCGCAAAGGCCCGTCCCAGACCGCCGAGAACACCGCGCACCAGAGCCGGTTGCCAGGCTGGTCGAAGAAGAAGCGCTCGTGGAAGCTCAGCGACACGCCGCTCACCCCCAGCTCCTCGGCCAGCTCGCGCGCGGCGCAGCGCTCGTAGCTTTCGTGCTCGTCGACCATGCCGCCGGCGGCCACATCCCAATAGCCGGGGTAGATCGCCTTGCTCAGGGTGCGCTGGTGCACGCACAGCTCGCCGGCACTGTTGAACAGCAGGATGTAGGTGCCCCGCCCGATCAGCCCCTGCTCGCGCAGCTCGGCCCGCGGCTTGGCGCCGAGCAGGTTGTCCTGCTCGTCGACCCAGGCGATGCGCTCGGCATCCGAGGCGGCGCGGTGCGCCGCCTCGCTCTGGCTGAACAGCATCAGCCCTGGGACAGCAGCTGGCGCAGGTCGATCACTGCGGCGTTGGCGCGGGAAATGTAGTTGGCCATCACCAGCGAGTGGTTGGCCCACATGCCGAAGCCGCTGCCGTTGAGTACCATCGGGCTCCACAGCGGCTCCTGCGAGGCTTCCAGCTCACGGATGATCTGGCGCACGCTGACGGTGGCGTTCTTCTTGGCCAGCACGTCGGCGAAGTCGACCTCGATGGCGCGCAGCAGGTGCGACAGCGCCCAGGCCTGGCCACGGGCTTCATAGAACACGTTGTCGATCTGCAGCCACGGCGTCTCGACCACTTCCTCGTCCAGCTGCGGCACCTGGCCCGGCACCACCGATTCGGTCTTGAGGGTGGTGTTGAGCTTGACCCGGCCCACGCTAGCCGACAGGCGCTGGGACAGCGAGCCCAGGCGCGTGGCCACGTCGCCCAGCCAGTTGTTGAGGTTGTCGGCACGGGTGTAGAACAGCGCGCCCTGCTGGTCGGGCGAAGCCAGGCGCTTCTGGTAGCGGTTCAGTGAATTGATGCCTTCCTGGTACTCCGACTCGCTCGACGGCAGGATCCAGCTCTTGTTGTCGAAGTTGAAGCGCGGCTCGGCCTTGGCAAGGTCGGCGTCTTCGGCCGACTGCGACTGCGAACGGGCGAAGTCCTTGCGCAGGGCACGGCTGAGGTCACGTACCTGCACCAGCACGCCATATTCCCAGCTGGGCATGTTGTCCATCCACAGGCCCGGCGGGAAGCGGTCGTTGGAGATGTAGCCGCCTGGCTTGTCGAGCAGGGTGGCAACCACGGTCTTGAGGGTTTCGACGGTGGTGTAGCCGACGACCATCTGCTGGCCGTTGCGCTCGGCGGCGGCCTGGGCGTTCTGCTGCACCGGGAACAGGTCGGGCTCCTGGCTCCAGTACCAGCCCAGGGCGATGGTCACCAGCAGGTACAGACCGATCAGGGTGCCCAGCGCCCGGCTGAACAACAGCCCGCCGAAGTAGCTGCGGGTGCCCGAGCCACGGGCGTCCACCCGCTCGCGTGCCTCGGCTTTGCCTGTACGGTTTTTCCAGTCCAGCATGGCGTTGTCCTTTCTGTCAGGTCGTGTCCAGGGTTCGACCGCGCGGCCCCCGCTTCGTGCCCACGCCGGCCAGCATTGTGTGCCAGCGTGCGCGGCCGGGGCGCCAGCCAAGCCTGCACTATAAATCAAGCGCGCCGCTTCGCATAAGTGACTAACGGGTCAGGAAAGGAATTTAGCGCCACCCCAGTTAATTGATGCAGCACACTCGATTGCCGGAAAAGTGGTGCTAGCATAGAGCCATCACTCGAATTGCCTCACCCCTTACAAGTAGTCAGGACATGACCGAGCCAGAAGACCCGAATCGTGCGCGCCTCAAGCAACACTTTGCCCAGCGGGTCATTCACCAGGCCCGGCAAATTCTCGAGATCTGGCAGCGCCTGCAGCGCAGCGAGTGGACCAGCTGCGACCTGAGCGAGCTGGGCGAGGCCAACCTGCGCCTGCAGCGCTACGCCGAACGCTTCGAGCAGCCCGAGCACAGCCTGCTGGCCGATGCCATCGGCCAGACCCTGGCGGCGGTGGAGGCCAACAGCGCGCGCCTGAGCAGCAGCCTGATCAACGAACTCAACCGCCTGATGCAGCGCCTGTCGCGTACCGGGCTGCGCCAGGGCGACCAGCTCGAGCGCACCCCGCTGCCGCCGCTGCGCAAGCCCATCTACGTGATGCTGCAGGACCACGAGCGCGCCGAGCGCCTGGCCAAGCAGCTGGAGTTCTTCGGCCTGGGGGTCGAGCCGCTGTACAGCCCCGAGGCATTCCAGGCCTCGATGGCCGAGCGCCTGCCGGCGGCGATCGTCATGGATGTCGACTTCGGCGGCCAGGGCCAGGGCCTGCAGCTGGCTGCCCAGGCCCAGCAGGGCCTGGAGCAGCGCGTACCGCTGCTGTTCTTCAGCCTGCACGAAACCGACACCCCCACCCGGCTTGCCGCGGTACGCGCCGGCGGCCAGGAATTTCTCACCGGTACCCTGGAGGCCTCCAGCCTGCTGGAAAAGGTCGAGCTGCTCACCAGCGTGACCCAGTACGAACCGTTCAAGGTGCTGGTGATCGACGACTCGCGGGCCCAGGCACTGCACACCGAGCGCCTGCTCAACAATGCCGGCATCGTCACCCGCACCCTCACCGATCCGATCCAGACCATGGCCGAGCTGGCCGACTTTCAGCCCGACCTGATCATCCTCGACATGTACATGCCCGCCTGCACCGGCACCGAGCTGGCCAAGGTGATCCGCCACAACGACCGCTATGTGAGCGTGCCGATCATCTACCTGTCGGCCGAGGACGACCTGGACAAGCAGCTCGATGCCATGAGCGAGGGTGGCGACGACTTCCTCACCAAGCCGATCCGTTCGCGCCACCTGATCACCACCGTGCGCAACCGTGCGGCCAGGGCGCGCAACCTCAAGGCGCGCATGGTGCGCGACAGCCTCACCGGGCTGTACAACCACACGCACATCCTGCAACTGCTCGAAGACTGCAGCTTCCGGGCGCGGCGCGAAGACCGCCCGCTGAGCTTTGCCATGCTCGACATCGACCACTTCAAGAAGGTCAACGACAGCCACGGCCACCCCATGGGCGACCGGGTGATCAAGAGCCTGGCGCTGTTTCTCAAGCAGCGCCTGCGCAAGACCGACTTCATCGGCCGTTATGGCGGCGAAGAGTTCGCCATCGTGATGCCCAACACCGACCTGCACGCGGCGCACAAGGTGCTGGACGAGATTCGCCGGCGCTTTGCCGAGATCCACTACCCGGCGCAGCCGCGTGACCTGTCGTGCACCTTCAGTGCCGGGGTGGTGCAACTGAGCGACGGGCTGGATGCGCTGAGCATGGCCACCGCAGCGGACGAGGCGCTGTACCTGGCCAAGGGTGCGGGGCGCAACTGCGTACAGCGGGTCGAGGCCTGAGCCTTTTCGCCAGCAACCCGGCCGCTGTAGGAGCCGGCGTTGCCGGCGAAAGGGCCACCATATAGCCACTTTATTTCGCAACAACCCTGCCATCGTCATAACCACGTCATAAAAACGCAATAACTTCAGGCACTTGCCATCCCACCGTTGGTAGAGCCCGCTCATGCGCCTGAAGTTGCTGACCAATCTGAACACCCTGCTGCTGGTAACCGTGTGCCTGGCCCTGGGGGCGACCCTGTGGTGGTCGCAACGCGCCCTGGAACAGCCCTACCTGTTGATGGAGCGTTACCTGGCGCTGTCCCAGCAGTTCCAGAACCAGGTGGCCCGCAACACCCAGGATTACCTGAACAGTGGCGATGCCCTGCGCCACGCCACCGCCCTGCAAAGCACCCAGGACCTGCAACAGGAACTGGCCCAGCTGCCCGATGAGCTGGCCGCGCAACTGCGCCCCAGCCTCGACACCCTGCAGGCATTCACCGCCAATGAGCTGCTGGCCGCCGGCAAGCTCGCCGGCGACCCCCAGGCCCTGTTGCTGCAGGCCGAACGCGAACTGGGCGCCAACCTCGAACAGCTAGCCCGCTACGCCCACGACAGCGGCCACCCCGAGGCGGCGCACTACCAGTCGGCACTGCTGGAAGCCAGCCTGCACCTGGGCCGCCTGTCGCTGGCGCGTGACAAGCTGGTGAGCAGCGGGCGCAGCGAGCTGGCCGACGAGGTGGAGCGCGAACTGCAACTGATCATCACCCAGGCCAAAGCCCTCGACGCCCTGCCATTGCTGGGCGTGACCGCGGCGGTGGAATCCGGCGCCGACGACTTCGCCGCGATGATGGGCCTGCAGAGCGAGGCCACCACCAGCGCCGAAGACGTCGGCGTGGCCCTCAAGCGCGAGCTGGGCAGTTTGCTGGCGCGCTACCCGGCAGAACTGCAGCGCACCCGCGCGCAGATCGAGCGCCGTACCGAACTGGCCACCACCACCCAGGCGCGCATGGCCGCCGTGCAGCAGGCCATCGCCGACCTGGAACCGGGGGTGCGCGCGCAGCATGGGCAGATCCAGGGCGAAGTGCGGGTGATCCAGGGCCTGATGATCGGGTTGATCCTGCTGATCGCCCTGCTCATCGACACCTTGCAGCGGCGCCTGGCGCGGGTGCTGGGCAACCTGGCGCCGGCGCTCTCGCAGTGGGCCGGCGGCGACTTCAGCCAGGCCATTGCGCTGGGGCGCAGCAACCGCGAAATGCACGACATCCAGGACTCGCTCAACCGCCTGCGTGCCTACCTGGTGGACCTGGTGGACACCATCCGCAGCAACGCCGAGCAGGTGGCCGGTAGCAGCCACGCCCTGGCCGGCATGAGCAGCGCGCTGCACGACGGCGCCGAGCGCCAGGCCGGCGACACCGCGCAGATCCGCGATGCGCTGGGCGAACTGGAGGCCACCATCACCCAGGTGGCCGGCGATGCCAGCCAGGCCGCCGACGCCAGCCGCCACGCGGGGCTGGCGGTGGAACAGGGCCAGGCGGTGATCGGCCAGAGCCTGAGCGGGCTGCGCCTGCTGGTGGACGAGGTGCAGGGCAATGCACAGATGATCGAGGGCCTGGCCCAGGAGTCGGCGACCATTGGCGGCGTGCTCACGGTGATCCGCTCGATTGCCGAACAGACCAACCTGCTGGCCCTGAATGCGGCCATCGAGGCGGCAAGGGCCGGCGAGATGGGCCGCGGCTTTGCCGTGGTGGCCGAGGAGGTGCGTTCGCTGGCCCAGCGCACCACCGGAGCCACCGGCGAGATCCAGACCCTGATCGCGCGCCTGCAGCAGGCGGCACGCGAATCGGTGGAAGGCATGCGCGCGCAACTGGAGCACGCCGAGGCCACTGCCCAGCAGGCGCAGTCTGCCGATGGAGCGCTGGACGAGATTGTCGCGGCGATCCAGACCATTGCGCAGACCGCCGTACGCATCGCCGACGTGACCGCGCAGCAGAGCGGCGCGGTGAGCGAGATTCGCGACCATAGCGAACGGATCCACGAACTGGGCGCGGACAACCTGGAGCGCATTGGCGAGGGGCGCGAGCAGGGTGAGCATCTGCTGCGCCTGGGCGGGGAGCTGAACACCGCCGTGCAGGCGTTCCGGGTCTGATCCAGGGGACTCTCGCGGGTCAAGCCCGCTCCCACAGGTATGCATCCTGATTGAGCCAGATGCATTGTCTGTGGGAGCGGGCTTGACCCGCGATGGGTTCAACTCGATTGCTCCTGCTCAAACTCCGTTATCATTGCCCCCACGTTCCCCCCAGCGAGACCGCTCATGCGTCGCCTGCTTTGCCTCCTGCTTCTGGTCCTGGCCCTGCCCGCCATGGGCGCCGGGCTGCTCGACAACCGCCCCAGCGCCACCCTCGGCGCACCGGGCCTGAACAACAGCGCCGACTTCCTGCCCGTGCGCGAAGCCTTCAAGCTCAACCTGATCCAGGGCGACGCCCAGGCCATCAAGCTGCGCTTCGTCACCACCGAGGGCTACTACCTCTATCGCCACCGCTTCCAGTTCCGTACCGAACCTGCCGACATCGCCCTGGGCACCGCGCAGCTACCTGCCGGCGAGGCCAAGCACGACGAGTACTTCGGCGACGTCGAGGTGTACCACGGCATCCTCGACATCGACCTGCCACGCACTGCCGACCAGCGCCCCTTCACCCTGGTGGTGAGCTATCAGGGCTGCGCCGACAAGGGCCTGTGCTACCCGCCGGAAACCGAGCGCCTGAGCATCGACGGCGTCGCCGCAGCGTCCACCGCCGACGCCCCGGCCAGCAGCAACGCCTGGAGCTGGAAGGAAATGCTGCTGTTCTTTCTTGCCGGCGTCGGCCTGACCTTCACCCCCTGCGTGCTGCCGATGCTGCCGATCCTTTCCGGGGTGGTGCTGCGTGGCCAGGTCGGTGGCGGGCGCGGCCTGGCCCTGTCGCTGGCCTACGTGCTGCCGATGGCCGCCTGCTTCGCCCTGCTCGGCGCGCTGATGGGCCTGTTCGGCGCCCAGCTCAACTTGCAGGCACGCCTGCAATCGGCCTGGGTGCTGGTGCCCTTCGCGGCATTCTTCGTGGTATTCGCCCTGGCCATGTTCGGCCTGTTCGAACTGAAGCTGCCGCAGTTCATCAGCAGCCGCCTGGACCGCGTGGCCGGGCAGACCAAGGGCGGCTCGCTGCTGGGCGCCGCCGTACTCGGGGTGGTTTCCAGCCTGCTGGTCTCGCCCTGCGTGTCGGCGCCACTGGCCGGTGCGCTGCTTTATATAAGCGCCAGCGGCGATGCGATCGGCGGGGCGCTGAAACTCTTCGCGCTGGGCCTGGGCATGGGCGCGCCGCTGCTGCTGGTGGCCACCGGCGGTGCGGCCTGGCTGCCCAAAAGCGGGCCGTGGCTGGTCACGGTGAAGAACGCCATCGGCGTGCTGCTGCTGGGCCTGGCCATCGGCCTGCTCAGCCGCGTGCTGCCCGGCCCGCTCACCCTGCTGCTGATCGGTCTGCTGGCAGCCGGCGTGGCGCTGTTCCTCGGCGCCCTGGAATTCGGCGTGAAGACCACCGGCCAGCGCCTGGCGCAGCTGCTCGGCCTGTTGCTGCTGGCCTACGCGCTGGCCTGCTGGTACGGCGCCTTCAGTGGCCAGGCCGACCCGCTGCGGCCACTCCCCGCCCCCGCCAGCACCCCCTCGGCCGCACCGGTCAGCGCCTGGCAGACGGTGAACACCCCCGCCGCCCTGGATGGCCTGCTGGCCGAAGCCAGGGCGGCCGGGCAACCGCTGCTGCTGGACTGGTACGCCGACTGGTGCATCAGTTGCAAGGTGATCGAGCATGACGTGCTCGGCAATCCGGCCGTGCAGGCGCAACTGCAGGGCTACCGCCTGGTACGGTTCGACATCACCCAAAGCAACGCCGAGCAACGCGCGCTGCTGGACCGCTACCAGCTGTTCGGCCCGCCGGGCTTCCTGGTGTTTGCCGCGAACGGCAGCGAAAAAACCGACAGCAGGGTGATAGGCGAGGTAAAAGCCGGCGAATTTGCCGAACACCTGGCGCGCATTCGCAGCGAAGTGGGTCTATAACTGCTGGGGCCGCTTGAAAAGCGCCACGGATGACCGAAATTGGCAAGATAGTCATAAATTTCGCGCGAATCTCGGTCATCGTGCTGGCTATTGCAGGTAACTGGACAGTGCTCGGCAGTTTGCGGCATAGTCGCCGCGCTACGTTTTTGCCCGACAATAAAAGGAACCGCAGATGGCAACGCTACTGGTGCTGCATGGCCCCAACCTGAACCTGCTAGGCACCCGCGAACCGGGCGTCTACGGGGCCGTGACCCTGGCCCAGATCAACCAGGACCTGGAGCAGCGTGCACGCGCCGCCGGCCACCATCTGCAATACCTGCAAAGCAATGCCGAGTACGAACTGATCGATCGCATCCACGCCGCACGCAACGAAGGGGTGGACTTCATCCTGATCAATCCGGCGGCTTTCACGCACACAAGCGTCGCATTACGTGACGCATTGCTGGCGGTGAGCATCCCATTCATCGAAGTGCATCTGTCCAACGTGCACAAGCGCGAGCCGTTTCGCCACCACTCCTACTTTTCAGACGTCGCCGTAGGGGTGATCTGCGGCCTGGGCGCCACCGGCTATCGCCTGGCCCTGGAGTCCGCCCTGGAACACCTGGCAGCGCACGCCAAACCCTGAATAACCGAAGCCTGGCCGCAGGCCGGGCCGTGTACGAACGTTAACATTCACGTTTATACGACCCTGACCGACCCTTGGGAGTTGATGATTAATGGATATCCGTAAAGTCAAGAAACTGATCGAACTGCTGGAAGAGTCTGGCATCGACGAGCTGGAGATCAAGGAAGGCGAAGAGTCCGTCCGTATCAGCCGCCACAGCAAGACCCCGGCCCAGCAGTACTACGCGCCAGCCCCGATGGCTGCCGCACCGGCCGCCGCCCCTGTGGCCGCCGCTGCCCCGGCTGCCGCCGAAGCGCCAGCCGCGCCGAAGCTCAACGGCACCGTGGCCCGCTCGCCAATGGTCGGTACCTTCTACCGCAAAGCCTCGCCTACCTCGCCTGCCTTCGTCGAAGTCGGCCAGACCGTGAAGAAAGGCGACACCCTGTGCATCGTCGAAGCCATGAAAATGATGAACCACATCGAAGCTGAAACCAGCGGTGTGATCGAATCCATTCTGGTAGAAGACGGCCAGCCGGTTGAGTACGACCAGCCGCTGTTCACCATCGTTTGAACCGCGGAGAACCAACGATGCCAGCCAAGTTGGAAAAAGTCCTGATCGCCAACCGCGGGGAAATTGCCCTGCGGATCCTGCGCGCCTGCAAAGAGATGGGCATCAAGACCGTCGCCGTGCACTCCACCGCCGACCGCGAGCTGATGCACCTGGGCCTGGCCGACGAATCGGTATGCATTGGCCCGGCTTCGGCCACCCACTCCTACCTGCACATCCCGGCGATCATCGCAGCCGCTGAAGTGACCGGCGCCACCGCCATTCACCCAGGCTACGGTTTCCTCGCGGAAAACGCCGATTTCGCCGAGCAGGTCGAGAACTCCGGCTTCGCCTTCATCGGCCCCAAGGCCGACACCATCCGCCTGATGGGCGACAAGGTGTCGGCCAAGGACGCGATGATCAAGGCCGGCGTACCGACCGTTCCGGGTTCCGACGGCCCGCTGCCGGAAGACGAGGAAGAAGCCCTGCGCATCGGCCGTGAAGTCGGCTACCCGGTGATCATCAAGGCCGCCGGTGGCGGTGGTGGTCGCGGCATGCGCGTGGTGCACAAGGAAGAGGACCTGATCGCCTCGGCCAAGCTGACCCGCAGCGAAGCCGGCGCCGCCTTCGGCAACCCGATGGTGTACCTGGAGAAGTTCCTGACCAACCCGCGTCACGTGGAAGTCCAGGTACTGTCCGACGGCCAGGGCAACGCCGTGCACCTGGGTGACCGCGACTGCTCGCTGCAGCGCCGCCACCAGAAGGTGCTGGAAGAAGCGCCAGCCCCGGGCATCGACGAAAAGGCCCGCCAGGAAGTCTTCGCCCGCTGCGTCAAGGCGTGCATCGACATCGGCTACCGTGGTGCCGGCACCTTCGAGTTCCTCTACGAGAACGGCGCGTTCTACTTCATCGAAATGAACACCCGTGTTCAGGTGGAGCACCCGGTTTCGGAGATGGTCACCGGTATCGACATCGTCAAGGAGATGCTCAGCATCGCCGCTGGCAACAAGCTGTCGTTCACCCAGGATGACGTGGTGATTCGCGGTCACTCGCTGGAGTGCCGGATCAACGCCGAAGACCCGAAGAAGTTCATTCCGAGCCCGGGTACCGTCAAGCATTTCCACGCACCGGGCGGCAACGGCGTTCGCGTCGACTCGCACCTGTACAGTGGCTATGCGGTACCGCCGAACTACGACTCGCTGATCGGCAAGCTGATCACCTACGGCAAGGACCGTGACGAAGCCATGGCGCGCATGCGCAATGCGCTGGACGAGATCGTCGTCGACGGCATCAAGACCAACATCCCGCTGCACCGCGAACTGGTGCGTGATGAAGGTTTCTGCAAAGGTGGCGTGAACATTCACTACCTGGAACACAAGCTCGCCAACGACGAGTGATGCAGGTGTGATGTGAAAAAGACCCCGGCCTGGTGCCGGGGTCTTTTTTTTGTGTTGCCTTCTTCGCCGGCAAGGCCGGCTCCTACAGGGGAACGTCGAATCTGTAGGAGCCGGCCTTGCCGGCGAAGGCGCGCCGCCTAATGCTGCCCCATGCGCGGCATCTCGATGCCATGCGCATTCACCCGCCGGTACAAGGTGGCCCGCGAAATACCCAGCGCCTTGGCCGCCTCCCCCGGTTTCCAGCGATGGCGTACCAGCGCCTCCAGCAGCACCTGGCGCTGCGGGCTCATGCTGGCCTGCACCTCGCCCTGCACCTGCGCCCCGCGCACATCCGCCGGCAGGTCCTGCAACTGCAGCGTGCCACCGGCGCACACCGCGCAGGCGTAACGCAGCACCTGGCGCAACTGGCGCAGGTTACCCGGCCAGCGATACCCCAGCAGGCACTCCAGCGCTGCCTCGCTCAAGCCCACGTCCACCCCGCAACCGGCCGCCTCCTCGGCCAGCAAGCGGTTGATCAAGGCCAGCCGGTCACTGCGCTCGCGCAGCGGCGGCAGCTCGAAGCGCGCATTGGCCAGACGAAAGTACAGGTCTTCGCGAAAGCGCCCGTCGGCCACCCGCGCCGCCAGGTCGCGGTGCGTGGCGCAGATCACCTGGATATCCACACGCTCGCGCCTGGCCGCACCCAGCGGTGCCACCTCGCCTTCGGCCAGCACCCGCAGCAGGCGGGTCTGCAAGGCCAGCGGCATGTCGCCGATCTCGTCGAGAAACAGCGTGCCGCCATCGGCCTGCTGCAGCAGCCCGCGCATGCCCTTGCTGGAGGCCCCGGTAAACGCCCCGGCCACATAGCCGAACAGCTCGCTCTCGATCAGGCTCTCGGGAATCGCCGCGCAGTTGAGCGCCACGAACGGCTTGCCGGCCCGCGCGCTGCGTTCATGCAACTGGCGCGCGAACACCTCCTTGCCCGCACCGGTCTCGCCCACCACCAGCACCGCCAGGTTGCAGTTCTTGACCCGCACCGCCAGGCGCAGGCTTTCCTCCACCCGTGCATCCACCCCGCCCGGCACCGGCACCACCCGCGCCGGACGCTGTGGCGAGCTGACCCGCACATGCAGCGCATCGCCATCGGCGCTCCAGCTCAGGCGCTGCGCCGACTCGTCGGTCACCGCGCGCAACTGGTCCAGGTCAAACAGCTGGCCGATATGCGCCGGCAGCTCGCCGTAGCGCGAGAGCAATGCCGAGCGCGCCAGGCTGTTGAGCGCCTGCAGGCGTCCGTCGGCATCCCAGGCCAGCAGAAAGTCCGGCTGGCTGTCCACATACCCCGGCGCGCTGTGCGCCCGCAACACCCAATGCGCCTGGGCGTTGTGCATGAAAAACGCGTTCTCGATCTCCCGCGCGGTCTGCACCACCAGTTGGCGGATCAGGTGCTGGCTGCGCCGGTCGTCCGGCGACTGCAGCGCCGACACGTCGACCACCCCCAGCAGCTTGCCCTGCGGGTCGAACACCGGCGCCGCCGAGCAGGTCAGGCCGATGAACGCGGCGCGAAAGTGATCGCGCTTGTGCACCGTGACCGGCACCTGGCTGGTCAGTACCGCCGCCACCCCGCAGGTGCCCTCCTCGCCTTCCGACCAGCAGGTGCCCAGGTACAGGCCGGCCTTGCGGCAGTCGTTGCGCAGCGCGGCGTCGACGCGGTAGTCGATGGTGCGACCCTGCGCGTCGGTCAGCAGCACGCAGTAGTCGGCCCCGCGCACCCGCTCGTGCAGGCGCGCCACCGCATCGCTGGCAATGCGCATGAACAGCTCGGCGCGTTCGCGGCATTCGTTGAGCAGGGTTTGCGACAGGATGCGCGGCCCTTGCTGCGAGGAAGGGTCGAGGCGGTGCTGCTCCATCGAGCGGCGCCAGGAGTCGAGGATCAACGGCGGTACCGGCGCCTGGGGCTGGCGGTCGGCATTCTTGAGCACACGGCTGACACAGTCGACGTGGGCTCTGGAGTTCGCGGCAAGCATGGGGCCTCCGGTTCTCGTGTTCTTGTCGTTATGCGGCCCATTAAGCGCCGTTTGCCAGGCCCCGACAAGCACCGCCTGGGCAAGCGGCGCCGTGAGACGCAGCGTCTCGGCGTCTCGCCGCGGCGCTGCCCGCACTGCAACGCAGCGTCTTGCCGACACCCCGCGAGTACGCCCCTGCAATGCTGCACAAAGGCTCTGGGTCAAGCCTTTCACCCAACCTGGCACCACCCTTGCTCCAGCCCTGGTACACAAGAACCAGAGGTGCGCCATGAGCCATCCCGCCCCCACCGTGGGCATCATCGTCAACCCGGCCTCGGGCCGCGACCTGCGCAGGCTTACCGCCAGCGCCGGCCTGTACTCCAGCACCGACAAGGCCTCGGCCGTGCAACGCCTGCTGGCCGCCTTCGCCGCCACCGGCATCCGGCGCGTGCTGCTGCCGCCGGACATGACCGGCATCGCCGCCGCCGTGCTCAAGGCCAGCAACGGCCCGCAGGCCGCCGGCCAGCGCTGGCCGCAACTGGACATCCTCGACATGCCGCTGCGCCAGACCGTGGAGGACACCCGCCTGGCCGCGCGCCAGATGCTCGCCCGCGGGGTCGCACTGATCGCCGTGCTCGGCGGCGACGGCACCCATAAGGCGGTGGCCGCCGAGGTCGGCGACATTCCGCTGCTGACCCTTTCCACCGGTACCAACAACGCCTTCCCCGAATTGCGCGAGGCCACCAGCGCCGGGCTGGCCGGCGGGCTGTTCGCCGCCGGGCGCATCCCGGCCCAGGTGGGCCTGCGCCGCAACAAGCGCCTGCTGGTGCGCGACCCGGCGCGGGAGCTGTGCGAATGGGCGCTGGTGGAAGTCGCGGTGTCGCCGCAGCGCTTCATCGGCGCCCGCGCCCTGAGCCGCGCCGAAGACCTTGCCGAAGTCTTCGCCACCTTCGCCGAACCCCATGCCATCGGCCTCTCGGCGCTGTGCGGGCTGTGGTGCCCGGTGTCGCGCCACGCCGCCGAAGGGGCCTGGGTGCGTCTTAACGGCCAGGCCGAACAGGCGCTGCTGGCGCCGCTGGCCCCTGGCCTGGTGCAAGGCTGCGGCATCACGGCCGCCGGCCCGCTGGCACCGGGCGTCGCCTACTCCCTGAGCCTGTCCAGCGGCACCCTGGCGCTGGACGGCGAGCGCGAGATCGAGTTCAGCGAGCACGACCGCCCCACCGTCACCCTCGACGCCCACGGCCCCCTGAGCATCGACGTGGAGGCCGTACTGGCCTTCGCCGCCCGCCATCGCCTGCTGGCGGTAGGCCGCGAACACCCGCAACACCCTGCGCACCCTCAGTGCTGAGACAACCCTGGAGAACAACAAGATGTCCACTCACCTGAACACCGAGCAACTCCTGCATGCCTACCGGGTCATGCGCACCATCCGCGCCTTCGAAGAGCGCCTGCACATCGAGTTCGCCACCGGCGAGATCCCAGGCTTCGTGCACCTGTATGCCGGCGAAGAGGCGTCGGCCGCCGGGGTCATGGCGCACCTGCGCGACAGCGACTGCATCGCCTCCAACCACCGCGGCCATGGCCACTGCATCGCCAAGGGCGTGGACGTGCACGGCATGATGGCCGAGATCTACGGCAAGAAGACCGGCGTGTGCGGCGGAAAGGGCGGCTCGATGCATATCGCCGACCTGGAAAAGGGCATGCTCGGCGCCAACGGCATCGTCGGCGCCGGCGCGCCCCTGGTGGCCGGCGCTGCCCTGGCGGCCAAGCTCAAGGGCACCGATGACGTGGCCGTGGTGTTCTTCGGCGACGGCGGCTCCAACGAGGGTGCGGTGTTCGAGGCCATGAACCTGGCCGCGATCATGAACCTGCCGTGCATCTTCGTGGCCGAGAACAACGGCTACGCCGAGGCCACCGCCTCCAACTGGTCGGTGGCGTGCGACCACATCGCCGACCGCGCCGCCGGCTTCGGCATGCCCGGGGTGACCATCGACGGCTACGACTTCTTTGCCGTGCACGAGGCGGCCGGCGCCGCCATCGAGCGTGCCCGCAGCGGTCAGGGCCCGTCGCTGGTGGAGGTCAAGCTGACCCGCTACTACGGCCACTTCGAAGGCGACGCGCAAACCTACCGCGCCCCGGACGAGGTGAAGAACCTGCGCGAAACCCGCGACTGCCTGATGCAGTTCCGCCAGCGCACCACCCGCGCCGGGCTGCTCGGCGACGCCCAGCTGGACCTGGTGGATGCCCAGGTCGAGGACCTGATCGAAGACGCCGTGCGCCGCGCCAAGTCCGACCCCAAGCCCCAGCCTGCCGACCTGCTCAGCGACGTGTACGTCGCCTACCCCTGAGCACGCTGCCCTTACAACAAGAACAATCGGAGAATCATCATGGCGAGAAAAATCAGCTACCAGCAGGCCATCAACGAAGCCCTGGCCCAGGAAATGCGCCGCGACCCCACGGTGTTCATCATTGGCGAGGACGTCGCCGGCGGTGCCGGTGCACCGGGCGAGAATGACGCCTGGGGCGGTGTGCTCGGCGTCACCAAGGGCCTTTACGGGCAGTTCCCCGGCCGCGTGCTGGACGCGCCGCTATCGGAAATCGGCTATGTGGGCGCAGCGGTCGGCGCCGCCACCCAGGGCCTGCGCCCGGTGTGCGAACTGATGTTCGTCGACTTTGCCGGCTGCTGCCTGGACCAGATCCTCAACCAGGCAGCCAAGTTTCGCTACATGTACGGCGGCAAGGCGGTCACCCCGCTGGTGATGCGCACCATGGTCGGCGCCGGCCTGCGCGCCGCCGCCCAGCACTCGCAGATGCTCACGTCGCTGTGGACCCACATCCCGGGCGTGAAGGTGGTGTGCCCGTCGTCGCCGTATGACGCCAAGGGCCTGCTGATCCAGGCGATCCGCGACAACGACCCGGTGATCTTCTGCGAGCACAAGCTGCTCTACAGCCTGCAGGGCGAAGTGCCGGAAGAGGTCTACACCGTGCCGTTCGGCGAGGCCAACTTCTTGCGTGACGGCGACGACATCACCCT
The DNA here is from genome assembly GCF_002018915.1 of Pseudomonas sp. MF6396. Taxonomy (NCBI): domain Bacteria; kingdom Pseudomonadati; phylum Pseudomonadota; class Gammaproteobacteria; order Pseudomonadales; family Pseudomonadaceae; genus Pseudomonas; species Pseudomonas sp. MF6396. The sequence continues at coordinate 15,846 of NZ_MVOK01000025.1, read as the reverse complement.
GGTGACCTACGGGCGCATGGTCCACCTGGCCATGGAGGCGGCGGCCAACCTGGCGCGCCAGGGCATCGACTGCGAGGTACTCGACCTGCGCACCACCAGCCCGATGGATGAAGACAGCATTCTCGAAAGCGTGGAAAAGACCGGCCGCCTGGTGGTGATCGACGAAGCCAACCCGCGCTGCTCGATGGCCACCGACATCAGTGCGCTGGTGGCGCAGAAAGCCTTCGGCGCACTCAAGGGCCCGATCGAGATGGTCACTGCGCCGCACACCCCGGTGCCGTTCTCCGACGCGCTGGAAGACCTCTACATCCCCACCGCCGCCAAGATCGAGGCTGCCGTGCACACAGTGATGAAAGGGAGGAACGCGGCATGAGCCAGATCCATACCCTGACCATGCCCAAGTGGGGCCTGTCGATGACCGAGGGGCGCATCGACACCTGGCTCAAGCAGGAAGGCGAGCACATCAGCAAGGGCGACGAGGTGCTGGACGTGGAGACCGACAAGATCTCCAGCAGCGTCGAGGCCCCGTTCAGCGGCGTGCTGCGCCGTCAGATCGCCAGGCCCGACGAGACCCTGGCAGTGGGGGCGCTGCTGGCCGTGGTGGTCGAGGGCGAGGCCAGCGACGCGCAGATCGATGCGGTGGTGCAGCGCTTTCAGGCCGATTTCGTGCCCGGTGACGGCGCCGAGCAGGACAGCGGCCCGGCGCCGCAGAAAGTCGAGCTGGGCGGGCACCGGGTGCGCTACTTCGACCTCGGCGAAGGCGGTACGCCGCTGGTGTTGATCCACGGCTTCTGCGGCGACCTTAACAACTGGATGTTCAACCACCCGGCGCTGGCCGCCGAGCGCCGGGTGATCGCCCTCGACCTGCCCGGGCATGGCGAGTCGGGCAAGCACCTGCAACGCGGCGACCTGGATGAGCTGAGCCAGAGCGTGCTGGCCCTGCTCGATCACCTGGACCTGGGGCGCGTGCACCTGGCCGGGCACTCCATGGGTGGTGCGGTGGCCTTGAACCTGGCGCGGCTGGCACCTGCGCGGGTGCAGTCGCTGAGCCTGATCGCCAGCGCCGGGCTGGGGCGCGAGATCAATGGCGGCTACCTGCAGGGCATCGTTGCGGCGGCCAACCGCAACGCCCTGAAGCCGCAGATGACGCAGCTGTTCTCCGACCCCGGGCTGGTGACCCGGCAGATGCTCGAGGACATGCTCAGGTTCAAGCGCCTGGAGGGGGTGGACGAGGCCCTGCGACAACTGGCCGACGCACTGGCCAGCGACGGCGTGCAGCGTCACGACCTGCGCCCGGTGGTGGCGCAGCAGCCGACGCTGGTGCTGTGGGGCAGCGATGACGCGATCATCCCGGCCACCCATGTGGACGGCCTGCCAGCCGAGGTGGCGATACTGCCGGGCCAGGGGCACATGGTGCAGTTGGAAGCGGCCGAGCAGGTCAATGCGCGACTGCTGGCGTTTTTGCGCGGGCACTGACCAGCACCGGTTTGTGTCTCGAGGGCTGCTCTGCAGCCCGATCGCGGGTCAAGCCCGCTCCCACAGGGATCACTGCCGTCTCTGTGGGAGCGGGCTTGACCCGCGATCACGCCAGTACAGACACTGCAGCGCCCCCGATACAAACCCCTCGCACTCAAGTAAACTGGCGCGCTTCGCGCAGTCCCCAGCGGCTGCCCTCCACGAATTACCCAAAGGTGCCCGCCATGCCCTGGCTGCAAGTACGTCTGGCCATCAGCCCGGAACAAGCCGAAACCTACGAAGATGCCCTGCTCGAAGTCGGCGCCGTCTCCGTCACCTTCATGGACGCCGAAGACCAGCCGATCTTCGAACCGGACCTCAACACTACCCCGCTGTGGTCGCACACCCACCTGCTGGCCCTGTTCGAAGCCGACGCCGAACCCGAGGCAGTGTTTGCCCACCTGCAACTGCTGACCGGGGCCGCCCTGCCCGAGCACCAGGCCGAAGTGATCGAAGACCAGGACTGGGAACGCAGCTGGATGGACAACTTCCAGCCCATGCGCTTCGGCCAGCGCCTGTGGATCGTGCCCAGCTGGCACGCCGCCCCCGAGCCGGACGCCGTCAACCTGCTGCTCGACCCGGGCCTGGCGTTCGGCACCGGCACCCACCCGACCACCGCCCTGTGCCTGGAATGGCTCGACGGCCAGGACCTGAACGGCACTGAAGTACTCGACTTCGGCTGCGGCTCAGGCATCCTCGCCATCGCCGCGCTGCTGCTGGGCGCACGCAAGGCGGTGGGCACCGACATCGACGTGCAGGCCATCGAGGCCTCGCGCGACAATGCCGGGCGCAACGGCATCGCCGACGCGCTGTTCGACCTGTACCTGCCCCAGGACATGCCGGCCATGCAGGCCGACGTGCTGGTGGCCAACATCCTCGCCGGCCCGCTGGTCTCGCTGGCCCCGCAGTTGTCCGGCCTGGTACGCCCCGGCGGCCTGCTGGCGCTGTCGGGCATCCTCGCCGAACAGGGCGATGAAGTGGCCGCCGCCTACGCCAAGGACTTCGACCTGGACCCGATCGCCGTGCGCGATGGCTGGGTACGCATCAGTGGTCGCCGGCGCTAACTGCGCCTAGACTACAACTCTGCACAACCCGGACCGCCGCATGACCGACAGTTTCGTCACCCAGTGCCCGCATTGCCAGACCAGCTTTCGCGTCAGCCACACTCAATTGAGTGTGGCCCGCGGGGTAGTGCGCTGCGGCAATTGCCTGCAGGTATTCAACGCCGCCAAGCAGCTGCTGGAGCAGAGTGCAGCGCAACAGGCGCTGCAGGTCGCCCCCGCGCTGCCGCCGGCAACGCCGTTGCCTGCGCCGGTGGCCGAACCCGAACATGCACCGCAGCCAGCGCCGTCGGCCCCCGCGCCGATCAGCCAGCGCGAATGGACGGCCAGCGCGCTGGACGTCGACCTCGACCAACTGGACCTCGACCAGGAACTCGCCCGCCTGGAGCAACGCGAAATCCAGCCGATCAGCGAGTTCAAGCGCAGCCAGGCCGAAGACTTCGACCTGGCGCCACGCCGCGAGGACAGCCTCAGCGCCCAGCGCGACGGCCCGGACGACACCTCGTACACCGACAGCCTGTTCAGCAGCCCGGCCGACGAACGCGAAGCCCAGGCAACGCCGCAGCCGCCGCTGGTCGACGAACCCGTCCCGGCTACCGTGGCGCTGCCGGGCGAGCGCACCGAACCCTCGCTGTCGCTGGACCTGGACGGCCTGGATGACGAGCCCCCGCTGCGCGAGCAGCCCCTCCACGACCCCGACGTGGTGGCCGAGCACCTTTCGGCACGCGACCCGGGCGATGAGCCCGACGCGCCGGACCCGGCGTTCGACGACGCCCCGAATACCCGCCACGAACCCGACCTTGGCCCGATGGCTGCACGCTCGCCACGCAAGCCGGCGCTGGTCGACATCGTCGACGACCCGCTGCAGCTCGACTGGCAGAAGCCGCGCAGCCACTGGGGCCGGCGCCTGCTGTGGGCGCTGCTGACTCTGCTGGCTGGCGCGGCACTGGCTGGCCAGTACATCGCCTATCACTTCGACGAACTGGCCCGCCAGGACCAGTACCGCCCCTGGTTCCAGCAGCTGTGCCCGCAACTGGGCTGCGAAGTGCCTTCCAAGGTCGACATCGCCCGCATCAAGAGCAGCAACCTGGTGGTCCGCAGCCACCCGGACTTTGCCGGCGCGTTGATCGTGGACGCGATCATCTACAATCGTGCGCCCTTCTCGCAGCCATTCCCGCTACTGGAGCTGCGGTTTGCCGACCTCAACGGCCAACTGATCGCCAGCCGTCGCTTCAAGCCCGGCGAGTACCTGAGCGGCGAGCTGGCCGGCAAGGCCGAAATGCCCAGCCAGACCCCGATCCACATCGCCCTGGACATCCTCGATCCGGGCCCGAAGGCGGTCAACTACAGCCTGAGCTTCCGCTCGCCGGAGTAAACCCAGCGACCAGCGGCAAGCTTCAGGCGGCAAGAGAAAAGCGCGGTATCACGCCACTCCTGCTTTTGGCTGGGGCTTGAAGCTTGTCGCTTGCCGCTCAAACTGTTCATATTTTATCCAGATCGACCTTTATCCGGTCACCGAGAGCGGGTATCATGCCCACCCTTTTTCGAACTCTAAGATCGGCCCCCACAACAGGGAACTCCTATGTCGGCGGTACGCATCGGCCCATACACACTGCAGAACGCCCTGATCCTTGCCCCGATGGCCGGGGTCACGGACCAGCCTTTTCGTCAGCTGTGCCGACGAATGGGCGCAGGCCTGGTGGTGTCCGAAATGGTCAGCAGCGACATGAGCCTGTGGAACAGCCGCAAGTCGCGCCTGCGCATGATTCACGATGGCGATCCCGAGCCCCGCTCGGTGCAGATCGCCGGCGGTGACGCGCAGATGCTCGCGGCCGCGGCCCGGGCCAATGTCGAGGCCGGCGCGCAGATCATCGATATCAACATGGGCTGCCCGGCAAAAAAAGTCTGCAACAAAGCTGCAGGCTCTGCTTTATTGAAGGATGAAGTACTGGTCAACGAGATCCTCCAGGCGGTGGTCGCCGCCGTGGACGTACCCGTTACCCTCAAGATCCGCACCGGCTGGGACCGGGACAACAAGAATGGCCTGACCGTGGCGAAGATCGCCGAGCAGGCAGGCATTCAGGCACTGGCCGTACATGGCCGCACCCGTGCCGACCTGTACACCGGCGACGCCGAGTACGACACCATCGCCGCCATCAAGCAGGCGGTGTCGATACCGGTATTTGCCAATGGCGACATCACGTCGCCGCAAAAGGCCCGACAGGTGCTCGACGCCACCGGCGCCGACGGCCTGCTGATCGGCCGCGCCGCCCAGGGGCGGCCGTGGATCTTTCGCGAGGTCGAGCACTACCTGCGCACCGGCGAGCTGTTGCCGGCACCGCAGTTGGCTGAAGTGGAACGAATTCTGCTGGAGCACCTGGCCGCGCTGCACGCCTTCTATGGCGATGTGATGGGTGTGCGTATCGCCCGCAAGCATGTGGGCTGGTACCTGGCAACGTTACCGGGCGCCAGGGAGTTTCGCGCCCGCTTCAATGGTTTGGAAGAAACACACGCGCAGTGCGCCGACGTTCGCGAGTTTTTCCGCGAACGTGAACAGAGCCTTGAGACAGAGGACGGACAAGGGGTGGCCGCATGACGATGATGACCGAGACTTTAGTGAGTGGAACAACGCCCGTGAGCGACAACGTCAACCTGAAACAGCACCTGAACACCCCGAGCGAAGAGGGCCAGACCCTTCGCGGGAGCGTGGAGAAGGCGCTGCACAACTACTTTGCGCACCTCGAGGGCGCTGCTGTCACGGACGTGTACAACCTGGTGCTCTCTGAAGTCGAGGCACCCTTGCTCGAAAGCGTGATGAACTACGTCAAGGGCAACCAGACCAAGGCCAGCGAGCTGCTGGGGCTCAACCGGGGCACCTTGCGCAAGAAGCTCAAGCAGTACGATCTGCTGTAACAACGAATCCACACCAGAAAAGGCGGCTCCCATTCGATGAGGTCGCCTTTTTTGCTGACTCCACCGCGTTATGGAATCTGAAATGACCGACCAGACTACCCGCCTGCCGATCCGCCGCGCCTTGATCAGCGTTTCCGACAAGACCGGAATCCTCGAATTCGCCCGTGAGCTGCAACAGCTCGGCGTCGAGATCCTGTCCACCGGTGGCACCTTCAAGTTGCTCCAGGACAATGGCGTCGCCGCGGTGGAAGTTGCCGACTACACCGGCTTTGCCGAAATGATGGACGGCCGGGTCAAGACCCTGCACCCCAAGATCCACGGTGGCATCCTCGGCCGTCGCGGTACCGATGACGCCATCATGGCCGAGCACGGGATCAAGCCGATCGACCTGGTCGCCGTCAACCTGTACCCCTTCGAAGCCACCATCTCCAAGCCGGGCTGCGACCTGCCGACCGCCATCGAGAACATCGACATCGGCGGCCCGACCATGGTTCGCTCGGCGGCCAAGAACCACAAGGACGTGGCCATCGTGGTCAACGCCAGCGACTACGGCCAGGTACTCGAGAGCCTCAAGGCCGGTGGCCTGACCTACGCCCAGCGCTTCGACCTGATGCTCAAGGCGTTCGAGCACACCGCCGCCTACGACGGCATGATCGCCAACTACATGGGCACCGTGAACCAGTCGGCCGACACCCTGAGCACCGAAGACCGCAGCCAGTTCCCGCGCACCTTCAACAGCCAGTTCGTCAAGGCCCAGGAAATGCGCTACGGCGAGAACCCGCACCAGAGCGCGGCGTTCTACGTCGAGGCCAAGCCGAGCGAGGCCGGCATCGCCACCGCCACCCAGCTGCAGGGCAAGGAGCTGTCGTACAACAACGTGGCCGACACCGACGCCGCGCTGGAATGCGTCAAGAGCTTCGTCAAGCCGGCCTGCGTGATCGTCAAGCACGCCAACCCGTGCGGCGTGGCCGTCAGCCCGGACGCCGAGGGCGGCATCCGCCAGGCCTACGAGCTGGCCTACGCCACCGATACCGAATCAGCCTTCGGCGGCATCATCGCGTTCAACCGCGAGCTGGATGCCGAAACCGCCAAGGCCATCGTCGAGCGTCAGTTCGTCGAAGTGATCATCGCCCCGAGCGTGAGCGAAGAAGCCCGCGCCGTGGTGGCCGCCAAGGCCAACGTGCGCCTGCTGGCGTGCGGCCAGTGGTCGGCCGAGCGTGCCGCTGCCTGGGACTACAAGCGCGTCACCGGCGGCCTGCTGGTACAGAGCCGCGACATCGGCATGATCACCGAGGGCGACCTGAAGGTGGTGACCAAGCGTGCGCCGACCGAGCAGGAAATCCACGACCTGATCTTCGCCTGGAAAGTGGCCAAGTACGTCAAGTCCAACGCCATCGTCTATGCCAAGAACCGCCAGACCATCGGTGTCGGCGCCGGCCAGATGAGCCGCGTGAACTCGGCGCGCATTGCCGCGATCAAGGCCGAGCATGCCGGCCTGCAGGTACAGGGTGCGGTCATGGCCTCGGATGCGTTCTTCCCGTTCCGCGACGGTATCGACAACGCGGCCAAGGTGGGTATCACTGCGGTGATCCAGCCGGGCGGTTCGATGCGTGATGCCGAGGTGATTGCCGCGGCCGACGAAGCCGGCATCGCGATGGTGTTCACCGGCATGCGCCACTTCCGTCACTGATCCACTGCGTGTAGGAGCCGGCGTTGCCGGCGAATGGGCCCGCCCGGTCAACGCGGTGCGACCTTCGCCGGCAACGCCGGCTCCTACAGTTACTCTCCGAATTAGCGTCATCGAGGTTTTGACATGAACGTTTTGATCATCGGTAGCGGCGGCCGCGAACACGCCCTGGCCTGGAAAGTTGCCCAGGACCCTCGCGTCGAGACTGTCTTCGTCGCCCCCGGCAACGCCGGCCCCGCCACCGAAGCCAAGTGCAAGAACGTCGACATCGACGTCACCGCCCTGGACCAACTGGCCGACTTCGCCGAGAAGTACGTCGCCCTGACCATCGTCGGCCCCGCGGGCCCGTTGGTGGCCGGCGTGGTCGACCCGTTCCGCAGCCGCGGCCTGGACTGCTTCGGCCCCACCAAGGGCGCGGCGCAGCTGGAAGGCTCCAAGGCCTTCACCAAGGACTTTCTGGCCCGTCACAAGATCCCGACCGCCGACTACCAGAACTTCACCGAAGTGGAGCCGGCCCTGGCCTACCTGCGCGAAAAAGGCGCACCGATCGTGATCAAGGCCGACGGCCTGGCCGCGGGCAAGGGCGTGATCGTCGCCATGACCCTGGCTGAAGCCGAGGACGCGGTACGCGACATGCTCGCCGGCAATGCCTTCGGCGACGCCGGTTCGCGCGTGGTCATCGAAGAGTTCCTCGACGGCGAGGAAGCCAGCTTCATCGTCATGGTCGACGGGCAGAACGTGCTGCCGATGGCCACCAGCCAGGACCACAAGCGCGTCGGCAACGCCGACACCGGCCCCAACACCGGCGGCATGGGCGCCTACTCGCCAGCCCCGGTGGTCACTGCCGAGGTCCACCAGCGCGTGATGGACCAGGTGATCTGGCCGACCGTCAACGGCATGGCTGCCGAAGGCAACGTGTACACCGGCTTCCTGTATGCCGGGCTGATGATCGACAAGGCCGGCAACCCCAAGGTCATCGAGTTCAACTGCCGCTTCGGCGACCCGGAAACCCAGCCGGTGATGCTGCGCCTGGAATCGAGCCTGGTGCTGCTGATCGAAGCGGCGTTCGCCAAGGCCCTGAACAAGGTCGAAGCGCAGTGGAACCCGCAGCCGAGCCTGGGCGTTGTACTGGCCGCCGGCGGCTACCCGGGCGACTACGCCAAGGGTGCACCGATCAGCGGCCTGGACGCCGCAGCCAAGCTCACCGGCAAGGTGTTCCATGCCGGTACCGCCCTCAAGGACGGCCAGGTGGTCACCAGCGGTGGTCGCGTACTGTGTGCCACTGCCCTGGGTGAGACCGTCGAAGCCGCGCAGCAGCAGGCCTACCGCCTGGCCGCCGAAATCGAGTGGGACGGCAGTTTCTACCGCACCGACATCGGCTACCGCGCCATCGCCCGTGAACGTGGCGAGCACCAGGAGTAAGCTGACACGGCAAGGCTCCAAAGGGGCCTTGCCTTCGGCTTGGCACGCCGCGCATAGTTGCAAACCGGCATTTGGCTAGGAAGGGATATCTCGTGCGTTGGCTCAGGATTGCCATTGGACTCACCGTCAGCCTGCTGACTCTGCTCTGCCTGTTCCCGGCCACGGCCGATTCGGGCAGTGGGTGGTCGGTATTGCTCGACGATCAGGCCAACCTCCAACTGAGCGACATCCGTTCCGAGCGTTACCGTAACCAGTTCAGTCCCATCGAGCTCAACCAGCTCGATGCCGCCGAGCCCCAGCAGGCGCTCTGGCTGCATTACCACCTGCCCCCACACCAGCCCGAACAGGTACTGCGCCTGTTCGCCCCGGACCTGTCGCACCTGAACCTGTATGTGGTCGACGGCGCCCGGCTGATCGAGCAGTCCCACAACGGCCGCCCGGACACCAACGGCCCGGTGAGCCTGACCACCAACGATCACCTGCTGGCGGTGCCGAGCAGCGACCAGGCCCAGGACCTCTACCTGCGGCTGGTCTCCGAGCACCAGCTGCGGCCCGGCATCAGCCTGATGCCCGCCGTGAGCGCCGCCGCCGACCAGCGCCAGCCACTGCTGTTCGGGTTGCTGTTCGGCTGCATGGGCATGCTGATCCTGCACAACCTGGTGCGCTTCGGCTATTCGCGCTCCACCAGCAGCCTGTGGCTGGCCGGCTACCACAGCCTGATGCTGCTCAGCGCGCTGATCCTGCTCAACCTGAGCGGGCCGTGGAACCTCTGGCAGACCTCGCAGACACCGGCCGCCTACCTCACTGCCCTGCTCGCCAGCCTCTGCGGGCTGGCCTTCACCCTGCGCTTCTTCGCCCCCCTGCAGCAGCCGCGCCTGGCCCGCCTGCTGCAAGGCGAGATCCTGCTGATCGCCATCGGCGGCCTGTTGCTGCTGTTCGTCGACACCTTGCCGTTGAACCTGGCCACCTACGCGCTGGTGGCCCTGGCCAGCCTGAGCATGCTGATCACGGCCGTTTGCCACTGGGTGCGCGGCTTCGCCCCGGCGCGCCTGTTCAGCCTGGCCATGCTGGTGTTCAACCTGGGCTGCCTGGTGGTGCTGCCGGCGCTGCTGGGCCTTACCCGCACCCCCACCGAATGGCTGCTGTTCATACTGCTGGGGTTCACCGCCTTCACCGGCCTTCTGCTCAACATGGCCCTGGGCGAGCGCCTGCGCAGCATCAGCGAGGCGCGCTTCAGCGCCAGCCGCGAGCTGGCCGCCAGCACCGCCGAAATCAACGCCAAGGCAGAGTTTCTGGCACGCATCAGCCACGAGATCCGCACCCCGATGAACGGTGTGCTGGGCATGACCGAACTGCTGCTGGGCACCCCGCTGTCGGTCAAGCAGCGCGACTATGTGCAGACCATCCACAGTGCCGGCAACGAGCTGCTGACCCTGATCAACGAGATCCTCGACATCTCCAAGCTCGAGTCCGGCCAGATCGAGCTGGATGACGTGCAGTTCGATCTCAACGCCCTGATCGAGGACTGCCTGAGCATCTTCAGGGCCAAGGCCGAACAGCAGAACATCGAACTGATCAGCTTCACCCAGCCACAGGTGCCGCGGGTCATCAGCGGTGACCCCACGCGCCTGCGCCAGGCCCTGCTGAGCCTGCTGGAAAACGCCCTGAAAAAGACCGAGCAGGGCGAGATCCTGCTGGTGGTGGCACTGGACCAGCGCGGCAGCAGCCCGCGCCTGCGCCTGGCCGTGCAGGACAGCGGCGAACCGATCCCGCCCAGCGAGCGCGAGGCACTGCTGCAGGCCGAGTTGCACAGCGAGCACGTGCTGTCGAGCAACAAGCTCGGCGGCCTGCTTGGCCTGGTGATCGCCAAGCAACTGATCGCCCTGATGCAGGGCGAGTTCGGCATCAAGACCAGCCACAACCAGGGCAACACCCTGTGGATGACCCTGCCGCTGGACCCGCAGCGCCTCGAACAGCCCGCCGCCGACCTCGACGGCCCGCTGCGCGATGCCCGGGTGCTGGTAGTGGACGACAACGACACCTGCCGCAAGGTGCTGGTGCAGCAGTGCAGCGCCTGGGGCATGAACGTGAGCGCCGTGCCCTCGGGCAAGGAAGCCCTGGCCCTGCTGCGCACCAAGGCGCACCTGCGCGACTACTTCGATGCCGTGCTGCTCGACCAGAACATGCCCGGCATGACCGGCATGCAACTGGCCGCCAAGATCAAGGAAGATCCGAGCCTGAACCACGACATCCTGATCATCATGCTCACCGGCATCACCAATGCGCCGAGCAAGGTCATCGCCCGCAACGCCGGGGTCAAGCGCATCCTGGCCAAGCCCGTGGCCGGCTACACCCTCAAAACCACCCTGGCCGAAGAACTGGCCCAGCGCAGCAAGGGCCAGATGCGCGGCATGCAGCCGCCCAGCCTGGCCACCCCGCTGGACGTGCCCGCCGACTTCCGCATCCTGGTGGCCGAAGACAACAACATCTCCACCAAGGTGATCCGCGGCATGCTCGGCAAGCTCAACCTGGAGCCCGACACCGCCAGCAACGGCGAGGAAGCCCTGCAGGCCATGAAGGCGCAGCGCTACGACCTGGTGCTGATGGACTGCGAGATGCCGGTGCTGGACGGCTTCTCGGCCACCCAGCAGCTGCGCGCCTGGGAGGCGGTCAGCCTGCGCCCGCGCACGCCGGTGGTGGCGCTGACCGCGCACATCCTGGCCGAGCACAAGGAGCGCGCACGCCAGGCCGGCATGGACGGGCACATGGCCAAGCCGGTGGAGCTGTCGCAACTGCGCGAACTGATCGAATACTGGGTGGCCCACCGTAAGCCCCACGAGCAGCCCGACAACGCGCCCGTCCCCCACTGATACACTTGCCCAACGCCCCCTTTGCCGCGAGCCCACGCCATGCTCCATGAGTTGTTCAGCGTCTACCTGAAGATGCTCGTGCTCTACAGCCCGTTCTTCGTCCTGTCCTGCTTCATCAGCCTGACCCGCGGCCACTCCAGCAAGGAGCGCAAGCAGCTGGCCTGGCGCGTGGCGCTGGCGGTACTGATCGCCAGCGTGCTGCTATACCTGTTCGGGCGGGCAATCTTCGGCATCTTCGGCATCACCCCCGACGCGTTTCGCATCGGCGCCGGCAGTGTGCTGTTCATCTCGGCGCTGGGCATGGCCCAGGGCAAGTCGGCGGTCAACACCGACAACGTGCAGCAGGACGTGACCATCGTGCCGTTGACCATCCCGCTGACCGTCGGCCCCGGCACCATCGGTGCGCTGCTGGTGATGGGCGTCAGCCAGCCGCACTGGGACGACAAGCTGCTGGCCATCGTGAGTATCGCCCTGGCCAGCTTCACCGTTGGCCTGGTGCTGTTTCTGTCGCACCGCATCGAACGGCTGCTTGGCGACCAGGGCCTGCAGATCGTCAGCCGGCTGATGGGCCTGTTCGTGTGCGCCCTGGCGGCGCAGATCATCTTCACCGGGATCAAGGGCTACCTGGTGCTCTAGCCCCTACCGGTCCTGGAAGAAACCTTCCGAGAGTGCCCGGGTCTGGGCCAGTACGAACGTGCGATGGCTCGCGTACGCCTGGCGATCGAACAGGTAGCAGCCACCATGGGGCGTCAGGGTCACGTAGCGCCGGTAGGTATCGGTCAGAAAGCCGTGTTCGACGTCCACTTCAAAGCGCATCACCAGCCCGCAGAAACACAGCATGGGCTGGTTGCGTCGATCGGTGAAACAGGGCGTGACCTTGCAGTGCATGGCCTTCTCCACGTCGCGCCTGGGCATGGCCGAAGACTCGAAGTGGCGTCGGGCCTTGGTCTCCAGGTCGAGGTCGCGCAGCGACTGGCTGATCACCTGGTGAAACAGCACCTCGGCGTCCCGCTGTACCACCGTGACCTCGAAGGCACGCACCTGCGCCAGGTCGTGGGCAGCCGTGGACACCGACGACAGAAAGCTGATCAGACGGCAACCATGCCGCAGCAGGCAGGCATGGTGGAACTCATTCCAGGCCTGCGGCGAGGCATGCTGGCCAACCGCTTTGCTGGCGTACATCTCGGCGTACACCATCAGGTCCATCATGTCCTGCATGTCGGCAGGGTCCATGCCCTCACCGAACGACACCCGGTTGTCGCCGATCACCTGCGAACGTTCAGTGGAGGTCATGGGTGCCCCCTTGCAACGAGCCGTCGGCCTTGGCCTTGGCCTGCGGCACCACCCGCCTGAGCACAACGGCATCGTCCTCCAGGGCTGCCACCGTCATGTCGCGCAGTCGCGCATAGCGCGCAACCGACAACTGCTTGTGGCTGTAGAAGAACAGCGCGTCGCCCGGGCTGTCGACCCCGCAGAACGTCTGGTGCAGAAAGTCCTGCTGAAGCGGCACCACCAGCGCCAGGCTCACAAACAGGCTGAACACCTGGTCTGGCGCAGTACACGCACTGAGCTGGAAGTTGATCGCCGTGCGCTGGCTGGCCTGGCTGTGCGCGAGCACCTGGGCACGAAACAGCTGGCGCGCCGGGTGCTCGTAGGCCAGTTCGCAAATCTGCTCCAGCATGTCGGTCATCTGCCGCACGATGGCCGCAGGCAACTTCTTCTTCAGGTGCCTGGTCACCAGCGCGACGATGCTCAGGTCATCCAGGCCGGCGAACCTGGATACATCGGACTGCACGGTCTGGGTGCTCCACATGAGCTGGCCCAGGCCGTCCACATTGCGCTTGAACCAGGCCCGGGGGTTGGCGGTGACCAGGCCGTCCTGGTTGGCCGACACCTGCGCCAGCAAGTGGGAGTTCAATACATCATCCCTGTCCGGTGCGCTCAACCCGCCGGGAAATGAAATCAGCTGCGCACCATTGACCCATGTCTCGTACTGCATTGCCATGCCTCGACTCCTTGAGGATAGCGGCACCGGCGCCTTGACACCGGTGCCGGTAGAATTACTTCTTCTTGATTTTCCTGAAGAAGTTATCCGAGGAAATACCCATGTAGTCGTGGATGTCGTCTTTGTTGCGCTGATAGACACGTTCGTTCCAGTTGACCATGGTGGCCACCTGAGTGATGTCCATGGTTTCATTGTCCCACTTCCAGAACAGTGCGCCGCCCTTGTCGGTACGCTTGTTGTATTCAAGCCCTATGAACAGTGTCACGGCTTCGCCGTTATCCGTTTCAAGGCACGGCAGAATGCGGCAACTGTCCTTGCTCGCGCCGGTGCTGTTGTTGTTGAACAGGGTGATCATGTCCTCGTCGCCCTTGAGCTTGTCGAGGGCCCTGGAAACCAGCGGGATCATGGCGGCTGCGTTGCCACCGGCCACCGAGGCGACGATTTCCAGCACAACGCTGTCCATGGTGATGTCGCGCTTGCTGGTGTTGTAGCTCTGACGGTCCGAACTGGTCATGAACCAGCCGGCGTGCAGCATGGCCTCCCGGTAGGCTGCCAGCCATTGCAGGGGCTGCTCCTGGATACTGCCCGAGGTGTTGGCCACCATCTCGGCGAACAGGGTGGCGTCCTTGGCCATCTGGCGCTTGTCCGCCGACAGCTTGTCGGCAAAGGTCAGAATCGTCGGGCCTTCGCTGGTCATCAGTGCCACTTCGCCCGCTTCGTCATCGAGCCCTTCACTGGCCAGCAGCCCGCGCATGGACAGCGGCGAATGCTGAAGATCCGGTACTTCCAGGTTGCTGAAGAATTCAGCGCTTTTTTCCGCGCAGGGAAACACAGTCGAGTTATCCATAACATCATCCTTGTTCAGTTTTGGTTTGCCGCGGCACAGCCAGGCCACTGCAAACTATCACCGGGCCTGCATGAAAAAAGGTGCGCCCGTTTCCAGGCGCACCTTTTTTTCCCTACGAGACCCTGTGGCTATCCAGGGCGGCCGGCGCCATACCAACGCGGCGTGTACACCCACTCGCCACCGTCGGCACGCGCGAAGGTGCAGGTGGTGGACGACCCCACCAGCACCATGGTGCGCATGTCCACCTGCTCTGGCGTCAGCTCGCCCAGGGTCAGGGTGCGCAGGGTCTGGCCGGGGCGGCCGATGTCACGGCCCAGCACCACCGGGGTGGCTGGCGTGCGGTGCTGGCGCACGATCTCCAGGGCACGCCCCAGCTGCCAGGGCCGCGAGCGCGAGATCGGGTTGTAGAAGGCCAGCGCCAGGTCGGCCTGGCAGGCGAGGTCCAGGCGTTTCTCGATGATGTCCCAGGGCTTGAGGTTGTCCGACAGCGACAGCACGCAGAAGTCATGCCCCAGCGGCGCACCGGCCTGCGCGGCGGTGGCCAGCGAGGCCGAGACGCCCGGCAGCATCTGCAGCTCGACGCTGTGCCACTGCGGGTCCGTCGACTCGTGCAAGGCTTCGAGCACCGCCGCTGCCATGGCGAACACGCCCGGGTCGCCCGACGACACCACCACCACCGAGCGGCCTTGCGCGGCCAGCTCGAAGGCATGCCGTGCGCGCTGCATTTCTTCGCGGTTGTCGGTGCAGTGCAGCACCTGATCGGCGCGGAACGGGCCGGCCATGCGCACATAGGTTTCATAACCCAGCACGTCATTGGCGCGTGCCAGCTCGGCCTTGACCGCCGGCACCATCAGGTCGGCGGCGCCCGGGCCCAGGCCGATCACCGCCAGGCGGCCACGGGCGCGCCCGATCCGTTGCGGGTCGATCGGCTGGCCGGCCACCGCAATCGCCACGCCCTCGCCTGCGCACTGCGGCGCCAGCAACTGCGGCCAGGCCTGCGCGGCCAGCTCGGCAACGCTGCCGGCCGCCGGGGCGAAGCGCAACGG
This sequence comes from Pseudomonas sp. MF6396, assembly GCF_002018915.1. Lineage (NCBI taxonomy): Bacteria > Pseudomonadati > Pseudomonadota > Gammaproteobacteria > Pseudomonadales > Pseudomonadaceae > Pseudomonas > Pseudomonas sp. MF6396. Next base: position 480 of record NZ_MVOK01000025.1, on the reverse strand, counting down.
CACGCCCAGCTCGGCCGCTGCCGCGTGCAACGCCGGGCTGGCCATCTCGCTGTCGGCCGCCAGCAGGCAGGCCAATGCCGGCTCGGCGATCTTCGCGCGGTGCAGCGCCGCACGCACCGCTGCAGCCAGCTCCGGCACCTGGGCACTCACGGCCACCAGCACGCAGCGCGGGTAGATCACCAGCTCGTTGGCGTCGGCCTCACGTGCATCGCAGCCCACGTGAATGGCCAGCTGCGCCTGCTCGCTCTGCGGCAGTTGCGCCTGTTCGAGCCACGGCGCGGCGCCATCGATGCGCACGCTTTCACCGGCCAGCAGGTCGGACACGAAACGCTTGCCCAGCTCCAGGTCGGCCAGCGCATAACCACTGGGCGGGTTGAGCAGGCAGGTGCCGAAGCGCAGCTCGCCGCTGGTGGTGATGGCCGGCGCCACGCCGAGGCCGGCGGCGATCTCGCGGGCCAGCCCGTTGACCCCGCCCAGTGG
>NZ_MVOK01000024.1:0-94688 GCF_002018915.1 Pseudomonas sp. MF6396 | reverse complement strand
GAAGCGGAACTGGCGCTGGCGATTATTTCGCTGGGAAGTGCTGCTAAAGCTGTGGCTTCGAAAACGCCAGGGTGGCTTGAGAAGCTGGCGGGGATGTTGCAAAGCGGGGAAAAAAATGGTGCAAAAGATCTCACAACGAATCTTTCAGAGGTTTGGACTCTTAAACCGACTCAACGAGGGGTAGACATTGAGTCATACCTTGCTAAAACTGAGTATTCACCGCAGAGCGGCTGGTATAACGTAGGGGCCGAAAGAAATGGGTCTTTCCCGCTTGTTGATTTTCAGAATGGTAATACGCTCGTTAGTCTGAAATCTGTAGATACGGTAGGAAGTACGTGGTTAGGCCGAATGCAAGATCATATTATCGACTTAGGGACAAATGGCGCGAAAGTCAATGGTGTACCAGCAAATATGGTGCTTGACCTGCGAGTTCAGCCTGGTGGCTCGGCTGCTGCTAAGTCGCTTATCGAATTCGGCCGTGAATATAATGTCAAAGTGGTTGTTAAAGAATTCAAGTGAGACCTGAAAAGATGAAGCGATTCAAGTTTGTTTTTGATGTCGAGTCGATCAGTGGTTTGCAGATGCTGGCTTTGGTTGAAGAGCTTTTAAGTAAGTTTTCCTCCCCTACGATATTTTTTCTGCATGGGGTTAAGATTGATATCAAAACGCTTGAAAAGAAAATATTGAAAAAAAAATCATGGCCTAGTGGTTTGGTGTCTGGTGGGTTTGAGCTCCGATTCGGGTTGCTTCCAGCACTGGGTTATTGCTTTTTGGTACTAGAAGAATCAGAGGGTCATGGTAATACTAAGTTGGAAGAGGAAATAAGGCCTATTCTCAATGTTGAAGGTTTTATTCAGGCATGGGTTTCTGATGTCGAATATGATTTTTGGCAGAACGCTACAGACCCTCTAGAGTATGAATGCGTGGGTCGCCCTCTTTCAGGTCTTCCAATGAAGTCGAATGGCTTGCCTCCCCCCTTGGATCAAATGGAAATTGATACCTCAGGGAATCCTGGCCGTAACGTGCTCAGGCAAGGATATATTGAGGCGATTGGAAGCACTATGTGGCTAGGCAACCTCTTCTGGGAGAGAGCAGGCGTGGATAGATTTGCCAGCATTTCGCTGTTGGAGAGCCAGGGATTTAAAGTTTATGAGTGTGGTAAAGTTATTAAAGTTATAACGTCTGATAAGGTTTTTTTTGATGGTTCAACCCTAGAAAAACAACGTGCTCTCAGGCAGATTTTATTTGGATTAAATTGACGGTTTAGATGGTGCAAAAGGAATTTCAATTACGATTGAACCAAAGATTGCCGACCAAATGGGTAAATGGGGTTGGACGGAAAGCTCTATACAGTCTGTAATCGATAAACCAGTCAAAACGGTTGTGACGAAAGATACTCGTTTTGATACTGTGTCAGGGAGCCGCCTTAACGATCCAGCTACTGGGTATATCGCTAAGGATGGTTCTTATGTGGTAAGGAATGATCGCACGGGAGCGATTGTCCAAGTCTCCAATAAAAAGATCCTGAGTGGGTTGCACCATGGGACTGATTACAGTTGAAGTATTCGTTGAGGATTTACCTGTTACACCTACATTGATGTGGAGTGGCATTCCTTTGTTTGATGTTGGCGATGGAATCAGGCTGGTCGACTACTGCAAAAATAATAATATTGCAGTTCTTGGTATTGAGGGTTTTAAAATCAAGGGAAACAAGAGAGTTCCAGACATGGATTGTATTGTCGACTTTTCCGCGTCATTAAATGAAATGAATTTCGCTTTGAAGTCGATAGAAGCGAGTCGAGTAATTATTGAAAGCATGAGTGGTAGTGGTATTTTGATGGAGTTTGTGCTCGTTAAGGTTTAGATGGTGCAAAAGGAACAGGGCAAGCTTTACGGGAGGTCGAGATTAGTTCTGGTGGTAAAGGTGCATGGAATAAAGAGCTGAATAAGCCTGTGCCGAATACCGTATATAAGGTCGATGGGAATAAAACTTTTCAAACAGATGGCTTGGGCCGCGTTGAGAAAGTCGAGTCAAATCTTTCATTGACTAAAAATGATCGGAATACATATCAGCAATGTGTGGCAGGTAAGTGAGGCGTCAGTGGGGACGAGGGTGGGCACTTGATTGCTAGTATATTCAACGGACCTGGGGAGAGATTGAATCTCCTTCCCATGAATGGGAACTTGAATAAAGGTACTTGGAAGTCTATGGAGAATACATGGACGTCCGCACTTAAGGAAGGCAAGCAGGTTAGCGTGAAGATTGAGCCTGTGTATTCTGGCAAAAGTGTTCGGCCAGATAGCTTTAATGTGGAGTATTCAATAGGCGGTGCTCGTCCAAAAGAGATTGTATGTAGTGGTCTAATGAAACCGGACACCCATTTAGGCGAGAATGCTCGCCATAGAGAGGTGTCTGATGACCAAGCAACGTCGTACCTTTACCCCTGAGTTCAAGCGCGAGGCTGCGTGCCTGGTGCTCGACCAAGGCTACAGCCATATCGAAGCCGCCCGTTCGCTCGGATTGGTCGAATCGGCGCTTCGTCGATGGGTGAGCCAGCTTCAGCAAGAACGTAGCGGTGTTACTCCCACCAGCAAGGCTCTGACACCTGAGCAGCAAAAAATCCAGGAACTCGAAGCCCGTATCAATCGGTTAGAACGGGAAAAATCGATCTTAAAAAAGGCCACCGCGCTCTTGATGGCCGAGGAACACGAGCGTTCGCGTTAATCGATCAACTGCGGGCTCAAGAGCCTGTTGATCTGTTGTGCTCGGTATTTGATGTCACCCGATCTTGCTACTACGCGTACTGCCGGAAACGTCGGTATCCGGATGCCGAACGAGTAGTCTTGCGTAGCCGCGTGAACGAGTTGTTTACGCAAAGCCGAAGCGCTGCGGGCAGCCGGAGCATCATGCCGATGATGAAAGAGGACGGCATTCAGATCGGGCGATTCAAGGTACGTAGGTTGATGCGCGAGCTGAACTTGATCAGCAAACAGCCGGGCTCCCATGCCTACAAAAAGGCTACCGTGGAGCGGCCTGATATCCCGAACGTGCTTGATCGCGGGTTCAGCGTGGCATCCCCGAACACAGTCTGGTGCGGTGATATTACGTACGTCTGGGCTGAAGGCCAATGGCACTATCTGGCGGCTGTCATCGACCTTTGTGCCCGGCGTGTTGTAGGTTGGGCGTTCTCAGCCAAGCCTGATGCCGACCTGGTGATCAAGGCATTGGATATGGCCTATGAGCGGCGTGGCCGGCCTCAGAATGTGCTGTTTCACAGCGACCAGGGCAGCCAATACGGCAGCCTGAGTTTCCGCCAGAGACTATGGAGATACCGCTTCACGCAGAGCATGAGTCGGCGCGGCAACTGCCACGACAACGCGCCGATGGAGCGGCTATTTCGCAGCCTGAAGACTGAATGGATACCGACGGTGGGCTACATGAGCGCTGTGCTGGCGCAGCAAGATATCAGTCGGTTTTTGATGGAGCGGTACAACTGGCGGCGACCGCATCAATTCAACGAAGGGCTACCGCCTGCGGTCGCAGAGGAAAAACTCAATTCAGTGTCCGGGATCAGTTGACCACTACAGTATTTAAAAACTCACCGGGTGGAAATTGATGCGTAGTGATGATGATATCTACAATGACATTGGGGGTATTTTATTTGAAATTGCTCCCGGCGGAGCCTGTAAAATTATAATGCGGGCACAGTTATCCCAAGAGCTAGATAGCTGTGAGTATGAGTATGACTACATTGATGAACAAGGTAACGTTGCCTGGTTCACGGCAGGCGGGCGAGCCAATACAGATATTTTAGACCTTTTAACAGAGCTTCGCAGTTGGTATCTTGAGAATAAACTTACAGGAGGGCTGCCAGCGTGGAGTGGCTGTGAGGTAACCTTGGACTTAGTTAAAGTTAAAATAAGTATAGACTTTATTTATCCTTGAAAATTAAGCGGCAGGTTTAGATGTAGAAGCTTAGGCTGAATATGGGGTGTTTTTGCACCCTATCTGCACCCTTTTTGCCGCCTTCTTGCACCCTATTTGCATCCTTTCTGCAGTCAAGTTGCATTCCTTTTGCACCCACCCTGACGACCTACGGTCTGAATCGCCCCTGGTTTCGTAGACACCTCCAAGCCTCGTACTGCACCCGGAAGAACGCAAGCTCATCTCCGAGCAGGCCAAGGCGCTGGCGCAAGAGCAGAACATCAGCGTGGCCGAAGCCGAGCGGCGCATGGCCGAGGCATTTGCCTACTACACCGACAAGGACTGGCAGACCACGATCAGCGCTGCGGGCGTGAAGTTCGACGACAGCACCCTCGCCCACCTCGGGCAGGCGCTGGCGCCGCTGGGGGCGAACTATGCGACCACGGACAAAGGGGATGTGCCGAGCATCAGCGACCCGCACAAGGTGTATACCGCCTCGGAAACGTTGGCGTTGCTCAAGAACTATGAGATCAACCACGCGAACTTCTATGATCCGAAGGTGAATCAGGAATACCTGATCAACGACAGATTCCTTCAGAACTGGGAACAACTCGCCTATTACGACCGCAACCTCAATTACGGCAAAACCGATCTGCTGGGTGGTGGGATTGGCGTAGGGCAAGGCATTGCGGCGGCAGTGGCCGAGTCAGCCAGAAACATCTACGGCTTGGGTGAAGGGCTGGTCACGGACTTTAGTGGCACCAGTTCTCGTATCACCAACGGACTGATTCAGAAGGCCAGCAATCCATACGAAGTCGCACAAGCCTTTGAGAGCGCCAAGCAGGACGCGAAAGTCCAGGCGTTTGTTTTGCGCCTGCAAGGCCAGGAACAGGCTGCCCTGCGGGTGGAAATGCAGTGGGAGACCGAGTTCGCCCTGAGCTTTGCGGTGATCAACAAGGCAGGGAAGCTGGGGCAGGTTGCGAAAGCGCTTGGGGAGCGGGAGACGGCGTGGAAGGCGTCGAGCCTGGTGGACAACGCTGGTGGTAAAAATGGGGCACCTGGAAAGAATCCAAATTCGACAAGTGGTATAACGGATGCGGAGGCAGGGATGCCTTATGCGCATTCGGTGGGTGGTGCAAAAGGTTTTGGGCCAGTAGAAGGTACCTACTCGGCAATCAAACCTGGACCATTGGCCGATAGCATTGCTGAAACTTTTTCTGGCGGACGTTACTCTGTTGTCACACTCGAAAAGGATACCGTTCTTTACCGAGCTGGTACTGTCGATAAGCCACTTGGGCAGTTTTTTAGTGCTGAGCCGCCATCTGGTATTTTGCAGACAAGGATCGACAAGGCTGTTCTACCGGAGTGGCCAGGAGGCGCGAAGTCGCCACTCGACACTACATTTGAGATAAAAATACCGGCAGGTACCAAGGTGTATGTTGGCGAGGTTGGATCTCAAGGTGGGTTGTACGTTGGTGGGACGCAGCAAATTGTAGTTCAAAAACCCTGGTTAATTGATGGGGTCCAAATAATCAGTTCGAGTCCGCTGAAATGAAGCTCAAAAATATTGATTTGACTCTTAAGCGAATGATTGAACTTCTTCGCATGGGCGGGGAGGTGGAGGGGTGGACGGCAGCTCTTGAGGGAATTCGGGAAGATTTTCACAGCGATCCTAAGTATGCCTCGTCAAAGTTGATGTCTATGTATGGTGGGATGGGCTCTCTGAATGATCTTGTTCTTTATAGCGACGGTCAAGCGCTTGTTGTAGAGAATAATGAATTTGACATATTGAGGGCACAGCTTTATGAACTTGTAAAACGTTAATTTGATGATGCAAAAGCGCAGGTGTGGCCGACCAAACTGCGGGCTCAATAAATAATGTTAATCCGGGTTATCCAGAAGCGGGCCGAACTCATAACTGTGTCAACTGCACTATTGCTACTAATGCAACACTGGCAGAAAATCCTGCATCGGCATTGCCAATCAACCATTCGAAGGGTGTCCCGTTGAGTGTGTTTTAAAAACAATTTGGCTCTAAATTTGGCCCTATAACGGCGCCTGACAATATTGCGCAGCAAATGGCAAGCTCCGGAAATGGCGCTCGGGGAATTGTGTTTGGTTCTTATGGGCTGGGTCAGCCAGGGCATGTTTTCAATGTGTTTAATCTGAATGATGTTGTTAGATTCCTTGATGGGCAGACCGGGAAGCCAGCAAATCTCAGTAATTTCAAAATACTACAACTATTGAGAACAAATTGATGATCACTTATGCGTTTGCCTTGAAGCGGGCAAAGGAATATTTAATTGATTCCGAAATTCCTTTGCAAATTACACATGAGGGCGAGTTTTCCGAAGGATGGTATTTCTGCTATCAATCAAAGGAATTTTTGGAAACTGGTGAGCTGTCAGCGCAGCTCGCAGGGAATTCCCCGTTTTTTAATTGATACGCAGTCTGGTGCGCTTCATGTTCTTGGAAAAGCAAAGCCCTTAGAAAGTTATTTGGAGGACTACATAAAAGAGAAGACCGTGAAATCTAGGTGATTTAACGGTGCAAAAGCAACTGGTGGCGCTGCCAGAAAGGTAGATGATCTAGCTACTAGTGGCTTAAGCTCAGCGTCAAACCTTCCAAGTGGAACAGGTCTTGGGCCACGCTTACGCACAGTGGTTTCCTGCTGCTGACCAAACAGCTCTTCGAGTTTGGTCGAAAGCAATCGGGCCAACTCTCATCGCTGGAATAATTGTCAATGCACGGGGGTATGGATCTCTGACATTCCGCACAAGGGCGGGTGGGCCGGGTGGCTCGCTCTGGCTGTGGGACGGTGACGAAGAGTATCGACCGGACAGGGCATTCAGCTCGCAAGAGCAGAAGTACCCCACCCGAGGATTAATCAGCGCGCCCTTGCTGGTCTAGCGCATCGAAAAAAACTACAGGGCCCAGATCCATGAAGTCTGGTGAGGCTTGCCGCTGGTAGCCGGCCCTTTCAATGCATGACCGCCCGCGTAATCAAAAAGCTCAGCAACTCGCCCTCATCATCCAGTTCGATGGCCTGCACCGGCCGTGGCAGGTTGTCGAGCACGCTGCGCCAGAACGCCTGTGAGGTTTCATCCTGGTCATAGAAGCGCACCAGCCAGTCACCTTCCCCACTCATCAGCACCTGGGTAGCCAATGCCTGGCCGATGCCCTTGCGCCGGTAGCGCTTGAGAATGAACAGGTCGGCCAGCTCCTGTGCGTCCAGCCCGGCCAGTTCGCTGCGCTCGACCAGCAGGAAGCCGGCGATGTAGCCATCGACCAGGATCAGGTTGGCGCTCCACTGCGGCTCCTGCCAGTAGCGGGCCAGGTGTTCGTCGTGGATGTAGAAACGGCCGTCCACCTCGACGTCTTCCTGCTCCCAGTCCGAAGACTCGTAGGCATAGAACTGGTAGAGGTTGCGGATCAACTCGATGTGTTCAGGGCCGGTCGGGATCAGTTCGACGGTGAGTTCACTCATGGCTACGGCAGGGGCTCGATGAAAAAGAGCGCGCAGTCAGCCACGATTCGCGTCACAACTCAACCCATTCGCCCTGCGAGTAGACGCTGAACCGGTTCGACTCGGAAAGCCGCATGGTGTAGGACGATTGCACGTGGTGGGTCTGCCCGCCGTCGCCGAGCAGGCGTACTTCGGCACCGCAGATGAAGTTCGAATCGCGGTCCGGGCCCATCGATGCGCAAGAGACGGTGGAGACTTCTATGCGGCCCAGCACCTTGATCGGCGACGTCATCCGGCCACTGGCGTGAAGCTTGCGGGTGAAGTCAGCCATGGCGTCTTGCACCTGGCCCTGGGTCGGCATCCAGTCGGGGCAGACATAATCGTCACCGCTGCAACTCTTGTCCGAGGCCGAAGGGGCTGCGTAGGTGAAAACCGGGAAGGAGAACAGAGCTAGGGCAAGCAGTGAAGTGCGAAGCATGAAGGCAGGCCATCCTGGGCGATCTGGGCGCGGGATGATGTCATGCACCCCTCTTCGCCAGCAAGGCTGGCTCCTACAGTCCTGTGCAGGGGTCAGCCTCCCGGCGAACAAGCGCATCGCGCTCACTCCATCAGAACTGCACCTTCACCTGTACGCCGGCCAGCAACGCGTCCTGGGTGTCCTTGCCGGAAAATGCACCCGGCTCCATCACGTACTGCACGCTCGGGCGCACCGTCAGCCAGCGGGTTACCTGGGCGGTGTAGCTCAGTTCCACCAACTGCTCGCCCATGTCCAGGTTGCTGACACTCTGCGCCTGGGCCAGGTCGCCACCGCGCTCCAGGTTGGCGATCTGGACATCGCGGCTGCGCGAGTTGAACACCGCACGGCCGTATGCCAACCCCACGTTGTCATGCTCGCGCGAAGCGAACGGTCGGCTCAGCACCGCACCGGCCGCGTACCAGTGCGAGAACGGCGAAGTGGCCGTGTCGGTATCGGTGGCCTGCGCGAACAGGCGCACGTTGCGCCCCCGGGTCGAATCCGAACGCCATACCATCTGGTCGACCAGGACATAGGCACCGTGACGCCCCGCCGCCTTGCTGTCGGGCTGGCCGATGCGCGCAGTGTCGGAGGTGTCGTAATACCAGCCGAACTTGTACTGCCCGTCATAGGTAGCCAGGTTGTTGTAAATCAGCTCCACCGGCAGGATGGCCCCGGTGGTGCCGCTGGAGGTCAGGTCGAAGGCCTTGGACGAGGCGCTGTTGGTCTCGGGGTTCACGTTGAACCAGGCGGTCTGCACCGTCCACTCGGGGCTGATGCGGTATTTCAGCTCCATGCCCCAGTGCGCGGTGGGGTAGTTGCCCCAGCCACTGCCACCGGACATGCTCAGCGGGTGCGCGCAGAAACCTGCGTTGACGAAGTTGGTGAGGATGCCCATGCCGCCGAAGTCATTGCCCATGGCCATCCAGCCGAGCTTGACGTTCAGGTCGTCGGTGAACAGGCTGCGCGCATAGCTCAGTTCGCTCAGGCGCGTGTACAGCCCGCCGTAGATTTCCTGCACCGGCAGCCGGTTGCCCACCAGGTCTTGCGAGGCGCTGTTGCCGCGCCGATCATTGATCGTCAGCTGGACCGTGCCTGCATCCGCCTCGCCCAGCAATGTCTCGAGGTCGAAGGTCGCGCCCAGGCGGACCTGCTGCGCATAGCGCGCACCGTGCTTGAGGCCACCGCTGACCAGGCCCATGGTTTCCGACACATATTCGCCGGTGAGCTTGACGCCGCTCGCCTCCAGGCGTGAGCGGCTGCCGCCCCAGTCGCCGGTCAGGGTCGGGCTGTCGACAAGGTTGTCGAATGCATCGGCCTGCACCGCAAACGCCAGCAGGCTGGAAGAAAGGCCCACGGCAAACGCGAGGGGGCTGAACGGAAAACGCGAAAAGAGGCTCAAACGGCCCTCCCGAAAGACAATAGATCACCACCCGGTCAGCGACGAAGGCGCGAACCGGGACACAAGAAATGCAGATGGCCTATGTTACGGGATTTTATGTACTAACCGTTTAATTTGTAGACTTTGGTGCAACGCCCTGGCCGACCGGCGACCGGCTCAGGGCAGGTACAGCTGGAACAGGCCGCCGCCCAGGGCACCGCCATTGGCGATCTCGATGCGCCCGCGCACACCGTTGCGCTCGTGCAGCGCAGCAATGCGTTCAGCGAAGTACAGGCCCAACCCGGTGCTGCCGGTGTGCAGGTTGATGCCCTGCACGTAGTCGGCCTGACGGTCGATCATGCCCTGTGGATAACCCGGGCCGTCGTCATTGATGCTCAGCACCAGTTGCTCGCCCTGCTCCGCCACCGTGACCAGCAAAGCGTGCCCGGCATAGCGGATGGCGTTGTTGATCACGTTGGAGATCACCGAACCGACCAGCTCGCGGTCGAAGAAGCCCAGCGGGTTGAAGGCATCGATCTCGTAGCGCGCAATGATCTCGCGGCTGTCGATGATCGGCTGATTGGACGCCAGCAGGCCGCCGATGAAGTCGTCCAGGTCATGGTAGTCGGGGCACATGGGCAACTGATTGACCCCGAGTTTGTACAGCCCCAGCAGCTGCACGAGCATGCCGTTGAGGTGCGCGAACTCGTGCTCCACCACCGCCTGCTCCGGGCCTTGCGCCTGGGCGGCCGGCAGGCGCGACAGCCACTGGCTGTGCGCCTGCATCAGCATCGCCAGGGAGTTCTTCATGTCGTGTACGGTGGAGGCGATCACCGTGGAAAAATCCAGCCCCTGGGAATCGTTGCTCATGAGCCCACCGCCCGGATACGCAGTTTTCGATAGCGCTCGTAGCGCGGATCGGTATTGGGAATGCCCGCCACCTTGGCCAGGCACGCGCGGCATTCCTCCAGCGCGGCGCTCGAGGGGTTTTCCCCGGCCATGCGCAGCAGCGCCTGGGCAGTGTTCAGCGCAATGCTGATGTTCTTGGGCTGCAACGCCAGCGCGCGACGGAACTGCTCCAGCGCCTCGCCGACCTTGCCGGCCTGATAGCTGCGCACGCCCTGGCGGTTGAGGTCGACGGCTTCGTTGCCGGCGCCTAGAATCGTCGGGTCGTCAGTCAGCTTGGCGATGCTCTGCATCACGCTCGCGTCGTCACCGTAGACTTCCACGCAGTTCTTGAGGATGGCCGTGCCCGCCGCCTCCTGACCCAGTTGCTGCAACTGCGCAGCCACTGCCAGGGCGGTTTCGGCCGAGAAGAACTGGTCCATGTTCTCCAGCCGCGCAACCGCCGCCTCGGTGAGCTTGGCGGCCGTCTCGGCATCGCCCGCCTGCGCCAGGCCGGTGGCCTTGATCAAGCGCGCACGTACCTGCAGGCCCTGGTCGTCGGTGTACTCCTTGGCCACATCGCCCAGCACCTGGTTCAGCTCCACCCGTGTGCGTGCATCCAGGCCGTTGCCCACGTTCTTCTGGATCAGCGCCTGGGCCAGGCCCAGGTTGCTTTCAGGGTCTTTGAAACGCGAATTCTGGCCCTGGCTCACGGCCTGGCGATAGGCCCGCGACGAGGTGTCGAAGTCGGCGTTGCCCAGGGCCAGCTTGCCCAGTTGCATCTGCCGGCGGACCGCCAGCGGCGACAGGCGTACGGCCTCTTCGAGCACCGACTGGGCACGGCGGGTTTCACCTGCGGCAGCCAGCACGTCGGCCAAGCCGTCGTACAGGCCGGGCATCATCGAAAACGCCTTGATCGCCTGTTCGTAGATTTCCTTGGCCTGGACGGCCTGGCCGCGCTTGAACAGCAGCTTGCCCAGCGCCGCGTATGCCCATGGCGTAGGGCGGTTGGCCAGGATCGCCTTGAGAAAGCGCTCCAGCTCTTCATGCCGGTTGAGGGCGCCCAGGGCGTCGGCACGGTAGCGCAGGCACAGCGGCGCAAAGCGCGGGTCCTGCTTGCACAGGTTGTCGCAGGCCAGCAGCACTTCGGCCGGTCGGCCACGGTCCAGCGCCTGCAAGATAGGCTTGAGCAGGGTCTTGCGCTGTACCAGCTTGTCCAGGCGCTGGGTCAGCCCCAGGCGGTTGAAGGGCTTGGTCAGGTAGGCATCCGGCTCGTGCTCCAGGGCACTGAGCACCACCGCCTGGCTGCTCTCGGCCGTCACCATGACAAAGATCGCCTCGTGGCTGATCAGCTTGTCGATCATCAGGTCTTCCAGCACCTGCTGGCCGTTCTTCTTGCCGTCGCCCAGGTGGAAGTCGTGCAGGATGAAGTCATAGCGCTTCTGCCCGCACATGCGAATCGCCGTCTCGCCGCTCTCGGCGGTATCGACGTCGCGGATACCCATTTCCCGCAACATCGAACGCACGGACGTGCGGAAGTCGGTGAAGTCATCGACGATCAGAAAACTTTTTTGGCTATACACCAACATCCACAAAACCTGACTTGGAAGAAAGAAGAGCGGCGCCAAGGCGCCTACAGGGACAGGCTCGGCTTCAGGACGCAAGCAGCGCGACGATCATCGCCAGCGCATGCTGCTTGGCAAGCAACGTCAACGGCTGCAGGCCTCGGAAAGGCTATCGGCAGCACGTGCACTTTGCTTGAGGCGCCGCAAGCATGCGGCATGAAGCCAACGCGCCAAGCGTGATGGCGCGATGCCATCATACTTGGCCGACTGCCGTGCTACAACAGGCCCAGCGCCTTGGCCCGGGCGACCGCCTGGGTGCGGCGCTCGACGCCGAGCTTGCTGTTGATGTGGCTGGCGTGGGTCTTGACGGTGTGCAACGAAATGAACAGTTGCTCGCTGATCTGCTGGTTGGAACACCCCAGCGCGATCAGCTTGAGCACCGACATCTCTCGCGCACTCAGGGCCTCGGTGCCCGCCCCGGGGGCCGGCGGGGTATCAACCACCGGCAACAGCGACAGCAGGCGCGCCTGCACCGGCCCCGCCGGCTGGGCCAGCAACTGCTCGCGCATCCACTCGGGGTGATCTTCCAGCAGCCGCTGGAAGGGTTGCAGCACGCCCCCCTGCGCGGCCTCCAGGGCCTGGGGCAGCAACACCACGGCCGCCTCTGCAGCACCGCTCGCCAGCAACAGGCCGATATGCTGACACACCGCGGTGGTGCCGAGCAGCTGGCCGCCATTGCTGCGCCCGTGCTCGGTCAGCGCCTGCAGGCGTTGTGCGGCCTGTGCGGTACGCCCCTGGGCCTGTTCCAGCAGGGCCTGCTGCAGTTCGATGTGCAAAGGCAGCAGCGGATGGAACTCCGGTGCGGCGGCGGCACGTTCGCCACCGTAGGTCTGGCCCAGGCGCAGCAGCCAGGATTCGGCCAGGTCCATGCGCCCCTGGGCCAGCCACAGCTCGCATTTGACCAGGGTGATCATGGCCAGATAGAACACCGGCGGCACGTCCCAGATATGCATCAGGCGCTCGGCCTCGGCCAGCTCGCAGAAGGCCTCGGTAAAACGCCCCTCGCGTCCGTCCAGGGTGGCCAGCACGCAATGCCCGATCAGCACGCTGATGTCGCGACAGGCACGCGCTTCCACCAGCCCGGCGCGCAAGCGCGCACGCCCTTCCTGGGGCTGCAGCCCGGCGACCAGCAGGTAGCCTTCGTACAGCGCCAGGCGCGCACGCGCCGCGTACAGGCGCTGGGCCGACAGCCCTTGCAGGCGTTGCAGGCCGTGGCGCACCTCCTCCATCGAACGCAGGACCTCGCCACGGGCATGCAGCACCCGCGCGCGATCGTAGTGGGCCAGGGCCTCGAACAACGGGTTGCCGACCCGCCGTGCCAGCTCCAGCGCCTCGCGGTTCCAGCCACGGGCGTGCCAGAAATCGCCCTCGGCGATGGCCAGGTTGGACAACGTGGACAGGCACATCAGGCGCTGGCCGTAGCGCTTGGTGGGCAGGCTGCGCAGCGCCTGCTGGCAGTACGAGCGGGTTTTCAGACGGTCGCCGCGACCGCGGGCGATGATTCCGCTCAGGGCCAGCCATTGCGCCAGCATGGACTTCTGCGCCGTGGCCGAAGGCGCCGGCAGGAACCGGCTGAGGTGGCTGACCAGTTCCTCGGCCGCATCCAGCTGGCAGGCCAGCCCCAGCGCCCAGCTGTACAGCACGATCAGGCGCGGGGTGCTGATCAGCAGGCTGTCGGGCAGGTCCATCTTCCAGCGCAGCAGCATGCCGACGTTCTGTTCGGCCAGCAGTTGCTCTTCGGACAGGTTCTGCACCAGGTTGGCCGCCACGTCCAGGTGACCGGCGCGCAGGGCCTGCTCCACCGCCTCATCGAGCAGGCCCTGGGCGTGGAACCAGCGGCACGCGCGCAGGTGCAGGCTGGCCAGCGGCTGGCTGGCCTGGCGGGTGCGCAGCAGGTCGGAGAACAGGTGGTGATAACGCAGCCATTGACCCTGCTCGTCCAGCGGTACCAGAAACACCTGGTGTGCCTTCAGGTAACGCAGTATCTGCGCGCTGTCGTGGCTTTCGCGCAGGGCATCGCACAGGTCGGCGCAAAAGCGCTCCTGGCAGGCGGTGTCGTAGAGAAACGCCTGCACCTCGGGCGGCAGGCAGTCGATGACTTCTTCGAGCAGGTAGTCGCGGATCAGCCCTTCGCCGCCATGCAGGGCGTGGGGCAAGGCGCTGTCGACCCCCGCCTCGGAGGCGGCCAGCAGCCAGAAGCGCAGGCCGGCGACCCAGCCGTCGCTGCGTTGAATCAGGTTGTCCAGGGCCTGGCCACGCAGCGTGGTGGGGTGCTGGTCGAGCACGGCCAGGGATTCCTCGGGGCTCAGGCGCAGGTCCTGTTCGGTGAGTTCGAGCAACTGCTGCGACAGGCGCAGGCGCGCCAGGTGCCAGTCGGGACGCTGGCGGCTGGTGACCAGCAGCACCAGGCCAGGCGGCAAATGATTGAGGAAGAACTGCAGGCAGCGGTCGAGCACCGGGCCCTGGGCCAGATGGTAGTCATCGAGCACCAGCAGCAGCGGGTTCTGCGGGTGCAGGTGCAGGGCCAGTTCGTCGAGCAGGCTGTCGAGCCACTCCTCGAAGGCAAAAGGCTGGTGCCGCTGGCGCATCTTGAGCAGGCCCAGGGCCTGGTTGCCCAGGTCCGGGCAGAACTGCTGCAGCCCTTCGAGCAGGCGTTCCAGAAAGCGCCCGGGGTCGCTGTCGCGCTGGCTCAGCCCCAGCCACAGGCTGCCCCACGAGGCGGGCAGGCTCTGGCAGAACTCCACGGCCAGCGAGCTCTTGCCGAAACCGGCGGGCGCCGAAACCAGCAGCAGTCGACCGCTAAGGCCGGCGTGCAGGCGCTGGCATAGCCGCGGGCGCGGCACGTGCCCCTCGGGCAGTGGTGGACGGTAGAAGCGGCCCTCCACAGCGCTGATGGCCTGGCTGGCGAACCCTTGCATACGCGACAGATCAGTCATGGCCGGCTCGTTTTAGTTGGAAGTCTTCGGCAGAACAGACCCGCCGAGACTAGCGCTTTAAACGGCACATTTGAAGATGATTGGCGCAGAGGTCGGAAAAAAGACTACAACAAAAAGCGACAAAAACTCACGAAGCGAAGCATTGCGCGCAATTCATCCCGCATTGCCCCTCACGGCCTGTTGTCGGGCCACACACAGAAACGCCCCGGGCAAGCCGGGGCGTTCTGGGGATCACACGGAGGAGGTTCTAACTCAGCGCACACCATCCTGGCGCAGCGCTGCCGGCTGGAAGTCGGCCTTGCTGGCAGTGAAGTCGAAGTTGTAGGCCTTCTGCTCTTCGTTCTTCATGCCCAGCGCCAGGTAACGGCCCGACTGCAGGTCGTAGATGGCTTCCAGGGTGTACCACGGCACCTGCTTGTTGTAGTAGTCCTGGGCATGTGCCTCGGATACCCGCCACAGCTGGCCGCGGCCGTCGTACTGGTCGATCACGGCCGCTTGCCAGGTGTCTTCGTCGATGTAGAAGTCACGCTTGGCATAGATATGCCGCTGGCCCGGCTTCAGGGTGCCCACCACATGCCACACGCGACGCAGCTCGTAACGGGTCAGGTCCTGGTTGATATGCCCCGGCTTGATGATGTCGGCATACTTGAGGCTCGTCGAATCGAGCTTGTAGCTGTTGGAGGCAATGTACATCTCCTTCTTGCCTTCCAGCTTCCAGTCGTAGCGGTCCGGCGCACCGTTGAACATGTCCAGGTTGTCGGAGGTACGCAGGCCGTCAGCGGCGGTACCCGGGCCGTCATACGACACTTGCGGGGCCTGGCGCACGCGGCGCTGGCCAGCGTTGTACATCCAGGCCTTGCGCGGCTCCTTGACCTGGTCGAGGGTCTCGTGAACCAGCAGCACGGTACCGGCCAGGCGCGGCGGGGCGGTCACTTTCTGCTTGAAGTAGAACAGCACGTTGCCAGGGTTGGCCGGATCGAAATCCTTCAGGCGATCGCGGAACATGAACTGTTCCTCGAGCTTCACCATGCTGTAGCTGCCGTTCTGCTGCGGCGTGGCCTGGTTCACCACACGCGTGACGCCACCGCCACGGTAGCGGGTGATGTGGTTCCAGATCACCTCCACACCGCTTTTCGGGATCGGGAACGGAATCGCGATCTGGAAGTTCTCCAGCCCGTTGCCGCCAGCTACCAGGTTGGTGGTGGTGGCGTTCTTCTTGATGGCGGCGAACACCGAGTCCGGCACCGTGGAGCCACGCTGGGTCGGGTACACCGGCAGCTTGAAGGTGTCCGGATAGCGCTTGAACATGGCCAACTGGCCAGGGGACAGCTTGTCCTTGTACTGGTCGACGTTCTGCGCGGTGATGGTGAACTTGGGCTTGTCGTTGCCGTACGGGTCGGACAGGAAGCCCTTGGCATCGACCGAACCGGCCGTGGTGCTCAGGGGCTGCCAGGCGGTGATCGAACCGTCGGCATTGCCGGCCTTCTCGGCGCCCATCGGGGTCAGGCTGGTGCCCAGCTTGGCGGCTTCGTCGGCGGACACCGCCGCCATCACGCCGGTGGCGAGCAGCGACAGGCTCAGCACACCGATTTTCAACAGACTCTTGGTTGCTTTCATGATCTTGGTCTTCCCGGATCAGTGCTTAGAAGTTCACGCCGAAGCTGAGGGCGATGAAGTCGCGGTCATCCACGGTGGTGTACTTGCCATCGAAGAAGTTGGTGTACGACAGGCTCGCGGTGTAGGTGTTCTGGTATTCGGCGTCCAGGCCCAGGCTGACCGCCTTGCGCCCTTCCTCGAAGTTGCCGCCCGGGCCTGGCGAGTAGCCGGACACGTCATGCGACCAGGCCACGCTCGGCTTGAGGTTGACCCCGGCGAACACATCGTTGTAGTCCCAGATCACGCGGCCACGGTAGCCCCACGAGGTGCTGGTGGTGTAGCCGTCCTTTTCGCACTTGCGGCTGCGGTTGGCGGAGGAACCACCGCCAGGCGCGGCGCCACCGATGGTGCCGGCGTTGAGGATGTCCGAGCAGGTGTTGAGGCCGAAGGTATCCGGCAGCGGGCCAGGGCCATACACCGGATCGCGGCCGTAGCGCAGCTTGTCGGCGCTTTCCAGGCCGCCCACGTGGGTCACGCCCACTTCACCTACCACGGTCATGCGGCTGGCGCCCATCACCTGGTCGAAGAAGTGCGTCAGGGTGGTCTGGAACTGGGTGATTTCCTTGCGCTTGTAGCCGTGCAGGTCGGTATCGGCCTGGCCCTTGAGCAGCGAGGCATTGCCGAACGTGCCGCCCAGCTGGGTGACCCCGGCGTACAGGATGTCGGTGGTGTTCAGCTGCACCGGTGCGTTCGGCCGGTAGCTGATTTCACCGCTCCACGCGGTGCCGGTAGGCAGGGTGGTGGAGAAGCTCAGGCCGTACAGGCGGATGTCTTCGGGATACTCGACGAAGTACTTGGAGTTGCCCGCCACGATGGCGGCGCCGGTGCGCGGGTCGACCATGCCGGCAATGGCGTAGGCCTGTGCAGAAGCCCCCGTGGCGCTGAAGATCGGCGCACGGCTGTGGTAGTTCATGGCGTAGGCGCCGAACTCGGTATTGAGCGGTTCGAACATGTAGCGCAGGGCAACACCGAACTGGCCGCTGTCACGGGCATCGCGGTCGGGGCCGCGCGCCACCTTGATGCCTTCCTCGTTCACGTCCACGCCGAAGTTGGCCAGGCCGGCGATCTGTGCCGGGGTCATGGTGCGGCTGCTGGACAATACGCGCAGGTTGTCGGTGCAACCGTCGGCGATGATGTCCGGCTGGGAGAAGAAGGTGCCGCAGTTGTCGACGACGGTCTGGTCCCATTCCAGCTGGTAGAAGGCTTCGGCCGACAGGTTGTCGGTCAGGCTCTGGGAGATGTAGAACATGTTGACCGGGATCAGGCCTTCCTTGATCTCGGCACCCGGGCGGCGGAACGCGGAAACGTCGATGGGGTTGATCGAGTTGATGCCACCACCGATGAAGGTACTTTCACCCCAGCTCACCACCTGCTTGCCGAAACGCACCGAACCCGGCAGTTCGCCAATCGAGTAGTTGTGGTAGACGAAGGCGTCGAGCAGCTCGGCACCGGACGACTTGGCGCCCTCTTTGCGGTTGGAGTCGCTGATGTCCTTGAACTGACGGTGTTCGTCCTTGAGTTCGAAGTCGTACCAGTACTTGCCACGCACGAACACGCCGGTGTCGCCGTACTTGAGCTCCAGGTCGTGGATGCCCTTGAAGATCTTCGAGAAGGTCTCGCCGCGCTTGAAGTTCAGGTGGCCGTCGTCGGAGGTCTGCGACAGCCCCTTGCCGCCGTTGTTGACGCCGATCAGGTTCTGGTTCGGCTTGGCCGTCGACCAGCTGGCCCCCACGGACAGCGACGAGTCGAACTGACCTTCGATTTCACCGATGTTGAAACTGACGCCGAATGCAGGGCCGGCGAGCGTAGAAGCGAGACTGACGGCCAATGGCAATTTCGCCCGGCGCCAGAACAGATTTACTGATGTCATCGACGCTACTCCATGTACTTTATTTTTATGGCAGTGAGTCCTTTGAGAAACGCATCGAACGACCGACGTGAATACGCCTGCTGGTCGACCAACGTGGCAGTGCGCAGTCATTTGCGCGGGCCCCCGTCCCTAAAAATCCCCTGACCCGACTATAGCCAGCAGGTACCTGTGCTTGATCCCTCTAAAGTGTGATTTGCACGTTGGTACTACACCCAAAGAGCTGTTTCGCTCGCCAACTGCGCGGGCAGCGGCAAGGATGGCCTATTTTTTCGCTTTGACAAGGCGCGCAGGTGTCTGGCGCAAGGGTCGCGCCCGCCAGGGCGCGACCGGCCCGCCTTCAGAGGGTGGACAGAAATGCGCTGTTGCTGGCCTGCCAGTGGCTGATGTCGACGCGGATGCGCTTCTTGTCCAGCTTGCCCACGCTGGTCTTGGGAATTTCGGTAACAAGGGCGATCTGGCTGGGGATTGCCCACTTGTTGATCATGCCCAGCTCCACGTAGGGCTTGAGGTGCTCCTTGAGCTCGCGGGCGTCGATGCTGGTGCCCTCACGCACCACCAGCAGGGCAAACGGACGCTCGCCCCACTGCGGATCGGGTACACCCACCACCGCCACTTCGCGCACCGAGGGGTGGCGGCTGACGAGGTCTTCGAGGGCCAGCGACGACACCCACTCCCCGCCGGTCTTGATCACGTCCTTGATGCGATCGCGGATATCGACCACGCCCATGCTGTCGATGGTCGCCACATCCCCGGTGTGCAGCCAGCCGCCCTGCCACAGCTCGGCGCCTTTCTCCGGTTCGCGGAAATACCCCATGCTCAGCCACGGCGCGCGCAGCACCAGTTCGCCCTGGGACTCGCCGTCAGCCGGCAGGAAGCCGCCTTCGGCATCCATCACCGCGGCCTCCACCAGCGGCACCGGCACGCCGGCCTTGATGCGGTAGCTGATGCATTCGTCGTCGCTGCCGGCCAGCAGCTCTTCGTTGAGGTGGGCACAGGCCACCAGCGGGCAGGTTTCCGACATGCCATAGGCCGCCGTGAGCTGGATGCCCTGGGCCTTGGCCGACTCATACAGGGCGCGGTTGAGCGAGCTGCCGCCGATGATGATCTTCCAGCCGCCGAAATCCTGGCCCTGCGCGCCCTTGGCGTTGAGCAGCATCTGCAGGATGGTCGGTACGCAGTGCGAGAAGGTGACCTTTTCGTCCCGCCACAGCTGACACAGCATCTCCGGCTCGTAGCGCCCCGGGTAGACCTGCTTGAGCCCGAGCATGGTGGCCACGTAGGGGATGCCCCAGGCGTGCACGTGGAACATCGGGGTGATGGGCATGTACACATCATCGGTGCCCAGCAGGCGGATGCTGTCGATGCTGCCGGTCACGGTAGCCACGCCCAGGGTGTGCAGCACCAGCTGGCGGTGGGTGAAATACACGCCCTTGGGGTTGCCGGTGGTACCGGTGGTGTAGAAGGTGGTGGCCACCGAGTTCTCGTCGAAGTCGGGGAAGTCGTAGGTGGTGGCCGCGCCGGCCAGCAAGTGCTCGTACTCGCCCACCAGGTTCGGCAGTTCGGCATGCTTGTCGGGGCCGTCGGTGAGCAGCAGGGTCTTCTCGACCGTGGTCAGTTGCGGCGCGATGGACTGATACAGCCCGATGAAATCGCTGTTGACCAGCACGAAGCGGTCTTCGGCGTGGTTCATGGTGTAGAGGATCTGCTCGGGCGACAGGCGCACGTTGATGGTGTGGGCCACCGCGCCGATCATCGGGATGGCGAACATGCACTCCAGGTAGCGATGGCTGTCCCAGTCCATCACCGCCACGGTGTCGCCGGCCTTGACCCCGGCTGCGGTGAGCACGTTGGCCAGGCGCGCGATGCGCTCGCTCAGGGTCAGGTAGTTGTAGCGCAGCTGATCGCGGTACACGATCTCGCGGGTTTTCTCGTAGCGGCTGCCCGACATCAGCAGGCGCTTGATCAGCAGCGGGTATTCGTAAGCGCCCGCAGCGGGGGCGATAATCCTGGTTTGCAGCATGGGAGTCCCTTTTTCGAGTACGCAGGCATGGCAATACGGCGCTTACTCTAGAACGGGACGGGGGCGCTCAAATCAGCCAAAGGAATGATTTGCGCGCCCGCAGGGATGACAGGCCAATGGCCATCAACCGCCTCAGTGCATCTCGGTGAAGGCGATCTTGATACCCAGCGCCACCAGCACCGCGCCCATGCCGCGATCGAACCAGTGGCCCATGCGCGCAAACCCGGAGCGCACGCGGGCGTGGCTGAACAGCAGGGCCACCAGGCAGAACCACAGGCCGGTGGCCAGCGCCAGGTAGGCCCCGTAGCCGGCCTGTATCAGCAGCGGCGTGTGCGGGTTGATCACCACCGTGAACAGCGACAGGAAGAACAGCGTGGCCTTGGGGTTCAGGCCGTTGGTCATGAACCCTGCCACAAAGGCGGCGCGCGGGGTGCGCGCCACGGTCGAGACCTGCACGCTCTCGCTGCCGGCAGGCGCCGGGCGGGCACGCAGGGCCTTGATGCCGATGTACACCAGGTAGGCCGCAGCCAGCCACTTGAGCACGTTGAACAGCATGATCGACTGCGACACGATCAGGCCGATGCCCAGCAGCGAATAGCCCACATGCAGGAAGATCGCCGTGCCCACGCCGAAGGCGGTCCAGGTACCGGCGCGCCGACCGTGGGTAACACTTTCGCGCACCACCACCGCAAAGTCCGGGCCGGGGCTGGCCACGGCCAGCAGGTGGATCAGCGCAACGGTGAGAAATTCTGCCCAGTACATGGGGTGACGCTCCTGGCAAACGATCGGGTGGCGTACCTTACCCACTGCCTGGCAGTTCTGAAAGATACAGTTACAAGTGAATCGGCACAGTCACCTCCCGTGCAGCCGGATGACTGGCTTTACGCCCACGGCGATGCAGGCTCTAATGCCCCACTACCTGCCCAAACCACACCCCAGGAGCCTGCCCCATGACCTTGCGCCGCGCTGTATTCCTCGACCACAGCTCCCTGGACCTGGGCGACCTCGACCTGAGCCGCCTGCGCGGCTGCTTCGATGAACTGCAGTTGCACCCGGCCACTGCCCCCCACGAAGTGGCCGAGCGCCTGCAGGGCGCGAGCGTGGCGATCACCAACAAGGTGCACCTGGACGCCACCGCCCTCGCCGCCTGCCCCGACCTCAGGCTGATCCTGGTGTCGGCTACCGGCACCAACAACGTCGACCTGCAGGCCGCGCGCGCCCATGGCATCGTGGTCAGCAACTGCCAGGGCTACGGCACGCCCTCGGTGGCGCAGCACACCCTGGCCCTGCTGCTGGCGCTGGCCACTCGCCTGCCCGATTACCAGCAGGCGGTGGCCGACGGCAAATGGGCCCAGGCCAGGCAGTTCTGCCTGCTCGACTTTCCCATCGTCGAACTGGAGGGCAAGACCCTCGGCCTGCTCGGCCACGGCGAACTTGGCGGTGCGGTGGCGCGCCTGGCCGAAGCTTTCGGCATGCGCGTGCTGTCCGGCCAGTTGCCCGGCCGCCCGGCCCGCGATGATCGCCTGAGCCTGGCCGAGCTGCTGCCGCAGGTGGATGCGCTGACCCTGCACTGCCCGCTCAACGACAGCACCCGCAACATGATCGGCGCCGCCGAACTGGCCCTGCTCAAGCCCGGCGCGTTCGTGGTCAACACCGCCCGTGGCGGGCTGATCGACGAGCAGGCGCTGGCCGACGCACTGCGCAGCGGGCACCTGGGTGGCGCCGCCACCGACGTGCTCAGCGTGGAGCCTCCGGTCAATGGCAACCCCCTGCTGGCAGGCGATATCCCGCGCCTTGTGGTCACCCCGCACAGTGCCTGGGGCGCGGTCGAGGCGCGCCAGCGCATCGTCGGCCAACTGGCCGAGAACGCCGAAGCCTTCCTGCAGGGCAACCCGCGCCGAGTGGTCAGCTGAGTTCTGCTAGAATTCGCGACTTTTTGCAGAGGGGCGCCGACCATGGACCCGCGTAGTGAAGTGTTGCTCCGTCAGGCCGAGCTGTTCAAAGGCCCCGTGTTGCTGGCCGGCCTGCCCGCCGACGACCTGCTGGGCAGCCTGCCCGATGCCCGCGCCTGGAGCTGGCACGCCGGCGACCAGGCCGCGCTCGAGGCGCGATTTGCCGGGCGCAGTCACTATGGCGTGGAGGTGCCGCCGGTGGCTTTCGACGGCGCCGTGCTGTTTCTGCCCAAGTCCCGCGATCTGGCCAACTACCTGCTCAATGCCCTGGCCTCGCGCCTGGGTGGGCGCCAGCTGTACCTGGTGGGTGAAAAGCGCGGGGGTATCGAGGGTGCGGCCAAGCAGCTGCACGCCTTCGGCAAGCCGCGCAAGCTCGACAGTGCACGCCATTGCCAGCTGTGGCAGGTCACGGTGGACACCCCGCCAGAGGCGCAGCCGCTGGAAAGCCTGGCGCAACGATTCGAACTGCCGCTGGCCGAAGGCCCGCTGCAGATCGTGAGCCTGCCCGGGGTCTTCAGCCATGGCCGGCTGGACCGCGGCAGCGCGCTGCTGCTGGACAACCTCGAGCAACTGCCCGTGGGCCATGTGCTGGACTTTGGCTGCGGTGCGGGCGTGCTCGGCGCGGCGATCAAGCGCCGCTACCCACAAAGCCGGGTAACGCTGCTGGACGTGGATGCCTTCGCCGTGGCCAGCAGCCGCCTGACCCTGGCCGCCAATGGCCTGGAGGGGGAGGTCATCGCCGGCGACGGCATCGATGCCGCGCCCCGCGAGCTGAACGTGATCCTGAGCAATCCGCCGTTTCACACCGGGGTTCACACCAATTACCACGCCTCGGAAACCTTGCTGAAAAAATCGGCCGATCATCTGAAAAAAGGCGGCGAACTTCGGCTTGTGGCCAACAGCTTCCTGCGGTACCAACCGCTCATCGAAGGCGCCTTGGGCAACTGCCTGATTCGCGACGAGGGACAAGGCTTTCGGATCTACCAGGCCACACGAACTTAAAAACTTCGCTTGCCCAAACGGTTTTGCCTAGGCAGAATCCGCTCCGTCCTAGGGGAGTAGTCTCCCGCGAGCACCCAGCTCGCCCGGTACGCGTCAACATACTTGGTCCTCAGACCATGGCGCGTACGACCCACGGTCCGCACAGACGGATCCAGGGTTTGACAAGACCTATGACACGCACACCTTACCCGGGGCGGGAAGGCTGTACGTGTCATAGCCGTGTCGACCCGCCCCCGTAGGAATCCTGATGCTGGAATCATTGCTGGTCCCCACCGCCATCGTTGCGCTCGCCGAAATCGGCGACAAGACGCAACTGCTCGCGCTCATCCTCGCTGCACGCTTTCGCAAACCCTGGCCGATCATCGCCGGTATCGTTGCCGCGACCCTGGCCAACCATGCGGCGGCCGGTGCGGTGGGTGCGTGGTTCGGCAGTTTCTTCTCGGAGGCCACGTTGCACTGGATCCTGGCCGCAAGCTTTGCCGCCACGGCCCTGTGGACCCTGGTGCCGGACAAGATGGATGACGATGAAGCCAGTACGGCGCGGCGCTTCGGCCCGTTCCTGACCACGCTGATCGCGTTCTTCATTGCCGAGATCGGCGACAAGACGCAGGTGGCCACGGTGATGCTGGCGGCGCAGTACCCGCACCTGATCATGGTGATCATCGGCACCACCCTGGGCATGCTGATTGCCAACGTACCGGTTGTGCTGGCGGGCAATTTTGCCGCCGAGAAGCTGCCGTTGACCCTGATCCGTCGCCTGGCGGCCACGGCATTCGTGGTGCTGGCGCTGGTGGCGGTGTATTCGGCGATGAAGGTCAGCGGGTGGGTGGGCTGATACCGGCTAGCGTGTGAAGCATTCGCCGGCAAGGCCGGCTCCTACAGGTTCAGGTAGGAGCCGGCAGTGCCGGCGAAGGTCACGGCGCTATTTTCTGGCTTGCTCGTACAACGGCATCACCTTGGGAATCGCCGCCTGCAACGACGCGATACGGCTGCTCGAAGCCGGGTGAGTGCTCATGAACTCAGGCTGCGAACCACCCGACGCTTCGGTCATCTTGTTCCACAGGCTGATCGCCGCATTCGGGTTGTAGCCCGCACGCGCCGCCAGCTCCAGGCCGATCAGGTCGGCTTCGTTCTCGTTGCTGCGGCTGTTGGGCAAGGTCATGCTGTACTGCACCACGGTGTCGGCCAGCGCCAGGCTGTCCTGGCCCAGGCCGAACAGGGCACCTGCGCCCTGGCGCGCCATCTCCACACCATAGGCCTTGGACATCGCCTCGCGACCATGCTCGCGCAGGGCGTGGGCGATTTCGTGGCCCATCACCGCCGCGATCTCGTCGTCGGTCAGCTTGAGCTTGTCGATCAGGCCGGTATAGAAAATGATCTTGCCACCCGGGCCGCAGTTGGCATTGAGCTCGTCGCTCTTGATCAGGTTGACTTCCCATTTCCACTGCGCCGCATCGGGGCGGAACTTCGGCGCCTGCACGATAAGCCGGTCGGCAATGGCCTGCACCCGCTTGGCGGTGGTACTGGTCTTGTCGAGCATACCCTTGGTGGATGCCTCACCCAGGGTCTGCTGGTACGACTGCGCGTACATCTGGTTGACCTCATCGGTCGACAGCATGCTGAACATGTACTGCTTGCGCTCCACGCCCACCGCTCCACCACTGGTGGTGTTCACGGCCTGGCAACCGGCCAGCAGCACACTGGCGCTCAGGGCACCGATAACAACTGATCTACGCATGAAAACACTCCCTTCGAACATGCGGCGTATCCTAGGCCGCGCATCATAAACGCGCTACAGCCGTTCGCGAAGAATTGCATCGCCACACTCATGCTTTGCCCCCGGCGCGCCGATAACGCCCAGACAGGCGACCCTCTTTGCGCTCGGAGCTCCCATGAAGTTCAAGTCGATCCAGTTTTCCGTGGCCGCGCTGGCCGGTGCCATCGTGCTGAGCATCGTTGCAGCACTGGTGCTATACGCAGTGTATTCCGGTGCCCGCACCCAGACGCTGGTGCACAACCGCACCCAGCAACAGTTCGAGGCAGTGATCGAGCAACGCCTGACGGCCCTGGCCCAGACCCAGGTCAGCCAGATCCAGCGCAGCCTCGAGGCGCCGCTGCTGATCGCCCGCGGCCTGGCCACCACCAATGCCCTGATCGGCATGCAGGATGCTGCCGGCAACCCGCAGCTCAAGCTCGAACGCGAACAGATGATCGCCCTGCTCAGGCAGACCGCCCTGGACAACCCGCTGCTGCTGGGCGTTTACGTGGGCTGGGAGCCCAATGCGCTGGACCACGACGATGCCCGCTATGCAGGCAGCACGCTGGCGGGCGTCAACCCGCAGAGCGGGCGCTTTCTGCCGTGGTGGTACCGTAACGACGACGGTAGCCTGACCCTCGACAAACTCCAGGATGTGGACGACCGTACCCTGCTGCCCACAGGCGTGCGCACCAGCGAGTACTACCTGTGTTCCAAGGAAACCGGCAAGGCCTGCGCCATCGACCCGGCCCCGTACCAGGTGGGCAACAAGACCGTGATGCTGGCCTCGTTCGTCGAGCCGATCATGGTCAACGGCCAGTTCCAGGGCATCGCCGCCGCCGACCTGTCGCTGAACTTCATCCAGGATATGCTCAAGGCCGCCGACGCCCAGCTGTATGACGGTGCGGGCGAGATGGCGCTGCTGTCCAACAACGGACGCGTGGTGGCCTACACCAAGGATGCGAGCACGTTCGGCAAAAAAGCCAGCGATGTGCTGCAACCCAATGAAGTGGCGGTGCTCGGCAGCCTGTCGGGCAAGGCGCTGCACTACGAAATCGACCATGCCAGCGGACAGATCGAGCTGTTCGTGCCATTTGCCGTGGGCAACACCGCCTCGCGCTGGACCTTGCTGCTGCAACTGCCGGTCAGCGCGGTGATGGCCGACCTCGACGCGCTGCAGCGCGAAATGAGCGCCCAGCGCAGCACCGACCTCACCGGCATGATCGTGGTCGGCCTGGGCATCGCCGGGCTTGGCCTGCTGGTGATCTGGCTGCTGGCCCACGGCATCGCCCGGCCGCTGCGCCAGATGGTCGGCATGCTGGACGACATCGCCCAGGGCGAAGGTGACCTGACCCGGCGCCTGAGCAGCGATCGCGCCGACGAACTGGGCGCCATCGCCCGTGGCTTCAATACATTCCTGAGCAAGCTGCAGGCAATGATCAGCCAGGTGGTGGTGTCGGTGCAGAAGGTCAGCGACTCGTCCGAGCACACCGCCGACATCGCCATTCGCACCAACCAGGGCGTGCACAAGCAGATGGCCGAAATCGACCTGGTGGCCACTGCGGTGCATGAAATGACCGCGACCGCCCAGGACGTGGCGCGCAATGCCACCCATGCGGCGCAAGCGGCCAGCAATGCCGACCAGGCCGCCAACCAGGGCCTGGAGATCGTGCGCAACACCTCCACCTCGATCAGCGCCCTGGCCGAGGAGATCGGCCGTGCGGTGGGTGTGGTACAGGCCCTGGCGCGCGACAGCGAGAACATCAACGCGATCCTGGTGGCGATTCGTGCCATTGCCGAACAGACCAACCTGCTGGCGCTCAACGCGGCCATCGAGGCGGCGCGAGCCGGTGAACAGGGACGCGGGTTTGCCGTGGTGGCCGATGAAGTGCGCAACCTGGCGCAGAAGACCCAGCAGGCTACCGAAGAGATCCAGCAGATGATCCAGCAGTTGCAGCAGGGCACGCGGGATGTGGTGCAGGTAATGGAGGACAGTCAGGGCAAGACCGAAGTCAGCGTGCAACAGGCGGCGCAGGCGGCCCAGGCGCTGGAGAGCATCACCCGGGCGGTGTCGGTGATCAACGACATGAACACCCAGATCGCCAGCGCGGCGGAGGAGCAGAGCGCAGTGGCCGAGGACATCAACCGCAATGTGATCAATATCGGCCAGGTGGCCAACGAAGTGGCTGGCGGGGCGGATGAGTCAAGCGCGGCGAGCGCGGAGCTGACCAAGCTGGCGGAGCAGCAGCGCCGGTTGATCAATCAGTTTCGCGTCTGAGCCAGAAGCTTCGCCGGCAAGGCCGGCTCCTACAGGGGCATGCAGTTCCTGTAGGAGCCGGCCTTGCCGGCGAAGGGCTCACCACTTACGCCGGGGTCAGGCACTCCGGCGCATTCAACTTCGGATCATTCACCAGGTTCGCCAGCACCCGCTCGCGCAAGGCGGCCTGCGGGCCAGCGAGCAATTCCTGCAACTTCACCAGCGGCGTCTGCGGGTCCAGCCACGCGGCCTGCCCTGCCGCATCCAGAATCAGCGGCCGGCGCTGGTTGACCGCGGCCTGGGTCACCACCGCCGTGCTCAGCCACACCTGGTCCTGCACCGGGTAGGCCTCCCACACGCCGGCAAAGAACAGCGAAGACCCCTCGCCCGGCGTCAGCCAGTACGGCCGCTTGCGCGCGGTGCCGCGCCACTCGTAGAAGCCGTTGGCCGGCAGCAGGCAACGGCGCAGGCGAAACGCTTCGCGAAACATCGGTTGCTCGGCCAGGGTCTCGGCGCGCGCCTGGGCCGGGGTGCGCGACAGGTCGGTCAGCCACGCCGGGGTCAGCCCCCAGCGCGCCCGCGCCAGCTCCAGCTGGCCTTCGCGCTGACGCTGGATCAGCACCGAGGCGCCGGGCGAGATGTTCCATTGCGCCTGCTGGTCAGGCGGGAACCCGGGCAGCGCGGCAAACGCCGAAGACCAGCGAAACAGGGCGTAACGTCCACACATGAGCAAAACCTAGCAAATCAGTATTCCCGGAAGGGTCTCCGGCTCGTCGCCAGGAAGCGGCTGGGCGCCATTGTACGCGGCGATCAGCTGGCGTGCGTATTCGGCCTGCGCATCGGGCACCGCCAGGCCCAGCAGCCCCTGCATCGGCAGCTCGCCCACGGCGCCCATCAGGTCGCGCCCACTCAGGTGCGCCTGGATCCCTTCGCTGCGCAGCATGCCGATCAGAAGCTCGGCCTCCAGCAGACTTTCCGGCTCGTAGATACGCTGCATCACTCGTCCTCGCGCTTGACGTCCAGCATCCACTCCTCGCCATGCACCTGCAGCACGAACACGATCGGCCGGCAACAGACCTGGCAGTCCTCGATATAGCTCTGGTCGCCACCGGACAGGTCAACGGTGGTTTCCACTTGCTCACCGCAGTAAGGACAATCATAGAAAGCAGATTCCACCATCGCAGTCTCCCAGGTGACTTGTGCGTATAATTGCCGGTCTATTTACAGGCCTTGCCGGTGTCTGAGCCGTTTTTCAGTCCGCAGCCCTACTATTACCCTAGCCGTTTCCAACAAGAGAGCATGATGGGCGAATTCGATGCCATCCGACCGTACAACGACGCCGAGGTGCCCGCCGTGCTGGCGCGCCTGCTCAGCGACCCGGCATTTCTGGATATCCTCACCCACTTTCGCTTCCCGCGCATGGCCGGGGCCTTCGGCTGGCTGCTCAAGCCGCTGATCGCTCGGCGCCTGCGCAAGGAATTTGCCGGGGTCAGTTGCGTATCGACCCTGCAGGACAAGGTCGAATACTACGTCGACCACACCATCGACCGCGCCACCGACGGGGTGACCTACACCGGTGTCGAGCAGTTCAAGTCCGGCAGTGCCTACCTGTTCCTGGCCAACCACCGCGACATCGTGATGGACCCGGCCTTCGTCAACTATGCGGTGTACCACGCCGGCCTGCCGACCCCGCGCATCGCGATCGGCGACAACCTGCTGCAAAAGCCGTTCGTCAGCGACATGATGCGCCTGAACAAGAGCTTCATCGTGCACCGCTCGATCACCGGGCGGCGCGAAAAGCTGGCGGCCTATCAGCTGCTGTCGGCCTACATCAACCACTCGATCCGCAACGACTGCGCCTCGATCTGGATCGCCCAGGCCGAGGGCCGCGCCAAGGATGGTGACGACCGCACCGATTCGGCGATCCTCAAGATGTTCCACATGAGCCGCAAGGACGAACCGTTCGGCGCGGTGATCCAGTCGCTGAACCTGAGCCCGGTGTCGATCAGCTACGAGTACGACCCGTGCGACCAGGCCAAGGCCCGCGAGCTGTACATCCGCGCCACCACCGGCACCTACAGCAAGGCGCCTGGCGAGGATGACGTGAGCATCGCCCAGGGCATCACTGGCTACAAAGGCCGCGTGCACATCAACTTTGCCCCGCCGGTGAGCGAGTACTTCGAAGACACCAAGCAGCTGGCGGCGGAAATCGATCGGCAGATACTGGGTGGCTACCGGTTGTTCCCGGTGCATTACCTGGCGTATGCACAGTGGGCCGATGCCGACCCGCAGTTGCAGGTGCCCAGGGCCGCCGAGGTGTTCCCGGCCGATGAGCTGGCCCGAGCCCAGGCCGAGTGGCAGCGGCGCCTGGATGCCTGCCCGGTGGAACACCAGCCGTACCTGGTGCTGCAGTATGCGATGCCGGTGCGCAACCAGTACCGCGTCAAGGCGGGGTTGGCGCTCTAGAGCGCGTCGCCCGTATCGCGGGTCAAGCCCGCTCCCACAGGGATATCACTGGCTTTGAGTACAGTGCAGAACATGTGGGAGCGGGCTTGACCCGCGATGGCTTCACCTCAGATCCAGGTACTGAACCACGACAGCAGCAGCGCCATCGCCAGGCACGAAAACCCCAGGATGTAGTAGAACCGGTTCACCCGCAGGTTCATCCCCTCCACCATCACCTCATCACGCGCCAGCCCCGCCAGCGCCTGCGCGCCACGACGCCGCGCCGCTTGCAACAGCAACCCGCCAGGGCAGGTAATCAACAAGGCCAGCACATTGATCAGCTTGGCCGGGTGGGCCGCCAGCAGCCCCCACATCACTTGCAACGACATCGCACAACCTCGATAAAAAACCAGACCTCGACACGCCGCGCATTCTACCCAAGCGCCAGCGGCTCTCTCGTACTTTGCGACCGATGACAATTAAATCCGGCCGTCACACGTTCGTCATCCCGACAAGCCACTCTATTGCCCTTCAACACTCAGGGAGCTTGTCATGCTGCACGCCGAAAACCAGGACCGCCTCTATCTGATCGCCCCCAGCGATGAACAACAGGCCTTGATCGACGGCCTGGCGTTCAACGTCCAGGACCGCCAGTGGCTGGTGTACTGCGCACTTGGCGGGCATGCCCACCATGACCTGCCGGAGGTCGACCAGGGCACCGGCATCAGCCTGCTGGACTTCTACGTCGAAGCCGCCTGAGCAGGTCACGCCCACTAAAAAGCCCGATGCCTGCAACGAGGCATCGGGCTTTTTCGTTTGCCGTCAGCGGGTTTACTCGCCCAGTACCTGACCGACCGTCGGGTCCTTGAACAGTCGGGTCAGGGCGTCGCTGAGCACGTCACCCACCAGCTTGGTGTTGGTTTCCTGGTTGGGCGCCATGCCGAAGCGCTGGTCCAGCGAGGCGCCGTAGCGACCGCTGTAGCGGCGGTTGGCATTGGACACGTCGGCACGGAAGGTGGCGCCGATGGTGGCCTCGGTCACGTACAGGCCTTCCTTGGGCGACTGGTACTTCAGCTCGGCCAGGGTCACGGTCAGCTGCGGGGCGTTGTAGGCGTTCGCCGTGGGCGTGAAGCCCAGCAGGCGCACCGCTGCCTCGGCCTGGGCCTGCAGCTTGGGCACGATGTCATTGCCGTTCACGGTGATGGCGCTGGTTTCCGGGTACAGCCCGCCGCGGGTACCCAGGGTTTGCGAAGGACGACCATCGACCACCTTGACCACCACCGGCTGGCCACGACCCACGGGCGCGAGCTGGGCAGTGAGTTTGGGTTGCGGGCTGAGTTGTTGCGGGCTGTGGGCACAACCGACCAGGGTCAGGCTGGTGACAGCGATCAAACCGAACAACAAACGTTGCAACATGCTCATCTCTCCAGGAATAGCAGCAAAGGTCGCCAGTATAACCACCCGGGACCACCCCAGCCATCGGGGCCAGCCACTGTCACAATCGTTTCATCATCGACCGCGTAGACTGCCCACCTGCGCCGGTGAACGCTCTGTTCAGCCGCCTGCCCCCTGCAGGCCAGCCCGCCACGGCGTGGCCGGCGAAGCAAAGCGCAACAAAAGTCGTTAATAAAGATCGTTTCTGCCCGCGACCTCGTTATAATCTCCCCCCGATTATAAGGACGTCTCCTGATCGGGCCTCGCAGCACCGCCAATGCCATTGCATCGGCATCCCCGAATCGCCCACAGAGAGCCGCCCACACAGGTCTTGCCAAGCTGGTGTGCCCGCGTTCCTTCGGCGCTCTGCTCTGCCTGAACCTGCCGGGTTTGCCATCGTGCACACCCTTTTTGAGGTTCACGACTCCAAAAGAGCGTGAAAAAACGGTTTTCACAACTTCACGAGAGTGTGGCGAGCAATGAACAGTCTGGCATGTGTAAAAGCAGCAACTGCGTCCCTGAAAGCCCCAAACAGCTGGCAACAGCACTCATCTGCGATGGGTGACTAAGGCCGGTCCATAGCGCACGATGGACACCTTGACCATAAGTCGAATTGCCGCACGGGCGGTAAAATGCGTTCATAGGCAACGCAAAGCCCGGTTGGTGGTGTCCGCGGAAGTTGAAAAACCTGCGAAGTAGCGGACATGGAAATCCCGGCCAAGCCTGGGAGCCATGCTGTCAATTTGGTGCTGAAGATTTTTGGAGACGCGTTAATGGCGCAGAACGAAGCAGTCGATGTAGTACTGGTAGGGGCCGGCATCATGAGTGCCACCCTGGCCGTACTGCTCAAGGAACTCGACCCGGCGATGAAGCTGGAAGTCGTCGAGTTGATGGATTCGGGTGCCGCGGAAAGTTCCAACCCGTGGAACAACGCCGGGACCGGCCATGCCGGGCTGTGTGAGCTGAACTACACGCCGCAGGCCGCCGACGGCAGCATCGACATCAAGAAAGCGGTGCACATCAATACCCAGTTCGAGGTATCCCGGCAGTTCTGGGCCTACCTGAGCAAAAAGGGCGCCTTCAAGAACCCGCGTGCCTTCATCAACCCGATCCCGCACCTGAGCTACGTCGAAGGTGACAAGGGCGTCGCGTTCCTGAAAAAGCGGTTTGAATCGCTCAAGCCTCACCACGCCTTCGCCGAGATGGAATACACCGAAGACAAGGCGCTGATGAACGAGTGGATGCCGCTGATGATGCCGGGCCGCCCCGCCGACCAGCACATCGCCGCCACCCGCGTGATGAAAGGCACCGACGTCAACTTCGGCGCCCTGACCAACAAGCTGCTCAAGCACCTGGCCGACACCCCCGAGTCGCAGGTCAAGTACAGCAAGAAGGTCACCGGCCTGCGCCGTAACGGCAGCGGCTGGACCGTCACCATCAAGGACGTCAACAGCGGCAGCAGCCGCGACGTCGATGCCCGCTTCGTGTTCCTCGGCGCCGGTGGCGCGGCCCTGCCGCTGCTGCAGCTGTCGGGCATCGAGGAGAGCAAGGGCTTCGGCGGTTTCCCGGTCAGCGGCCAGTGGCTGCGCTGCGACAACCCCGAGGTGGTCAAGCGCCACCAGGCCAAGGTCTACAGCCAGGCCGCCGTGGGTTCGCCGCCGATGTCGGTACCGCACCTGGATACCCGCGTCGTCGACGGCAAGACCTCGCTGCTGTTCGGCCCGTACGCCGGCTTCACCACCAAGTTCCTCAAGCACGGCTCGTTCCTCGACCTGCCGCTGTCGGTGCGCCTGGGCAATATCGGGCCGATGCTGGCCGTGGCCCGCGACAACTTCGACCTGACCAAGTACCTGGTCAGCGAGGTGATGCAGTCGATGGAACAGCGCCTGGAATCGCTGCGTCGCTTCTACCCTGAAGCCAAGGCCGAAGACTGGCGCCTGGAAGTGGCCGGGCAACGGGTGCAGATCATCAAGAAAGACCCGAAAAAAGGCGGCATCCTGCAGTTCGGAACCGAACTGGTGGCGGCCAAGGACGGCTCGCTGGCCGCCCTGCTGGGCGCCTCGCCGGGTGCTTCGGTCACCGTGTCGATCATGCTGGAACTGATCGAACGCTGCTTCCCCGAGCAGGCCAAGGGCGCCTGGGCGGCCAAGCTCAACGAGATCTTCCCGGCACGGGAGAAAGTCCTGGCGACCGACGCTGCGCTGTACCACAAGATCAGCGCGCAGAACGACGAGGCCCTGGGCCTGGTCGAGAACCAGCCGACGCAAAGCTACGCGTAAGCGTGATGCATGAAAAAACGCCCCTCGGGGCGTTTTTTCATGGCTGCGATGTACTCACTTGCGGGCGCTGTCGATGATCTCGATGTACTCGGGCGCATTGCGCTGGTCGCCGATCACCTGGGCGAAAGTGTTGCCGTGCTCGTCCTTGCCGTCCACATCGTATCCGGCCTCGACGAAGAAGCCGACGAAACGTTCGAAGTCATCGATGCGCAGGCCGCGATAGGCCTTGATCAGTTTGTGGTGCGAGGGCGAGCTGGCATCGGCCGGTTCGAACTGGAGAAACGACTTGATGTAGTCGTCGCTGATCTCATCACCAATCACTTGCTTCTTGTCTTTACGCATTGCCGACTCCAACTGAACCATCACGGACATTTTTCACGGGCCGGCAGTTTACCCCCCGGCAGCGCTGTGGCTCAACGCGCGCGTAGGGTGCCGGTGTGCACATCGGCCCAGATATGACCGTTGGCATAGCTGAGGAACTGCACGTACAGGGTGTCGTTGCGCAGCAGGTCGAGAATCACCCGGTACTGGCTGGCGGGATAGTTGAGGGTCAGGGTGCGGCTCTTGGCGTCGAACGCCGGCTTGCGCAGGCTCTTGCCTTCGCCGTCGAAGCTGATCAGCACCTCGCTGATGGTGGCGCCCTTGTTCAGGGGCTTGCCCTTGAGGCGCATCAGCACCGGTGCCGTGACCGGTATCGGTTGCTGGTTGGACTGTCGCTGGTTGCCGACCACCACCGAATACTGGGTCACCTGCAGCAGTTGCTGGGCTTCGGGGGTTTCCTGGCGCAGGGTAAGGTCGTCGGGCGGCAGGAACTGGCTGTGCAGCGGCGCGGCGGCCAGGGGCAGGCTGGTCAGCAGCAGGAGGGCGAGGATGGCGCGCATGGCAGGCTCCTTGGGGGCGGCCTGGCACTCTAGCATGAGAAATGTACGAAGCTGATGGCCTCTTGTGGGAGCGGGCCTGAGCCGCGATGCAGGCACCGCAAATAGCTGATACCGCATCGACCCTTTCGCGGGCCAAGTCAGCTCCCACCCGGTTTTACATGCCCTTCACGGCATAGATACCCGCCGCATTGCGCCAGTAGCCCTTGTAGTCCATGCCGTAGCCGAACACATAGCGGTCAACGCAGCTCAAACCGCAATAGTCGGCCTTCAGGTCAGGGCTGGCCTTGCGGTCGTGGTCCTTGTCCACCAGCACCGCGCTGTACACCGCCTTGGCACCGGCATGCTTGCAGAAGTCGATGATGGCGCTGAGGGTGTGCCCTTCGTCGAGGATGTCGTCGATGATCAGCACTTCGCGATCGATGAACGACACTTCGGGCTTGGCCTTCCAGAACAGATCACCGCCGCTGGTCTGGTTGCGGTAGCGCGTGGCATGCAGGTAGGACGCCTCCAGCGGGAACTGCAAATGGGTCAGCAGCTTGCCGGAGAAGATCAGGCCACCGTTCATCACGCAGAACACCACCGGGTTGCGGTCGGCCAGGTCGGCGGTGATCTGCGCGCCCACACGGGCAATCGCCGCTTCGACTTCGGCTTCGCTGTGCAGGCAGTCTGCTTCACGCATGACTTGACGGATATGCTCGAGATCAGCGGACATGACGCTCTCCAGGGGGCTGCGGTTGAGAAAAGCGGGCAAAGGTACGCACCCTCACGCATCAGATCAAGCATTTATGGACTAACGTGCACAATGCCTATAGGACACCTGCGGCCGAATAGATTACTCTAGCGCGGTTTTTTTGCCCGCCCCCCGGAGCCTTTCCCTATGCCAACCCGTGAGATCCGCCATCCGCTGATCCGTCACAAGCTCGGCCTGATGCGCCGCGCCGATATCAGCACGAAGAATTTTCGCGAACTCGCCCAGGAAGTCGGCGCGCTCCTGACGTACGAGGCAACCAAGGATCTGCCGCTGGAAAGCTACGACATTCAAGGCTGGTGCGGCACCGTACAGGTCGAGAAGATCGCCGGCAAGAAGATCACCGTGGTGCCGATCCTGCGCGCCGGTATCGGCATGCTCGACGGCGTGCTCAGCCTGATCCCGGGCGCCAAGGTCAGCGCCGTGGGCGTTGCCCGCAACGAGGAAACCCTCGAAGCGCACACCTACCTGGAAAAACTGGTACCCGAGATCGACGAGCGCCTGGCCATGATCATCGACCCGATGCTGGCCACCGGCAGCTCCATGATCGCCACCATCGACCTGCTGAAGAAGGCCGGCTGCAAGGACATCCGCGCCATGGTGCTGGTGGCAGCGCCCGAAGGCATCGCGGCGGTCGAGGGTGCACACCCCGACGTGCACATCTACACCGCCTCGATCGATGAACGCCTGAACGAACACGGCTACATCATTCCCGGCCTGGGCGATGCAGGCGACAAGATCTTCGGCACCAAGCAGAAGGACACCTGAACATGCAGGACGAGTTCAACGACCCGCTCTGGCGCCAGGTCGTCTCCGGCGCGCAGATGCTCTTCGTGGCATTCGGCGCGCTGGTGCTGATGCCGCTGATTACCGGCCTCGACCCCAACGTTGCGCTGTTCACTGCGGGCCTGGGGACTCTGCTGTTCCAGGTGGTCACTGGCCGTCAGGTGCCGGTGTTCCTCGCCTCCAGTTTTGCCTTCATCACCCCCATCATTCTCGCCAAGGGCCAGTTCGGCCTGGCCGAGACCATGGGCGGGGTAATGGCGGCCGGGTTCGTCTACACCTTCCTGGGCCTGGCCGTGAAGATCAAGGGCACCGGCTTCATCGACCGCCTGCTGCCGCCGGTGGTGATCGGCCCGGTGATCATCTCGATCGGCCTGGCGATGGCGCCGATTGCTGCCAACATGGCCATGGGCAAGGCCGGCGACGGCGCCGAACTGCTGCCCTACAGCACCGCGATGATGATCTCGATGCCAGCGCTGCTCACCACCCTCATCGTGGCGGTGTTCGGCAAGGGCATCTTCCGCCTGGTGCCGATCATTGCCGGGGTGCTTGTGGGCTTTGGCCTGTCGTTCTACTTCGGTGTGGTCGACACCGCCAAGATCGCCGCCGCCCCCTGGCTGGCCCTGCCGCACTTCACCGCGCCGGCCTTCAACTGGCAGGCGATCCTGTTCATCGTACCGGTGGCCCTGGCCCCGGCGATCGAGCATATCGGCGGCGTGATTGCAGTGGGCAGTGTGACCGGTCGCGACTACCTGAAAAAGCCCGGCCTGCACCGTACCCTGCTGGGTGACGGCATCGCCACCACCACCGCCGGCCTGTTCGGCGGCCCGCCCAACACCACCTACGCCGAAGTGACCGGCGCGGTGATGCTGACCAAGAACTACAACCCCAAGATCATGACCTGGGCGGCCGTGTTCGCCATCAGCCTGGCCTTCGTCGGCAAGTTCGGCGCGTTGCTGCAGAGCATTCCGGTGCCGGTGATGGGCGGCATCCTGTGCCTGCTGTTCGGCTCGATCGCGGCAGTGGGCATGAACACCATGATCCGCCACAAGATCGACCTGAGCGAAGCGCGCAACCTGGTGATCGTCTCGGTGACCCTGGTGTTCGGGATTGGCGGCGTGCTGGTCGGCACCGGTACCGGCCCGGACGACTGGGGCCTGAAGGGTATCGCGCTGTGCGCCGTGGTGGCCATTGCGCTCAACCTGCTGCTGCCGGGCAATGACGGCTGGAAGAACAAGGTGCTGGACGACCATTTGCCTTGATCTGAAACGCTTCGCCGGCAAGGCCGGCTCCTACAGGGGTTCGCGCAAACCTGTAGGAGCCGGCCTTGCCGGCGAACGCTGCACTACCTAACCCGCCTGCTCACACAACTGCGTAAGCGCCTCCACCCACTGCGGGTGATCATTCAGGCACGGCACCAGCACCAGCTCTTGCCCGCCCGCCTCGACAAACTGCTCGCGCCCGCGATCGCCGATTTCTTCCAGCGTCTCGATGCAGTCGGCCACGAACGCCGGGCACATCACCAGCAGCTTCTTGACGCCTGCCTTGCCCAGCTCGTCCAGGCGCGCCTCGGTGTAGGGTTCGATCCACTTGGCCCGGCCCAGCCGCGACTGGAACGACACCGACCATTGGCCCTCGGCCAGGCCCATCTTCTGCGCGAACAACTGCGCCGAACGTAGGCACTGCGCGCGATAACACACCGCCAGCACCTCGGGCGAAGCGTTGCGGCAGCAGTCGGCATTCTGGAAACAATGCGAACCGGTAGGGTCGAGTTTCTTCAGGTGCCGCTCGGGCAAACCGTGAAAGCTCAGCAGCAGGTGATCGAAGC
Source organism: Pseudomonas sp. MF6396 (assembly GCF_002018915.1). Lineage (NCBI taxonomy): Bacteria > Pseudomonadati > Pseudomonadota > Gammaproteobacteria > Pseudomonadales > Pseudomonadaceae > Pseudomonas > Pseudomonas sp. MF6396. The sequence continues at coordinate 57,045 of NZ_MVOK01000024.1, read as the reverse complement.
CCTGCTCCAGGTACGGCCTGGCACTGGCCACCAGCGCGTCGATGTACAGCGGCTGGTCATAGAACGGACGCAGCACCGGCATCTGCAATGCCAGCTTGTGCTCGGCCACCACGGCCTTGGCCTGCTCGATCACGGTGGTCACGGTGCTGTCGGCAAACTGCGGGTACAACGGCGCCAGGGTCACCTTGGTGACGCCCTGGCCGGCCAGACGCTGCAACACCGTGGACAGCGAAGGCTCGCCATAGCGCATGGCGATTTCCACAGGCCCGTGGGCCCAGTGCGCACCCATGGCCTGCTGCAGGCGCCGGGTCAGCACCACCAGCGGCGAGCCTTCCTCCCACCAGATGGAGGCATAGGCGTGGGCCGACTGCTCCGGACGCTTGATCAGGATCAGCGAGACCAGCAGGCGACGCACCGGCCACGGCAGGTCGATCACATACGGGTCCATCAGAAACTGGTTGAGGTAACGACGCACGTCGGCGACGGAAGTGGAAGCCGGTGAACCCAGGTTGACCAGCAGCAGAGCATGATCGGTCATGCAACATCCTTTTCAGAGGCGCGCGGACAAGTCATCCAGCGCCGATTGCACATCGTTGTAACGGAACGTGAAGCCTGCCGCCAGCAAGCGCACAGGGCGCGCCCGCTGGCCACCCAGCAGCAATACCGACAGTTCGCCGAGCCCGGCGCGCAGCACCAGCGCCGGCAACGGCATGAACGCCGGGCGGTGCAGCGCGCGCCCCAGGCGTCGGGCAAATTCGCGGTTGCGCACCGGCTCCGGCGCGCAGGCATTATAAGGACCGCTGGCATCCTCGCGCTGCAACAGAAAATCAATCAGGGCGATTTGGTCGTCCAGATGGACCCACGGCATCCACTGGCGACCACTGCCAATCGGCCCGCCCAGCCCGAGCTTGAACGGCAGGCGCAGGCGCGACAAAAAGCCGCCCTCGGCCGCCAGCACCAGCCCGGTACGCACCAGCACCACCCGCATGCCCAGGGCCTCGGCGCGCAGCGCGGTTTCTTCCCAGGCAATGCACAGCTGGCTGGCAAAGTCCTCCTTGACCGGCTGCGACAGCTCGGTCAGCTCGCGCTCACCACCATCGCCATACCACCCCACCGCCGACCCCGAGATCAGCACCGCAGGGCGCTGCTGCCGGCCTTGCAGCCAGGCGATCAACTGCTCTGTGAGGGTGATGCGGCTAGCCCATAGCAGCGCGCGTCGGTGCGACGTCCAGGGGCGATCGGCAATCGGCGCACCAGCCAGGTTGACCACGGCGTCCACCGGCTCCTCGCCCAGTTCGTCGAGCCGGGCAATGCCGCGCACCCCTGCCCCGCACACCTGAGCGACCTGCGCCGGACGCCGGCTCCACACCGTCAGGCGATAACCCTTGTCCAGCCAGAAGCGGCAAAGGTGTCTGCCGATCAGGCCCGTACCACCGGTCAGCAATATATGCATGGCTGTGTCCTCACATGGCGCGCGCTGGTCTATTTTTAAGTTCAAGGCACTTTTTTGACCGAACGCTCTCGGATAAACATAGGCCAACCTGCAACGTCGAGCGGAATCATCTTATACAAGCTGTAGATATTGTACAGGCTTGTCGGGCAGCGTAGGCTGTTTCCAAAAGGTTCGAAGAGGCCATCATGACTGTTCCTATCGCAATCATCGGTGCCGGCATCGCCGGCCTGTCCGCCGCCCAGGCCCTGCAGAAGGCCGGGCACACCGTGCACCTGTTCGACAAGGGCCACGGCAGTGGCGGACGCATGGCCAGCAAACGCAGCGAAGCCGGCGCCCTGGACCTGGGCGCGCAGTACTTCACGGCCCGCGACCGACGTTTCGTCGAACAGGTCCAGGCCTGGCAGGCCAAGGGCTGGGCGGCCGAATGGAAGCCGCAACTGTACAACTACCGCGAAGGTCAGCTGACCCCCTCGCCGGACGAGCAGATCCGCTGGGTGGGTGTACCGCGCATGAGCGCCATCACCCGCGGCCTGCTCAAGGATGTCACCGTCAACTTCAATTGCCGCATTGCCGAGGTGTTCCGCGGCAAGCAGTACTGGCACCTGCAGGACACCGAGGGCGGCAGCCACGGGCCGTTCAGCCGCGTCATCATTGCGGTGCCGGCGCCCCAGGCCACGCAGTTGCTCAGCGCCACCACCAAGCTGGCCGGCATGGCCGCCAGCGTGCAGATGGAGCCCACCTGGGCCATTGCGCTGGGCTTCGATACGCCCCTGGACACCCCCATGCAGGGCTGCTTCGTGCAGGGCTGCGACCTCGACTGGCTGGCGCGCAACCGCAGCAAGCCCGGGCGTGACGAAAAACTCGACACCTGGGTTCTGCACGCCACGGCCAGCTGGAGCAAGCAACACATCGACCTGTCGCGCGAGGCCGTGATCGAGCACCTGCTGGGCAACTTCGCCGAACTGGTGGGCTGCGCCGTGCCGGCCCCCACCTTCACCCTGGCCCATCGCTGGTTGTATGCCCGCCCGAGCAGCAGCCATGAATGGGGCGCCCTGGCCGATGCCGACCTGGGCCTGTACGCCTGCGGCGACTGGTGCATGTCGGGGCGCGTCGAGGGCGCATGGCTCAGCGGCCAGGAAGCGGCGCGGCGCCTGCTCGAACACCTGGAATGACCCCTGCACCGGCTGAAGCTGTACAGAACATTTGACTTGTACAACGCGTTATCTATGATGAGCGAAGCTGTACATAATTTTGTTTCTGTACAAATTTCAGTCGAGAGCGACCATGGCGGCCACCAGACCAAAGATTGCCATCAGTGCATGCCTGACCGGCGAAGAGGTCCGCTACAACGGCGGGCACAAGGCCTCGCGCCTGTGCAATGAAGTGCTGGCCGAGCACTTCGACTTCATCGGCATCTGCCCCGAGGTTGCCATCGGCCTGGGCACACCTCGCCAGGCCATCCGTCTGACCGGTGACCCGGCCAACCCCAGGGCCGTGGGCAGCCGCGATGCCAGCCTGGACGTCAGCCAGGCACTGGATGCCTACGGCGCAGAAATGGCCGGGCAACTGACCGACATCTGCGGCTACATCTTCATGCAGAAATCGCCTTCCTGCGGCCTGGAACGGGTCAAGGTGTACCAGGCCAACGGCTACCCGGCCACCGAAGGCGGTCGCGGCCTGTATGCCGCACGGTTCTGCGCCCAGCGCCCCGACCTGCCGGTCGAAGAGGATGGCCGGCTGTGCGATCCGGTACTGCGGGAAAACTTCATCACCCGCGTGTATGCCTACGCCGACTGGCAGCAACTGCTGGCAGGCGGGCTCAGTCGGCATGCCCTCATCGCCTTCCACTCGCGTTACAAGTACCAGTTGATGGCGCACAACCCCCAGCAGTACAAGGTGCTCGGCAAGTTGCTGGGCAGCATGCAGCGCCAGGACGACCCCACCCAGATCGGCCCACAGTATTTCAGCCAGCTGATGAGCGCCCTGAGCCGCTGCGCCAGTCGCGGCACCCACGGCAACGTGCTGATGCACCTGAGCGGCTACCTGCGCCGGTTTCTCGACCCCCGCGACAAACAGGAAATCCGCGCCCTGATCGACCAGTACCAGGCCGGCATCGTCCCGCTGGTGGTGCCGCTGACCCTGCTCAAGCACCACCTGCGCCGCCACCCCGATCCCTACCTCATGCAGCAGGTCTATCTGCAACCGCACCCGGAAAACCTGAGCCTGCGCAATGCCATCTGAAGACGACCTGCTGCCCATTCGTGAAGTCACCCGCCTGACCGGGGTCAACCCCGTGACCCTGCGCGCGTGGGAGCGTCGCTACGGGCTGATCGTGCCGCAGCGCACCGGCAAGGGTCACCGGCTCTACAGCGCCGCACACGTGCAGCGCATCCAGCAGATTCTGCAATGGCTCAACCGCGGAATCGCGGTGGGCCAGGTCAAGCCGCTGCTCGACACCTCCCCAGCAGTGCAACCCGCACCCGGCAACGACGACTGGCACACCCTGCGCCTGCAACTGGTCGACTGCATCGCGCAACTGGCCGAACGCCGACTCGACCAGCTGTTCAACCAGGCCATGGCCCTCTACCCCGCCGCCACCCTGTGCGAGCAACTGTTGCTGCCGTTGCTGCAAGAACTCGACACCCGCTGGCACGGGCACTTTGCCGCCCGCATGGAGCAGGTGTTCTTCCATACCTGGCTGCGCAGCAAACTTGGCGTGCGGGTGTATCACAACAACCGTCAGCTGAACGCCGCGCCCGCCCTGCTGGTCAACGCCTCGGCCCTTCCATTTGACCCGCAGCTGTGGCTGTGCGCCTGGCTGCTCAGTGATGCCGGCTGCGCGGTAGAGGTATTCGACTGGCCGCTGCCACCTCGAGAGCTGGCGTTTGCCGTGCAGCAGCTCAAACCCTGTGCGTTGGTGATGTGCCTGAACGCGGCGCTCGATCCGCGTGAACTGCAGCGCAGCCTCAATGCGATCGATCTGCCGACCCTGCTGCTGGGCAGCATGGCCGCGCTCTACAAGGAGCATGCCGAGGCGGCGGGCCTGCAGGCAGGCAACGTGCATCTGCCGTCCTCTGTGGTGGCGCTGCCCGCCCTGTTGCTGGGCCTGCTGGCCACCTGACGTCTCCCCCACATTCACAGGATTTCGTATGCAACTGATCTGGCTGCGCAACGACTTGCGCGTTCACGACAACACTGCGCTGGCCGCTGCCTGCTCGCGCGGCCCCACCCTGGCGGTGTGGCTGGTAAGCCCCGGGCAGTGGCTCGCCCACGACGACGCCCCGTGCAAGGTGGACTTCTGGCTGCGCAACCTGCACAGCCTGCGCCAGTCACTGGACGCCCTGAACATTCCCCTGCTGATTGTGCATGCCGACCAGTGGGCCGATGCACCTCGGGTGCTGCTCGCGCTGTGCAGGCAACATGCGGTCAGTACCGTGCACCTGAACGAGGAATACGGGGTACACGAACAACGTCGCGATCAGGCCGTGCAGCAGGCATTGCGCCAGGCCGACATCCAGGTGCACAGCTACCTGGACCAGTTGCTGTTCAAGCCCGGCAGCATCCTGACCCGCAGCGGCGGTTACTTCCAGGTGTTCAGCCAGTTTCGCAAGGTGTGCTACGAACGGCTTCACCTGGGGCTTCCCTCACGGGTATCGGCGCCGGCAGCCCAGGCCCGGCTGGCCATTGCCAGCGACACCGTCCCCACCCAGGTGGCCGGCTTCGAGACGCCGCCCGACGCGTTGCGCACGCTGTGGCCGGCAGGCGAGGATGAAGCCGCACGCCGCCTGGCGCGCTTTGTCGACGAGGCCATCGAGGATTATCCGGTACAGCGCGACCTTCCTGCCGTGCCTGGCACCAGCCAGCTGTCGGCCTACCTCGCCGCCGGGGTGATCTCCCCCCGCCAGTGCCTGCATGCCGCCCTGGCCTGCAACTTCGGCGAATTCGACAGCGGGAATGCCGGCGCCATCACCTGGATCAACGAACTGCTGTGGCGCGAGTTCTACAAGCACATCCTGGTGGGCTACCCGCAGGTTTCCCGCCACCGTGCCTTCAGGTCACATACCGAAGCCCTGCCCTGGCGCAATGCGCCACAGGACCTGCTGGCCTGGCAACAGGGCCGCACCGGCATCCCTATCGTGGATGCGGCCATGCGCCAGTTGCTCGCCACAGGCTGGATGCACAATCGCCTGCGCATGGTCACGGCCATGTTTCTGACCAAGAACCTGCTGATCGACTGGCGTGAAGGCGAACGCTTCTTCATGCGCCACCTGATCGACGGCGACCTGGCCGCCAACAACGGCGGCTGGCAGTGGAGCGCCTCGACCGGTACCGACGCCGTGCCCTACTTTCGGATCTTCAATCCGGTGAGCCAGTCGCAACGCTTCGACCCTGCAGGGCGATTTCTGAAGCACTGGCTGCCTGAACGCGGCAACCTGGACCACAAGGCCGTCCATTTACCCAATGTCCAGAACGATTTGTTTGCAATAGATGTCTATCCTCATGCAATTGTAGACTTAAGTTCTAGTCGCCAACGCGCACTGGATGCGTTCAAACACTTACCTAAACGCAACGATTGAGGAAAGGATCTTGAGCAGTGATCGACCTCGGCGCATCTGGATTACCGGTGCCAGCAACGGACTTGGGCATGCCTTGGCAGAGGCGCTGCTTGAACAGGGCTGCAAGGTGGCGCTCAGTGTTCGCAATCGCGACGATGCACACCCCCTTGAGACCGACTATCCCGGTAGGGTCCTTGTGCTTGCCGGCGACCTGCACCAGTTGCCGCAGGCCAGGCGCGCCTGCGCCACCCTGACCGAGCAATGGCAGGCCATCGACGGCCTGATCGTCAACGCCGGCACCTGCGACTACCTGCCGTTGCCGATTACCCAGACACTGCTGCAGGACGTGGTGCGAAGCAACCTGGCCGCCGCCTCGCACTGCCTCGATGGCGCGCTCCCCCTTCTGGACAAGGGGCGCGCCCCGCAGGTGGTGGGGATTCTCAGTGCGTACTCTGCCCTGCAGCTGGGCGAGCCCGGCCAGCCGCGGCGCCCTGCCAACAGCATCGCGTCACTGTTCGAAGACGCCCGCCCCCTGCTGGTCGCACACGGCATCGACCTGACCATCGTGGCCCCTCAGACACCTGCACAGGCCATGAACACACCCACTGCCATCCCGGATGAGTGGGACGCCAGTTCGGCTGCCAGCGCCATCCTGCAACGCCTGGGCGAACGCCCGCAGCAGTTGACCCTGCAGGCGCTGGCGGTCAATGAGCTGTGGCCGCTGCCAAAATGAAAAAAGGCCCTGACGCAAGTCAGGGCCTTTTTCGTGGTGCAGGGTACCGGCCGACCGTCAGAGCGGCATGCGGTAGTGCAGCGAATAGCTTTCCACGCCATCGTTGGGGCTTTGCAGGCCCGCGTTCGAATAGTGGATGGCGCGCACGCCTACCTCGTGTCCGCCCGCGAAGCGCAAGCCGAACCCGATGCGGTCTTCGAACTGGAACGACGAGCCGAGCTTGTTGGTTTCAAGCTTGGTGCTGGAGAAGGCCGCTACACCGATACCCGCCTCGATGTAGGGTTTGACCGACTCACCGGCGAACTCGTAGACGAACACGGGCGCGAACGAGAGGCTGTGGTTGCTAGAAGTCTTGTCGCCGTCCCAGTAGGTGTAGGCACCGTCCCAGTAGCCGGTCACGCGGCCGACGCTGGTCTGCCACCAGCTGGCGTCCCAGTTGGACTGCAGCCCAAGGCGATAGACCATGGTCGAGTCACCGGTCTGCCCTACGGAAAACGAGGCGTCAGCGGCGTTTGCGGTGAAAGAGTGCCCCAGGGTAACGGCTGCAATCGCAGCCAAGCAAAGCAGTTTCTTCATGAGAAACGTCCCTTTTCCTAAATGCTGTTGTGGTTTTGTGTCTCATCAGACGATTGAATAGAAATCGGCAGTAGTACGATAGTTCAGGAAAAAAATGCATTTTTCACAGTTTTTTTACAAGTCGAAGCTTCGCACACTGTCAGATTTATTCCACAACATCGGCAGAATCTTTACCAAATGTGCCGGACTGCCGCTGGTCCAGAACTGTGCAGGCTGCGCCGGGCCGTGGGCCAGCAGGTCCCGTTCACCCAGCAAACGCTGGAGTTGCCGGGCCACGGCAGCGCCGGTATCGATGATGGCCACGGCCGGCGGCACCATGTGCGCCAGCAGCGGTTTCAGGAAGGGGTAATGGGTGCAGCCCAGGATCAGGGTGTCGCAGCCGGCGGCCAGCAGCGGCTCGACATAGCCCTGCAGCAACTGGCGCAGTGCGGGGCTGTCCAGGTCGCCCGCCTCGATCAGTTCCACCAGCCCCGGACACGGCTGGGTAACTACACGAACGTCGCTGGCAAAGCGATCCAGCAACGCGGCGAACTTGGCGCTCTGCAGGGTGCCGGTGGTTGCCAGCACCCCTACCACGCCACTGCGGGTGGCCGCTGCCGCCGGCTTTACCGCCGGCTCCATGCCCACCAGCGGCCAGTGCGGGTAGCGCTCGCGCAGATCGGCCACCGCCGCCACGGTGGCGGTGTTACAGGCCAGCACCATGGCCTTGGCGCCCTGTTGCTGAAAGAACTCCGCTACCAGGCGGCAGCGCTGGCGGATGAACTCGGGCGACTTCTCGCCATAGGGAATATGCCCGCAGTCCGCCACATACAGCAGCGACTCGTCGGGCAGCAGGCGGCTGATTTCCGCCAGCACCGACAGCCCGCCCACGCCCGAATCGAACACCCCGACCGGCGCTTCACGCATGGCCGGCGCCACACACGCTGCAGGCCGGGTCGCGCTTGACCCGCAGCTCGCGAAACCGCGTTCCCAGGGCATCGACAAGCAGCAGGCGACCCACCAGCGGCTCGCCAAACCCGGCCAGCAGCTTCAAGGCCTCCAGCGCCTGCAGGCTGCCCACCAGGCCTACCAGCGGGCCGAGCACACCGGCTTCGCTGCAGGTCAGCTCGGCTTCGCTGCCATGCCCGTACAGGCAGTGGTAGCAGGGGCTGAGCGGGTTGCGCGGATCGAACACCGACAGCTGGCCTTCCAGGCGAATGGCCGCACCGCTGACCAGCGGCTTGCCGGCCGCGACGCAGGCAGCGTTCACCGCCTCGCGGGTGGCAAAGTTGTCACAGCAGTCCAGTACCAGGTCGACCGCCCCCACCGCCTGGGCCAGGGAGTCTTCATCCAGGGCCTGGCGATGGGCAACCAGGGCGACCTGCGGGTTGATCGCCTGCAGCCGGGCCATGGCCGAATCGACCTTGCTCAGGCCCACGGCGGCCGTGTCGTGCATCACCTGGCGTTGCAGGTTGGTCAGGTCGACCGTGTCGAAGTCGGCCAGGTGCAGCTCGCCGACACCGGCCGCCGCCAGGTACAGCGCCACCGGCGAACCCAGGCCGCCCAGGCCGACGATCAGTGCCCGGCTGCCCTTGAGGCGCAACTGCCCGTCGATATCCACCTGGGCCAACAGGATCTGCCGGCTGTAGCGCAACAGCTCCTCGTCGTTCAGCATGCCAGGCGCCCGAGGCTGATGCGCTCATGGCCGCCAAGGTCGGTGCGGCTCTGGATCTGCTCGAACCCGTGTCGCGCCAGCAGTTCGCGCACCGCTGCAGCCTGGTCATAGCCATGTTCCAGCAGCAGCCAGCCGGCGGGCAGCAGGTGCTGCGGGGCCTGTGTGATGATCTGGCGCAGGTCGTCGAGCCCGTCGCTGCCGGCCACCAGCGCACTGCTGGGCTCGAAGCGCACGTCGCCGGCCGCCAGGTGCGGGTCCTGCTCGGCGATGTAGGGCGGATTGCTGACGATCAGCGCAAAGCGCTGCCCTGGCAGGGCGTCGAACCAGTGGCTGGCAAGCACCTTGGCGTTGTCCAGCTGCAAACGCTGGCGGTTGCGCTCGGCCAGGGCCACGGCTTCGGGCACCCGGTCGACGGCCGTCACCTGCCAGCCGCCGCGCTCGCTGGCCAGGGCCAGGGCGATGGCGCCGCTGCCCGTGCCCAGGTCGAGCACCTGCAATGGCGTTGCCGGCAGCAGCTCAAGGGCGACCTCCACCAGCAGCTCGGTGTCCGGCCGCGGGATCAGCGTGTGCGGGGCCACTTCCAGGTCAAGCTTCCAGAAGCCCTGCTGGCCGAGGATATAGGCCACCGGCTCGCCTTCGCTGCGTCGCTGCAGGTAGGTGGCGAAGGTCGCGGCCGCTTCGCTGCTGACGATGCGCTCGGGCCAGGTGTGCAGGTAGCTGCGCGATTTGCCGATGGCCGCAGCCAGCAGCAGCTCGATATCCAGGCGCGCGGTGGGCGAGTCGGGTAGCTGCGCCCCGCGCAGCAGGCTGGCAATGATGGTCATTTACTCACCCAGTGCGGCCAGTTGATCGGCCTGGTATTCGGACAGCAGCGGCTCGATGATCGCATCGACGCCGCCCGCCAGTACTTCATCCAGCGAGTACAGGGTCAGGTTGATGCGGTGATCGGTCACCCGGCCCTGTGGATAGTTGTAGGTACGGATACGCTCGGAGCGGTCACCCGAGCCCACCAGCAGCTTGCGCTCGCTGGCGATCGCGTTCTGCGCGGCACTGGTCTGCATGTCGTTGAGCCTGGCCGACAGCCAGGACATCGCACGGGCGCGGTTCTTGTGCTGCGAGCGCTCTTCCTGGCATTCGACCACGATGCCGGTGGGCAAGTGGGTGATGCGGATGGCCGAGTCGGTCTTGTTCACGTGCTGGCCGCCCGCGCCGGAGGAGCGGTAGGTGTCCACCCGCAGGTCGGCCGGGTTGATCTCGATGGCCACCTGCTCGTCGGGCTCGGGCAGCACCGCCACGGTGCACGCGGAGGTGTGGATGCGGCCCTGGGACTCGGTTTCCGGCACCCGCTGCACGCGGTGTGCGCCAGACTCGAACTTGAGCTTGCCGTACACGCTGTCGCCCTCGACGCGGGCGATGATTTCCTTGTAGCCGCCGTGCTCGCCCTCGTTCTCGGAGAGGATTTCCAGGCGCCAGCCGCGACGCTCGGCATAACGCGAGTACATGCGAAACAGATCGCCGGAGAAGATCGCCGCCTCGTCGCCACCCGTGCCGGCACGGATCTCGAGGAACACGTTGCGCCCGTCGTTGGGGTCCTTGGGCAGCAGCATGCGTTGCAGTTGCCCTTCGATAGCGGCCAGTTGCTCCTTGGCCTCGCGTACTTCTTCGACCGCCATTTCGCGCAGGTCCGGGTCGCTGTCCTTGAGCAAGGCCTGGGCACCCTCCAGGTCAGCCTGCACCTTGCGCCACTGCGCGTAGGTCTGTGCCACGGGCTCGACCTCGGCATACTCGCGCGAGTAGGCACGGAAGCGCGTCTGGTCCGAAATCACTTCGGCGTCACCCAGCAGGGCGGTCAATTCCTCGAAACGGTCCTGGAGCGTGTCCAGTTTATTCAGCAGCGACGCTTTCATTGCGGGGTTTTATCCGTGGAGCCCTCGTTGAGGGCAAAGAGTTCCTGGGCCATGGCCAGCGCATCGAGGCGGCCTTCGGCAGACAGCTTTTTCAGTTGCACGCTCGGCGCGTGCAGCAATTTGTTGGTCAGGCCGCGGGCCAGCTGCGCCAGCACCTCTTCGGCGTTGCTGCCGTTGGCCAGCAGGCGCTGGGCCTTTTGCAGCTCTTCGTCGCGCAGGCGCTCGCTCTGCTGGCGGTAGGCCTTGAGCACATCCACCGCAGCCAGCTCGCGCAGGCGCAGCATGAAGTCCTCGGCGCCCACGGTGACCAGCTCTTCGGCGGCCTGGGCGGCGCCCTGGCGGCTCTTGAGGTTTTCGGCCACCACATCGTGCAGGTCGTCGACGGTGTACAGGTACACGTCGTCCAGCTCGCCCACCTGCGCCTCGATGTCGCGGGGCACGGCGATGTCGACCATGAAGATCGGCTTGTGACGGCGCTGCTTGAGCGCACTCTCGACCGCGCCCTTGCCCAGGATCGGCAACTGGCTGGCGGTGGAACTGATCACGATATCGCTGTTGACCAGCTCCTGCGGGATGTCCGACAGCAGCACCGCATGGGCACCGAACTGCTCGGCCAGGGTGCTGGCGCGCTCCAGCGTGCGGTTGGCCACCACGATGCGGCGCACGCCCTGCTCGTGCAGGTGTCGCGCCACCAGCGTGATGGTTTCGCCGGCACCGATCAGCAGGGCCTGGCTGCGGCCCAGGTCGCTGAAGATCTGCTTGGCCAGGCTCACGGCGGCAAATGCCACCGACACCGGGTTTTCACCGATGGCGGTATCGGTACGCACCTGCTTGGCGGCGCTGAAGGTCGCCTGGAACAGGCGCCCCAGCAGCGGCCCGATGGTGCCGGCCTCGCGCGCCACGGCATAGGCCGATTTCATCTGGCCGAGGATCTGCGGCTCGCCCAGCACCAGCGAGTCGAGCCCGGAGGCCACCCGCATCATGTGCCGCACGGCGCCATCATCTTCATGGATATAGGCGCAGGCGCGCAGTTCATCCAGGCTCAGCTTGTGATAATCGGCCAGCCAGCGCAGTACGCTGTCCGCCGCCAGGTGATCCTGTTCGATGTACAGTTCGCTGCGATTGCAGGTCGAAAGGATCGCAGCTTCGCGGCTGGCGGTCAGTCGACACAGCTGCTGCAAGGCTTCGACCAGCTGCTCGGGCGTAAACGCCACGCGCTCGCGTACGTCTACCGAGGCAGTCTTATGGTTGATACCGAGGGCAAGAAAGGCCATTCAAGGTCGCTGATTGTGACGAGAAGCCGATAATTGTCCTACTTCGCCGGATAGAGAACAACCACCGCTCGTTATTGTCTCTTATAGTCTGTATCCAAAAGCCCCATCGACGATGGGTTTGCCATGATCCTTGTGTCATGATGATCCGACCGCAGGTAAGCCGCCCAAATCCTCCCTATGAATAGATCTTCCGCGTTATTCCTCGCCTTTGCCTTGCTCCAGGGTTGCCAGACGCTGACCCCGGGCGCCCGGGACGCCACGGCGCCTGCCGACGATGCGGCCACGGTCGCCGAGGCCAAGAAGCCCACGGTGTACGGCTCGTTCACCCAGGACACGGTGTACAGCCTGTTGACCGCCGAGCTCGCCGGGCAGCGCAACCGCTTCGATATCGCCCTGGACAACTACGTCACCCAGGCGATCAAGACCCAGGACGCGGGCATTTCCGAGCGGGCATTTCGCATTGCCGAGTACCTGGGCGCCGATCAGGCCGCCCTCGATACCGCACTGATATGGGCCAGGAACGACCCCGAGAACCTCGACGCACAACGCGCCGCCGCCATCCAGCTGGCGCGCAGCGGACGCTATGACGATTCGATGGTGTTCATGGAGAAGGTGCTGCAGGGTCAGGGCGACACGCATTTCGACTTTCTCGCGCTGTCGGCGGCCGAAACCGACCAGGACACCCGCGACGGCCTGCAGAAAAGTTTCGACCGCCTGCTGGTAAAGTACCCCGACAACAGCCAGCTGGTGTTCGGCAAAGCCCTGCTGCTGCAGCAGGACGGCAAGTCCGAGGCCGCCCTGGCGCTGCTCGAAGCCCACCCGCCGGCGGACGGTGAAATTGCCCCGATCCTGTTGCGTGCGCGCCTGCTGCAATCGCTCGACCGTGGCCCCGAAGCCCTGCCGCTGCTGCGCAAGGCCATCGCCCGCAACCCCGACGACAAGCGCCTGCGCCTGACCTACGCGCGCACCCTGGTGGAGCAGGACCGCATCGACGACGCCAAGGTCGAGTTCGCCAACCTGCTGCAGCAATACCCCGAAGACGACGAACTGCGCTATTCGCTGGCGCTGGTGAGCATCGAGGCCAAGGCGCTCGACGAAGCCACCAGTTACCTGCAGGAACTGATCGAGCGCGACAGCCACGTGGATGCGGCGCACCTGAACCTGGGGCGCATCTTCGAAGAGCGCAACGATTCCGAAGCGGCCCTGACCGAGTACGCCCTGGTCGGCCCTGGCAACGACTACCTGCCCGCGCAACTGCGCCAGGCCGACATCCTGATTGCCAACGGGCGCACCGACGAGGCCAGCCGGCGCCTTGCCGAAGCCCGCGAGGCGCAGCCGGACTACGCGATCCAGCTGTACCTGATCGAGGCCGAAACCCTTGGCAACAATGACAAGGACGCCCAGGCCATGCAGGTGTTGCAGGCAGCGATCCGGCAGTACCCGGACGACCTGAGCCTGCTGTACAGCCGTGCCATGCTCGCCGAGAAGCGCGACGACCTGGCCCAGATGGAAAGGGACCTGCGCAGCATCCTGCAGCGCGAACCGGAAAACGCCATGGCGCTCAATGCGCTGGGCTACACCCTGGCCGACCGTACCACCCGCTATGCCGAAGCCAAGGGCCTGATCGAGAAAGCCCTGCAGATCAACCCCGAAGACCCGGCCGTGCTCGACAGCCTGGGCTGGGTCAACTACCGCATGGGCAACCTGGACGAGGCCGAGCGCCTGCTGCGCCAGGCCCTGGAGCGCTTCCCCGACCACGAGGTCGCGGCGCACCTGGGCGAAGTGCTGTGGGCCAACGGCAAGCGTCGTGAAGCCCGCCAGGTTTGGGCCAAGGCCTTCGAAGGCCAGCCCGACAGCCCTATTCTGCGCAAGACCGTCTTGCGCCTGACCGGATCCGAGACTCTATAAGCTTATGTTACTGCGCCATTTCATCACCTTCAGCCTGATCGCCGTGCTTGCCGGCTGTTCCAGCTTCGGCTCCCGCGAGGCCGTGCAGGGCCAGGGCAACGCGCAACTGTGGCGTGAACACAAACAGCAGTTGAGTACCCTCGACGGCTGGCAGATCAACGGCAAGGTGGGCATCCGCGCACCGAAAGACTCCGGCAGTGGCACCCTCTTCTGGCTGCAACGCCAGGACTACTACGACATTCGCCTGTCCGGCCCGCTGGGTCGCGGCGCCGCACGGCTCACCGGCCGTCCGGGCCAGGTGGTGCTGGAAGTGGCCAACCAGGGCCGTTTCGAGGCACAAAGCCCGGAAAGCCTGCTGGCCGAGCAACTGGGCTGGGAACTGCCGGTGTCGCACCTGGTGTGGTGGGTACGCGGCCTGCCCGCCCCCGACAGCAAGAGCCAGCTGACCCTGGACGGCGACAGCCGCCTGGCCAGCCTCAAGCAGGACGGCTGGAGCGTCGAGTACCTGAGCTACACCGAACAGAACGGCTACTGGCTGCCCGAACGCCTCAAGCTGCACGGTCAGGACCTCGACGTGACCGTGGTGGTCAAGGAATGGCAACCGCGCCAGCTGGGGCATTGATGATGAGCCGATTGACCCTGCCGGCCCCGGCCAAGCTCAACCTGATGCTGCACATTCTCGGCCGCCGCGACGACGGCTACCACGAGCTGCAGACGCTGTTCCAGTTTCTGGACCATGCCGACGAACTGAGTTTCGACCTGCGCGACGACGGCCAGGTCATCCTGCACAGCGACCTCAAGGATGTGCCCCACGAGAGCAACCTGATCGTGCGCGCGGCGCGCAAGCTGCAGCAACTGACCGGCTGCCCCCTGGGCGTGGACATCTACCTGAAGAAGGTACTGCCCATGGGCGGAGGCATCGGCGGTGGCAGTTCGGATGCCGCCACCACCCTGCTCGGTCTCAACCACCTCTGGCAGCTTGGCTGCAGCGAAGACCAGCTGGCCGAGCTGGGCCTGACACTGGGCGCCGACGTGCCGGTTTTCGTGCGCGGGCACGCGGCGTTTGCCGAAGGCGTGGGCGAGAAGCTCACCCCCGTCGACCCCGAGGAACCCTGGTACGTCGTGCTGGTACCGCAAGTATTTGTAAGTACAGCAGAAATTTTTTCGCATCCGTTGTTGACACGTAATTCACCGCCCATTAAGATGCGCCCCGTTCCCAAGGGAAACAGTCGTAATGACTGCCAACCGGTAGTAGAGCAGAGTTACCCGGAAGTACGTAACTCACTGAATTTACTAGGTAAGTTCACGGATGCTAGGCTAACCGGAACTGGAAGTTGTGTGTTTGGGGCCTTCCCAAGCAAAGCTGAAGCTGATAAAGTTTTGGCCCTTCTTACAGAGACCCAAACAGGGTTTGTGGCTAAAGGAAGCAACATCTCAATGTTGCATCGCACGCTGCAAGGTCTGCTCTAGGAATCGAGTATCAGGTACTCGCAGCAACAGATACAGGGGCGTCGCCAAGCGGTAAGGCAGCAGGTTTTGATCCTGCCATGCGTTGGTTCGAATCCAGCCGCCCCTGCCATTTTCCTATACTCATCCAGGTATACCCTCAGCCTTCAGGTACTGCGCGTGTCCAAGATGATGGTCTTTACGGGGAACGCTAACCCCGATCTGGCTCGGCGTGTCGTACGTCAGCTGCATATCCCTCTCGGTGACGTCTCTGTCGGTAAGTTCTCCGACGGCGAAATCAGCACTGAGATCAATGAAAATGTTCGTGGTAAAGACGTTTTCATTATTCAGCCGACTTGCGCGCCAACCAACGATAACCTGATGGAACTGGTAGTGATGGCCGATGCCTTCCGCCGCTCCTCAGCGTCTCGAATCACTGCCGTGATTCCTTACTTCGGATATGCCCGCCAGGATCGCCGTCCGCGTTCGGCGCGTGTAGCTATCAGCGCCAAAGTGGTTGCCGACATGCTCACCGTCGTCGGGATCGACCGTGTTCTCACCGTCGACCTGCACGCTGACCAGATCCAGGGTTTCTTCGATATTCCGGTAGATAACATCTACGGCTCCCCCGTTCTGGTGGATGACATCGAAGACCAGCGTTTCGAGAACCTCATGATCGTGTCCCCGGACATCGGCGGCGTCGTGCGTGCACGTGCTGTTGCCAAGTCCCTGGGCGTCGATCTGGGTATCATCGACAAACGCCGCGAGAAGGCCAATCACTCCGAAGTGATGCACATCATCGGCGACGTCGAAGGACGTACGTGTATTCTCGTCGACGACATGGTCGACACCGCCGGCACCCTGTGCCACGCGGCCAAGGCCCTGAAAGAACACGGCGCGGCAAAGGTTTACGCCTACTGCACGCACCCTGTCCTGTCGGGTCGTGCGATCGAGAATATCGAAAACTCCGTGCTGGACGCACTGGTGGTGACCAACACCATCCCGCTGTCCGCTGCAGCACAAGCCTGTGACCGTATCCGTCAACTGGATATCGCACCGGTCGTGGCCGAAGCGGTTCGCCGCATCAGCAACGAAGAATCGATCAGCGCGATGTTCCGCTGAGGGCCTGGCCCTCGCGAGATCACGTTGACGTAAAGCGCCCCGCCCCAGCACTGGTTGTTGGGGCGGGGCTTTTTTGCCCTCCCCGGTTTGGCGCTGGTCGCAAACGCCGCCGGGGTCTGGCTATTTTGGAGAAACAACATGACTGATTTCACTCTGAACGCCCAAGCGCGTACCGACCTGGGGAAAGGTGCGAGCCGCCGCCTGCGTCGTCTCGCCGCCCAGATCCCTGCCGTTGTCTACGGTGGTGACAAAGAAGCGCAATCCCTGACCATCGTGGCCAAGGAAATCGCCAAGCTGTTCGAAAACGAAGCTGCCTTCAGCCACGTGATCGAACTGAACGTTGACGGCACCAAGCAGAACGTCATCGTCAAGGCCCTGCAGCGTCACCCAGCCAAGCAGTTCATCATGCACGCCGACTTCGTGCGCGTTGTTGCTGGCCAGAAACTGACCGCTATCGTTCCTGTGCACTTCGTCAACGAAGAAGCACCGGTCAAGAAAGGCGGCGAAATCTCCCACGTAGTGTCGGAGATCGAAGTTTCCTGCGAAGCCAAAGACCTGCCTGAGTTCATCGAAGTCGACCTGGCCAAGGCCGAAATCGGCACCATCATCCACCTGTCGGACCTCAAAGCTCCGAAAGGCGTAGAGTTCGTCGCTCTGGCCCACGGTGATGACAAGGCTGTTGCAAACGTTCACGCTCCGCGTGTTGCGCCTGAAGCAGAAGGCGCTGCCGAGTAATCCACTCGACACGCCGGCGTTGACCGGGTTGCAGCCCCGCGCTGCAACCCACAACTCCAAGGAAGAGCCCCTGACGTGACCGCCATCCAACTGATCGTCGGCCTGGGAAATCCCGGCCCCGAATACGAACAGACCCGGCATAACGCAGGGGCTCTTTTCGTGGAACGCATTGCCAGCGCCCAGCGCGTCAACCTGACCGCTGACCGCAAGTATTTCGGCCTGACGGCTAAATTCAGCCATCAGGGCCAGGACGTTCGTCTGCTGATCCCCACCACCTACATGAACCGCAGCGGCCAGGCCGTTGCTGCACTGGCGAACTTCTTCCGCATCCCGCCAGATGCCATCCTGGTGGCCCACGACGAACTCGACCTGCCCCCCGGCGTCGCCAAGCTCAAGAAAGGCGGCGGCCATGGCGGGCACAACGGCCTGCGCGACATCATCGCGCAGCTGGGCAACAACAAAGACTTTCACCGTCTGCGGCTTGGCATCGGCCACCCGGGTGACAGCACCAAGGTGTCCGGTTTTGTCCTTGGCAAGGCGCCCCGCGCCGAGCAGGAAAAACTCGATGCCAGTATCGATTTTGCCCTCGGCGTGCTGCCGGACATCCTCGCCGGCGATTGGACGCGTGCGATGAGAGAGCTGCACAGCCAAAAGGCCTGACTCCACGAAGAGGGATTCACCATGGGTTTCAATTGCGGCATCGTCGGCCTGCCCAACGTCGGCAAGTCCACCCTGTTCAACGCCTTGACCAAATCCGGCATCGCGGCAGAAAACTTCCCCTTCTGCACCATCGAGCCGAACAGCGGCATCGTGCCGATGCCCGACCCACGTCTGGATGCCCTAGCTGCGATCGTCAAGCCCAACCGCGTGCTGCCGACCACCATGGAGTTCGTCGACATCGCCGGCCTGGTGGCAGGTGCGTCCAAGGGTGAAGGCCTGGGCAACAAGTTCCTGGCCAACATCCGTGAAACCGATGCCATCGCCCACGTGGTCCGCTGCTTCGAAGACGAGAACGTGATTCACGTCTCCAACAGCGTCGACCCCAAGCGCGACATCGAGATCATCGACCTGGAACTGATCTTCGCCGACCTGGACAGCTGCGAGAAGCAACTGCAGAAGGTCGCGCGCAACGCCAAGGGCGGCGACAAGGATGCCCTGGCACAAAAGGCCATCCTCGAGAAGTTGATTGCGCACTTCACCGAAGGCAAGCCGGCGCGCAGCCTGATGAAGACCATGGCCGACGACGAGAAGGCGCTGGTACGCGGTTTCCACCTGCTGACCAGCAAGCCGGTGATGTACATCGCCAACGTTGCCGAAGACGGCTTCGAAGACAACCCGCACCTGGACGTGGTCAAGGCCATTGCCGAGGAAGAGGGCGCGATCGTGGTACCGGTCTGCAACAAGATCGAAGCCGAGATCGCCGAGCTGGAAGACGGTGAAGAGAAAGACATGTTCCTCGAAGCCCTGGGCCTCGAAGAGCCAGGCCTGAACCGCGTGATCCGTGCCGGTTACTCGCTGCTCAACCTGCAGACCTACTTCACGGCCGGCGTGCAGGAAGTGCGGGCCTGGACCGTTCGCGTGGGCGCCACCGCGCCTCAGGCGGCCGGCGTGATCCACACCGACTTCGAAAAGGGCTTCATCCGTGCCGAAGTGGTCGCCTACGACGACTTCATCCAGTACAACGGTGAAAGCGGCGCGAAGGAAGCCGGCAAATGGCGTCTGGAAGGCAAGGACTACATCGTCAAGGATGGCGACGTGATGCACTTCCGCTTCAACGTCTAAGCCCCGAGCCGGGTCGCCACGACGCCCGACGCACACCAAACCCCTTGAGCGTTTACGCCTCAGGGGGTTTTGTTTTTACCGGTGTCGGTCACGCCTTCGGGTGACATGCCAAGACTTCCGGGCAAAAAGCCGGATAATGGCGGCCAATTCGTTTCGCACTTTCAGCACGGTATTCCCGCATGGAAATCAAGGTCAATTTTCTCGACAACCTTCGACTTGAAGCCAAGTTCGATGACTTCACGGTGGTGGCCGACCAACCCATCCGCTACAAGGGCGATGGTTCGGCACCCGGCCCGTTCGACTATTTCCTGGCCTCCTCGGCCCTGTGCGCGGCCTACTTCGTCAAGCTGTACTGCGAAACGCGCAACATCCCCACCGACAACATTCGCCTGTCGCAGAACAACATCGTCGACCCGGAAAACCGCTACAACCAGATCTTCAAGATCCAGGTCGAGCTGCCGGCCGACATCTCGGCCAAGGACCGCCAGGGCATCCTGCGTTCCATCGACCGCTGCACCGTGAAGAAGGTGGTGCAGACCGGTCCCGAGTTCGTGATCGAGGAAGTCGACAACCTCGATGCCGACGCCCAGGCCCTGCTGATGCTGGACGCCCAGGCGCAGACGCGTACCGTGATCGCCGGCAAGGACCTGCCGCTGGAACAGACCATCGCCAACATGTCGGGCATCCTCGCCAGGCTGGGGATGAAGATAGAGATCGCCTCGTGGCGCAACATCGTGCCCAACGTCTGGTCGCTGCACATCCGCGATGCGCATTCGCCCATGTGCTTCACCAACGGCAAGGGCGCAACCAAGGAAGGCGCACTGGCCTCGGCACTGGGCGAGTTCATCGAACGCCTGAACTGCAACTTCTTCTACAACGACCAGTTCTGGGGCGAGGACATCGCCAACGCCGACTTCGTGCACTACCCCGACGAGCGCTGGTTCAAGCCGGGCCGCAAGGACGCGCTGCCGGCCGAGATCCTCGACGCCCACTGCCGCGACATCTACAACCCCGACGGCGAACTGCGTGGCTCGCACCTGTACGACACCAACTCGGGCAACACCGAGCGTGGCATCTGCGCCCTGCCCTTCGTGCGCCAGTCCGATGGCGAGGTGGTGTACTTCCCGTCCAACCTGATCGAAAACCTGTACCTGAGCAACGGCATGAGCGCCGGCAACACGCTGGCCGAGGCGCAGGTGCAATGCCTGTCGGAGATCTTCGAGCGCGCGGTCAAGCGCGAGATCCTCGAAGGCGAGCTGGCCCTGCCCGACGTGCCGCAGGACGTCATCGCCAAGTACCCCGGCATCCTCGCCGGCATCCAGGGCCTGGAGGCCCAGGGCTTCCCGGTGCTGGTCAAGGATGCGTCGCTGGGCGGTGAGTTCCCGGTGATGTGCGTGACCCTGATGAACCCGCGCACCGGCGGCGTGTTCGCCTCGTTCGGCGCGCACCCAAGCCTTGAAGTGGCGCTGGAGCGCAGCCTCACCGAGCTGCTGCAAGGGCGCAGCTTCGAGGGTCTGAATGACCTGCCGCAGCCGACCTTCGAAAGCCAGGCGGTGACCGAGCCGAACAACTTCGTCGAGCACTTCATCGACTCCAGCGGCGTGGTGTCGTGGCGCTTCTTCAGTGCCAGGGCCGACTTCGAGTTCGTCGAGTGGGACTTCTCCGGCCAGGGTGAAAACTCCAACGCCGAAGAAGCTGCCACCCTGTTCGGCATCCTCGAAGGCATGGACAAGGAAGTGTACATGGCGGTGTACGAGCACCTGGGTGCCACCGCCTGCCGCATCCTGGTACCAGGCTACTCGGAGATCTACCCGGTCGACGACCTGGTGTGGGACAACACCAACAAGGCGCTGCTGTTCCGTGCCGACATCCTCAACCTGCACCGCCTGGACGATGACGCCCTGCAAGCGCTGGTCGAGCGACTCGAAGACAGCGAACTGGACGACTACACCGACATCACCACACTGATCGGCATCGAGTTCGACGACAACACGGTGTGGGGTCAGTTGACCATCCTGGAGCTCAAGCTGCTGATTCACCTGGCGCTGGAGCGTTTCGAGGAGGCCAAGGAGCTGGTGGAGACCTTCCTGCAGTACAACGACAACACCGTCGAGCGCGGGTTGTTCTACCAGGCGTTGAACGTGGTGCTGGAAGTGGTGCTGGACGACGAGATGGCGCTTGAAGACTACGCCGTCAACTTCCGGCGCATGTTCGGGGACGAGCGCATGGATGCCGTACTGGGCTCGGTGGATGGCAGCGTGCGTTTCTACGGCCTGACCCCCACCAGCATGAAGCTCGAAGGTCTGGACCGTCACCTGCGCCTGATCGACAGCTACAAGAAGCTGCACGCGGCACGTGCCCGTGCGGTAGCGGGCACACGCTGATACAACGCCGATCCTGCAGGCCATGGCCTGCAGGATCGGCGTTGCCAGGCTTGTTCGTTCACCAACAGGTCGTGGTGGCGGCCAACAAGCCTCGAACGATCACCCCAGCTCGTTGCGCAACAAGCGGGCAGCACTCACCATGTTCGCCAGCGCCGCCTCGGTTTCCGGCCAGCCGCGGGTCTTCAGGCCGCAGTCCGGGTTGACCCACAGGCGCTCGACCGGAATGCGCCGGGCAGCCTTGCGCAGCAGCTCGGCCATTTCCGAAGCCTCCGGCACCCGGGGCGAGTGAATGTCGTAAACCCCCGGGCCGATCTCGTTCGGGTAGTGGAAGGCTTCGAATGCCTCCAGCAGTTCCATGTCCGAACGCGAGGTTTCGAGGGTGATCACGTCGGCATCCATGGCGGCAATCGATTCGATCACATCGTTGAACTCGCTGTAGCACATGTGGGTGTGGATCTGGGTTTCGTCACGCACGCCCGAGGCGCACAGGCGAAACACTTCGGTAGCCCAGTCAAGGTACTGCTGCCACTGCGCCCGGCGCAGCGGCAGGCCCTCGCGAAACGCCGCCTCGTCGATCTGCACGATCTTGATGCCGGCCGCCTCCAGGTCCACCACTTCATCGCGGATGGCCAGCGCCAGTTGCCGCGCCTGCACCTCGCGCGACACATCTTCACGCGGGAACGACCACATCAGCAGGGTCACCGGCCCTGTCAGCATGCCCTTCATCACCTTGTCGGTCAGGCCCTGTGCGTAGCGGATCCACTCCACCGTCATGGCATGCGGTCGACTCAGGTCGCCGAAGATCACCGCCGGTTTCACACAGCGCGAACCGTAGCTCTGCACCCAGCCGAAGCGGGTGAACACGTACCCATCGAGCTGCTCGGCAAAGTACTCGACCATGTCGTTGCGCTCGGCTTCACCGTGCACCAGCACGTCCAGGCCCAGGCGCTCCTGCACCTGCACGGCGTGGCGAATCTCGCTGTGCATCGCCTCCACGTATTGGCCCTCGCTCAGCTTGCCCTGCCTGAACGACTGGCGTGCCAGGCGAATCGAACCGGTCTGCGGGAACGAACCGATAGTGGTGGTCGGCAACAGCGGCAGGTTCAGGCGGGCACGCTGGCGGGCGATTCGCGTGGCAAAGGGCGAGTGGCGCTGGCTGTCCTTCTCGCTGATGGCGGCCACACGGGCCTGCACCGCCGGCTTGTGGATGCGCGTGGAGGCAGCGCGGCTGGCCTGCACTGCACGGCTGCGGGCCAGGGCCTGCACCACCGGGGCCGCCTCGGGCTGGTCGAGGGCATGGGCCAGGATCGCGACTTCCTCGCACTTCTGCACGGCAAAGGCCAGCCAGCTCTTGAGCTCGGCATCGAGGGCGTCTTCACGGCCCAGGTCTACCGGGCTGTGCAGCAGCGAGCACGACGGCGCCACCCACAGGCGCTCGCCCAGGCGTTCATGGGCGTGCTGCAGCACGGCCAGGGCCTTGTCCAGGTCGCAGCGCCACACGTTGCGGCCGTTGACCACACCCAGCGACAGCACCTTGTAGGCCGGCAGGCGGTCGAGAATGGTCGGGTACTGCTCGGGGGCGCGCACCAGGTCGATGTGCAATCCGTCGACCGGCAGGTTGGCCGCCAGCCCCAGGTTCTCCTCCAGGCCACCGAAGTAGGTGGCAACCAGCTTTTTCAGCGGGTCGCGCTGGATCAGGTTGTAGGCACGCTCGAAGGCGTTCTTCCACGCCTGCGGCAGGTCCAGCGCCAGGATCGGCTCGTCGATCTGCACCCACTCCACACCCTGTGCCGCCAGGCGCTGGAAAATCTCGCCGTACAGCGGCAGCAGGCGCTCGAGCAGCTCGAGCTTGTCGAAGTCGCCGCCCTTGGTCTTGCCCAGCCACAAATAGGTCAGCGGGCCGATCACCACCGGCTTGACGTCGTGGCCCAGGGCCCTGGCCTCGGCCACTTCCTCGAACAATTGTTCCCAGCCCAGGCTGAACTGCTGGTCGGCGCTGAATTCAGGCACCAGGTAGTGGTAGTTGGTGTCGAACCACTTGGTCATCTCCTGGGCATGCGCACCGCCACAGCAGCTGTCGCTGACGCCACGCGCCATGCCGAACAGTGTCTGCAGGGTGGCCTTGCCGTGCTGCGGGCGAAAGCGCTCGGGCACCACGCCGAACATCAGCGAATGGGTCAGTACCTGGTCGTACCAGGCAAAATCGCCCACCGGCAGCAACTGGATGCCGGCCTGGCGCTGCAGGGCCCAGTGGGCCTTGCGCAGTTCGCTGCCCACAGCACGCAGGCCCGCCTCGTCCAGCTCGCCTTTCCAGAACGCTTCCTGCGCCTTTTTCAGTTCGCGGTCGCGACCGATACGGGGGAATCCGAGTGAGTGGGCCAATGCCATGACAATGCTCTCCTTAGGGGGTGATGGCAGCCATTGTCGGCAGGCCCGCAGAATGAGACAAACTCATTTAATTTCACATCAAATCAAGTTCTGCTCATGTAAAGACATCGACAGCGCTGCGCCTGGAGGCGCAACCGGCTGGCCGGCCAGGGTTGCGAGGCCCCTGATCTGCGCCTAAGGTCAAACGACCCCGAAGCGAGATGACGTCATGCCCAACGCCTCGAACCCCGCCGTACTTGCCCTGATCGGCAACACCCCGATGGTGCAGGTGAGCCGCTTCGATACCGGCCCCTGCACACTGTTCCTCAAACTCGAATCACAGAACCCCGGCGGCTCGATCAAGGACCGCATCGGCCTGGCCATGATCGATGCCGCCGAGCGCGACGGGCGCCTGCGCCCCGGCGGCACCATCGTCGAGGCCACCGCCGGCAACACCGGCCTGGGCCTGGCGCTGGTCGGGCGGGCCAAGGGCTACCGGGTGGTGCTGGTGGTGCCCGACAAGATGTCCACCGAGAAGGTGCTGCACCTCAAGGCCATGGGCGCCGAGGTGCACATCACCCGCTCCGACGTCGGCAAGGGCCACCCCGACTATTACCAGGACGTGGCCGCACGGCTGGCGGCGGACATCCCCGATGCGTTCTTCGCCGACCAGTTCAACAACCCCGCCAACCCGCTGGCCCACGAGACCAGCACCGCCCCGGAAATCTGGGCGCAGACCCAGCACGATGTGGACGCCATCGTGGTCGGCGTGGGCTCGGCCGGCACCCTTACCGGGCTGACCCGTTTCTTCAAGCGCGTGCAGCCGGGCCTGGCCATGGTGCTGGCCGACCCGGTGGGCTCGGTGATGGCCGAGTACAGCCGCAGCGGCACCCTGATCACGCCTGGGGCGTGGGCGGTAGAAGGCATCGGCGAGGACTTCGTGCCCTCGATCGCCGACCTCTCCAGCGTGCGCCAGGCCTACTCGATCAGCGACGAAGAAAGCTTCGAGCATGCGCGTCAGCTGCTGCGCGCCGAAGGCATTCCGGGCGGCTCCTCCACCGGCACCCTGCTGGCCGCCGCGCTGCGCTACTGCCGCGAGCAGACCGAACCCAAGCGGGTGGTCAGCTTTGTGTGCGACACCGGCACGCGCTACCTGTCCAAGGTCTACAACGACCAGTGGATGACCGACCAGGGCCTGCTGCAGCGCACCCGCTACGGCGACCTGCGCGACCTCATCGCGCGGCGCTTCGAGGATGGCCGGGTGATCAGCGTGCGCCCCGACGACACCCTGCTCACTGCCTTCCAGCGCATGCGCCTGGCCGACGTGTCGCAATTGCCGGTGCTGGTCGACGGCCAGCGCCTGGTGGGCGTGATCGATGAATCCGACATCCTGCTGGGCATGCATGAAGACCCGTCGCACTTCTCCCTGAGCGTAGCCAGCGCCATGACCGACCAGCTGGAAACCCTGCCGCCGTCTGCCAGCCTGGCGGCGCTGCAGGCCGAACTGGACCGAGGCCTGGTGGCGATCATTGCCGACGCCACGGGCTTTCACGGCCTGATCACCCGTGTCGATATGCTTAACCACTTGCGCAGAGCACTCCCATGACCCAGCACGACAAGACCGCCTTCGCCACCCGCGTGATCCATGCAGGGCAATCGCCCGACCCATCCACCGGCGCGCTGATGCCGCCGATCTATGCCAACTCCACCTACATCCAGCAGAGCCCCGGCGTGCACAAGGGCCTGGACTACGGGCGCTCGCACAACCCCACGCGCTGGGCACTGGAGCGCTGCGTGGCCGATCTGGAGGGCGGCACCCAGGCGTTCGCCTTCGCCTCCGGGCTGGCGGCGATCTCGGCGGTGCTCGAACTGCTGGATGCCGGCTCCCACATCGTTTCGGGCAATGACCTGTACGGCGGCACCTTCCGCCTGTTCGAACGGGTGCGTCGGCGCAGCGCCGGGCACCGCTTCAGCTTCGTCGACCTGTCCGACCTTGCCGCGTTCGAGGCAGCGTTGCAGGACGACACGCGCATGGTGTGCATCGAAACCCCGAGCAACCCGCTGCTGCGCCTGAGCGACCTGGCGGCCATCGCACGCCTCTGCCGCGCACGCGGCATCCTCTGCGTGGCCGACAACACCTTTGCCAGCCCATGGATCCAGCGCCCGCTGGAACTGGGTTTCGACATCGTGGTGCACTCGAGCACCAAGTACCTCAACGGGCATTCGGACGTGATCGGCGGCATTGCCGTGGTGGGTGACAACGCCGAGCTGGCCGAGCGCCTGGGCTTCATACAGAACGCGGTGGGCGCCATCGCCGGCCCGTTCGATGCCTTCCTCACCTTGCGCGGGGTCAAGACCCTGGCCCTGCGCATGGAGCGCCACTGCAGCAATGCCCTGGCACTGGCGCAGTGGCTCGAACAGCAACCGCAGGTGGCGCGTGTGTACTATCCCGGCTTGCCTTCGCACCCGCAGCACGCCCTGGCGCGCCAGCAGATGCACGGTTTTGGCGGGATGATCTCGCTCGACCTGGCTACCGACCTGGCCGGTGCCCGACGCTTCCTGGAACAGGTACAGATCTTTGCCCTGGCCGAAAGCCTGGGCGGTGTGGAAAGCCTGATCGAGCACCCGGCGATCATGACCCATGCCACCATCCCCGAGCAGACGCGCGCGCAACTGGGCATTGGCGACGCCCTGGTGCGCCTGTCGGTAGGCGTGGAAGACCTCGATGACCTGCGCGCAGACCTGGCCCAGGCACTCGCACGTATCTGACCCCCATCAGCGCAAGCCAGCCCCTTGCTTGCGCTGATTGCTCAATGCCCGCCGGCTGAATATACTTGATAACTATTCTCATTCGGTACGGGCGCCACACGATGACCTCCCCTCCTTGCGGCTACCGTACCAACGTGGCCAGCCTCTACAGCGACAATCACGGCTGGATCCAGCAGTGGCTGGCGCGGCGTCTGGGCAACGTGCACGATGCCGCAGAGCTGGCCCACGACGTATTCCTGCGCCTGCTCGCGCAACCGCGCGAGTTCAGTAGCGACGGGCATGCGCGGGCCTACCTGAGTACGGTGTCCAAACACCTGTATGTGGATTTCCAGCGCCGCAAGCAGGTCGAGCGTGCATGGCAGCAGACGCTGGCCAACCAGCCGCAACGCATCGCCCCCTCCGAAGAGCACCAGGCGTTGATCCTGGAGACCCTGGGCCAATTGCAGGCCATGCTCGAACGCTTGCCGGCACCTGTGGCCGAAGCCTTTTGCCTGGCCCAACTGCAGGGCCTGAACTATCGCCAGATCGCCACGCAGCTGGGTGTAAGCGAACGCACGGTCACCAAGTACATGGCCCAGGCCATGCTCCAGTGCCTGCTGCTGGAAGTGGAGCTGGACGGGGCCTTGCTGTGAGCGCGGCCCTGGACTCTGCCACCCTGGAGCAGGCCGCCGACTGGTTCGCACGCCTGCGCGCCGCGCCAGCCGATGCGGCCTTGCGGGGCCAGTGGCAACAGTGGCTGGAACAACAGGAACAGCACCGTATCGCCTGGACCTACGTGGAGCGCATCAGCCAGCGCTTCGACAGCCTGCAACCGCAAGCCGGGGCGGCGCATCAGACGCTCGCCAGCCTGCGGCGTACGCAACGCTCCCGCCGCCAGGTGCTAAGCAGCCTGTGCGTGCTCAGCGGTGGGGCAACGCTGGGCTGGCTGGGCTGGCAACGCCACTGGGTGGACGACCTGCAAGCGCTCACTGCCGGCACCACCACCGCAGTGGGCGAGGTACGTCGCCAGGTGCTGGCCGACGGCACCCTCCTGTGGCTCAACAGCGCCACCGCCCTGGATGTACAACTGGACGGGCAGCGCCGGCTGCTGACCCTGTACAGCGGTGAAGTGCTGATCGAGACCGCCGCTGAGGCGCGGCCCTTCCAGGTGCAGACCCGGGCCGGCAGCCTGGTGCCCCTGGGTACGCGCTTCAGTGTGCGCCAGCAGGGCGCCCGCACCCTGCTCAACGTGTACGACGGCGCGGTACGCGCCACCTGTGCCGCCAGCGCAATACAGCGGGTGGCCAATGCGGGGCAGGGCCTGGGCTTCGATGCCAGCACCATGGCCGCCACCACGCCGGCCTGCGCCCAACGCCAGGCCTGGAGCCAAGGCCTGCTGGTGGCGCAGGACATGCCACTGGGGGATTTCATTGCAGAGCTGGCCGACCATCGACGCGGGCACCTGGCGGTGAACCCGCTGATCGCATCGTTAAGGGTCATGGGCACCTACCCGCTCAACGATACCGACCAGGTGCTTGCCATGCTCGAAAGCGCCTTGCCGGTGCGAGTGTCGCGACGCTTCGACTGGTGGGTGACCCTGGAGCCTGCCGAAAAATAAAAAGCGTCAGGTGCTTCCGGTTTTTGCAGCTCATTCGAATTAGAGGAGAACACCCTTTCACCCCTGCGCGCCCGAAGGATTCTGCATGCCACTCGCCTCTGCCCCTGCCCTGTTGAAACGCCCCCTGGCCCTGCTCATTGCACTCGCCAGCGGCGCCGCCACCGCCGCGCCACTGGACATCCCCGCCGGCCCCCTGGCCAGCCAGTTGAACCAGCTGGCAAGCCAGGCCGGTATCTACCTGGCCAGCGACGCCGC
The DNA here is from genome assembly GCF_002018915.1 of Pseudomonas sp. MF6396. Classification (NCBI taxonomy): domain Bacteria; kingdom Pseudomonadati; phylum Pseudomonadota; class Gammaproteobacteria; order Pseudomonadales; family Pseudomonadaceae; genus Pseudomonas; species Pseudomonas sp. MF6396. Next base: position 28,527 of record NZ_MVOK01000024.1, on the reverse strand, counting down.
CCTGACCGCCGGCAAACAGAGCCGGCCCGTGACCGGCGCAAGTACCCCTGAGCAGGCCCTGCACGGCATGCTTGCCGGCACGGGCCTGAGCGTGGTGCGCACTGGCGAAAACCGCTACCAGCTGATCACCGCCCCCACCGGCAACGCCGTGGAACTGGGCGCCACCAGCATCAACGGCGCAGGCCTGGGCGAGACCACCGAGAACACCGGCGCCTACACCACCGGCCAGACCCGCACCGCCACCAAGCTCGGCCTGTCATTGCGCCAAACCCCGCAGTCGGTCACCGTGATCCCGCGCCAGGTACTGGACGACCACAAGCTTGCCTCGCTCGACGATGTGGTCAAGTTCACCCCCGGCCTGTCGAGCAACCACCGCGACAGCGACCGCTATACCTTCTACTCGCGCGGTTTCCAGATCCAGAACATACAGTACGACGGCATCCCGACCCAGGTGGCCAACGAGTCGCAGCAATTCACCAGCACCCTGTCGGACATGGCGATCTACGACCGTGTCGAAGTGGTGCGCGGTGCCACCGGCCTGCTCAGCGGTGCGGGCTCGCCCTCGGCCACCCTGAACCTGGTGCGCAAGCGGCCCACGGCCGACTTCCAGGGCTACGTCTCGGGAGAAGCCGGGGCCTGGGACCGCTACCGGGGCGAATTCGACGTCGCCGGCCCGCTGACCGACTCGGGTGCGGTGCGCGGCCGCCTGGTCAGCGCCTATGAAACCGCCAACTCGTTCGTCGACTGGTACAAGACCGACAAGCGCGTGATCTACGGCGCACTGGATTTCGACCTGAGCGAAAGCACCCTGCTGCGCGTGAGCCTGGACTACCAGAACAACAACTCCGACGGGGTCAGCTTCGGGCACATTCCGCTGTTCAACAACAATGGCAGCGCGACGAACTTTTCCCGCTCGTTCAACCCCGGAGCCCGCTGGAGCTACCTGGACAACACCCAGTACAACTTCACCAGCGTGCTGGAGCAGAAACTCGCCAACGACTGGAGCCTCAAGGCGTCCTACAGCCACCAGTACGCCTACCGCCGCGGCGTGACCGGTTCGGCCAGTGCCGGGGCGCCCGACCCGCAGACCGGCGCCGGCGTGTCGATGTACATCAACCGCCTGGACAGCTACCAGACCCAGGACAACGCCGACCTGTACGCCAGCGGCCCGTTCGAGCTGGGTGGGCGCGAGCATGAACTGGTGGTGGGTGCCAACATCGCCTACACCCACCTCAACTACCCGACCTATCAACGTGCCAACCCGGCGGTCGACGATATCAACCAGTGGGATGGCAACCCGGGCGGCAAGCCGCACCTGTCCAAGACCGAAGAAAGCCTGACCCGCCTGAGCCAGTCGGGCACCTACACGGCCCTGCGCCTCAAACCCTATGACCCGCTGTCGATCATCCTCGGCACCCGGGTCAGTTGGTGGGATCAGAAAGACGACAGCAGCGACGAACTGACCGGCGCCAGCACCAGCCGCGACCGCACAAAAAAATCCGGCGTGGTCACCCCGTATGCCGGTGTGGTGCTGGACCTGAACGACACCTTCTCGGTGTACGCCAGCTACACCAACATCTTCCAGCCGCAGACCTACTACAAGACTGCCAGCAACACCTCGCTGGAGCCGCTGCAAGGCGACAACTACGAACTGGGCATCAAGGGCGAGTTCTACGACGGTGCGCTGAATGCGAGCCTGGCACTGTTCGAAGTGCAGCAGAAGAACACCCCGCAGTACGTTGGCGAGTCGCCCCAAGGGCGCGAAATCTACCGGGCCATTGCCGGTACCACCACGCGCGGCATCGAAACCGAAGTGTCCGGCGAAGTGCTGCCGGGCTGGAACATCATCGGCGGCTATACCTACCGTGAATCCCACGACAAGGACGGCAATCGGGTCGAAACCAACCAGCCGATGAACCTGTTCAAGCTCGGCACCACCTACCGCCTGCCGGGGCAGCTGAACCGCCTGACCGTGGGCGGCAACCTGGTCTGGCAGAGCGACATCTACGCGGTCAACGGCACCTACGGCACCAAAGCACACCAGGGTGACTACGGGGTGGTCGGGTTGCTGGCCAACTATGCGGTGGATGAACACCTCACGGTCGGCCTGAACCTCAACAACCTGTTCGACACCCATTACTACGACGGCCTGGGCACCTTCAACTCAGGCTCCTACGGCGAACCGCGCAATGCCATGGTGAATGCCAAGTGGACGTTCTGAGGCTGCATCAAGTGCGAACGTAGCGCTGCGCCAGCAACTGCAGCAGCTGATCGTCGGCACCCGCCGCACCGATCACCTGCAGCCCCACCGGCATGCCCCGCACCTGCCCTGCCGGCAGGCTGATGGCTGGCAGGCCGGTGAGGTTCCAGGCACTGGTGTAACTGAGCACTGCAGCACGCACGTCGATACATTGCTCACCCACCTGTACCTCGCGTGCATCCACCGGCGTCGCGGTGATCGGCACGCTGGCCGAGACCAGGAAGTCATAACGCTCGAACAGCCGCGCCATCGCCGCCTTGAGCCGAGCCTGGCCGGCCTGGGCGCGAATGTACTGCCAGCCCCTGACCTCGCGTGACAGCTCAAGGCGTTCGCGCACCTCCTGCTCGAACAGCTGCGGCGCCGTCTGCATGCGCTCGGCATGCACGTCGTAGGCCTCGGCGCGCTGCAGGGTGAGCAAGGTGTCCTTGAGCTGCGCCACCAACGGTTCCAGCTCGCCGGTCTGCTCCAGTGCATCGCCAAACAGCTGCTGCGCAGCCTGGTACACCTGCCCCTGAACGTCGGCGTCCAATGGCCCGAAAGTGCCCGGCTCGATCCAGCCTACACGCAGCGGGCGACGCAGCGTGGCCGGCGCGCAGGTACGCGCGGCGATCACTTCGAACACTACCCGGGCATCGTCCACATGGTTGGCAATCGGGCCCACGTGGTCGAGGCTCGACGACAGCGGGAACACCCCGTCCAGCGGCACGGCAGCGAACGACGGCTTGAAGCCGACCGCGCCGCACAACGCCGCCGGAATGCGGATCGAGCCGCCGGTGTCGGTGCCCAGCGCCAGCGGCACCATGCCGCTGGCCACCGCCGCTGCACTGCCGGCGCTCGAACCGCCGGTGATGCAGCGCGCATCCCACGGGTTGCGCGCCGCGCCCTGCAGCGAGCGGTCGCCGGTGGGGCCATAGGCGAACTCGTGGGTCAGGGTCTTGCCCACGATTACCGCGCCGCCCTCGCGCAGGCGCTGCACGCACAGGGCGTCCTGCGTGGGGCGAAAGCCTTCGAAGTGCGCCGAACCATAGGTGGTCACGTGGTCGAAGGTGTCGATGTTGTCCTTGATCGCTACCGGTATGCCGTGCAGCGGGCCCAGGTCCAGGCCCTGGGCAAACAGTTCGTCGGCCTTGCGCGCCTGCGCCAGCGACACCTCGGCATCCACGGCGACAAAGGCATTCAGTGCCGGGTTCAGGCGCTCGATGCTGTCGAGCGCGGCCTGGGTCAGCTCGACACTCGTCAGGCTGCCGGCGCGCAGGCGCCGCGCCAGGTCGCCGACCGACAGGCCAAAAAAGTATCCAGTGTGGGTTGGCTTGGCCAGGTTCATACAGGCAACTCCATCAAACCGTTGCAGGTGTAGGGGAAGGGACAACCTGCCGGCTGCCGGGGCGCACCATCAGCATCGCGCTCATGCCCAGGGCCGTGGCCACGGCGGCGGCCACGAACATCGACGAGTAGCCATAGCGCACGGTCAGGTAGCCGGTGAGCATCGGCGCGATGAACGAGGCGGTGTTGGCGATGAAGTGGGTCATGCCGCTGTAGGCACCGACGCGGTTGGATGGCGCGGTGTCGATCACCACGGCCCAGTAGACCGAGTTGGGCAGCGCGTTGAGGGCGTTGGCCAGGGTCATCAGGGCGATCACGCCCCATACGGTCTGGGCCTGCGACACCAGCATGAAGCACAGCGTGGTCAGCAGCAGGCAGGTTGCGGCCAGCCAGCTGCGCGCCACCTTCAGGTTGCCGGTGCGGCGCAGCAGCAGGTCGGAGATCTTGCCGCCCAGCAGCACGGTGAAGCAGGCGCCGGTCCACGGGATCATGCCCATGTACCACAGCGACGACAGGTTGTAGTGGAACTCGTCCTGCAGGTACTTGGGGGTCCAGGTCAGCAGCAGGAAGGTGACGTACACGAACGAGAAGTAGCCCACCGCATTGAGCAGCAGGTCCTTGTTCTTGAAGAAGTGCCAGATCGGCGCAACGCTGGTGGTCGGGGTGCTGGCGTTGGCGGCAGCGGCGCGCTCCTGGCGCAGGAACTCGCGCTCGGCCTCGGACACCCGCGGGTTTTCATCCGGGGTGTTGGTGAAGCGGGTCATGAAGAAGATCAGCAGCGCCAGGCTGACCACGCCCAGTACCACGAACATGCTGCGCCAGTCGCCGGTCAGGGTCTGCAGGCCGACCGCCACCGGGGCGGTGAGCAAGGCGCCCAGCGGTGTGCTGAGCAGGCCCACCGAGACCACGAAGCCGCGCTCCTTGGGCGTGGCCCAGTTGGCCACGCTCTTGTTGATCACCGAGTACGCCGGGCCTTCGGCAAAGCCGAACAGCACGCGGATGGTGGCAAAGCCGGCCATGGCCGAACCGCCCATGAAGGCCAGGCCCATGTCGCCGGCAAAGGCAGTGGCGATCTCGAAGATCGACCAGGTGCCGCCGGCGATCAGCCATACGCGCTTGGCGCCGAAACGGTCGGCCAGGATGCCGCCGATCAACGCACCGACGATGTAGCCGTAACCGAAATAGCCCAGCACGTTGCCCCAGTCGGCCTTGTCGAAACCGTACTCGGGGAGAATGCTGGCCGAGGCATACGAAATGGCACCACGATCGATGTAGTTGAGCAGCGCCATCAGCATGATCAGGAAGAAAATCTGGTAGCGAAAGCGCGGAACGGGTGGGTTGTTCATAGGGATCTGACTCTTCAAGTGATGGCAGAAGTCAAAAATGCGGCCGCGTCCGGCGTATTTTTATTGTGTTGCCCAAACGTTTGGGTTGAGCGAATGTATTCACACAAAAACATTTAGTCAATCGTTTGGGTAAAGGTTGTTTGCCGAGACAAGCCGTCGATTGGGTTAGAATCGCGCCCCGAAATCAGCCACGGTTGGAAGCCCCTCGAACATGCCCACTCCATCACGCCCTGCCACCTTGAAGTCCATGGCAACCGCCCTCGGGGTGCACGTTTCCACCGTGTCGCGGGTGCTCAATGGCGACCCTGCCGGGGTCGAGCGCGCGGCATCGGCCGAGGTGGTGGCGCGTATTCGCGCGTTGGCGAAAGAGCTGGATTATCGGCCGAACACGCAGGCATCCAACCTGAAGTTGCGCAAAAGCCAGGAGATCTGCGTGCTCATGCCGCGCCTTACCGACCTGGTGATGGCGACCATCTACGACAGCATCGACGCCGCCGCCGAACAGGCTGGCTACCTGACCTTCGTGTCCAATACCGACGATCAGCAACCCCGCCAGCTGGCGCGGGCCGAGCATGCCCTGCGCCGCTCGGTGGCGGGGTTGATCGTGGGCGACTCGCATGTGGGCGAGCAGCAGCCATTGCTGGAGCTGCTGGGGCGCAAGCACATCCCCTACGTGCTGGTCAGCCGGCAGATTGCCGGGCACCTCACGGCGGGCAGCGATGACGAGTTGGGCGGCTGGCTGGCGGCCGAGCACCTGTACCGCCTGGGCTGTCGCGACGTGGCGATCCTGGCGGGCGAGCGGCACGCCTCCACCGGTGCCGACCGCACCCGCGGCTTTACCCGGTACTACCGCGAACAGGGCATTACCCTGCGCCCGGAATGGACGCTCAATGGCCCGTTCGACAGCCTCACCGGGCACAAGCAGGGCGAGTACCTGCTGGGGTTGAACCCGCGCCCCCAGGCGTTTTTCGCGGTGAACGACTTTCTGGCCATCGGCCTGATGGGCGCCGCGCGGGACAAGGGCCTGGAGCCGGGCAAGGACATCGCCGTGGTGGGTTTCAACGACACACCATTGGCCAACGAACTGATCGTGCCGCTGACCAGCGTGCGCCTGCCGCTGGCCGAGATGGGTCGGCATGCGGTGGAGTTGCTGCTCAAGCACATCAAGGGTGAAGCGGTGGAGTCGATCATTCTGGCGCCGCAGTTGCAGGTGCGGGCGAGCTCGGGATTGCGGGTGGCTGGCTGAAGAACGGCTGGCGAAGAGGCCCGCACGCCCACCAATTGCATCGCGCCCTGCTCCCCGCATAGAATGCGAACGATTCACAATCACTTCTTGCGCGCAGGCCCCGACCGACGATGCCCACCAGCGACACGCTCCCTCCGTCCGAGGTCGACCTGCTCTACCGTACCCACCACTCCTGGCTCAACACCTGGCTGCAGCGCCGCGTTGGCTGTCACGCCCACGCCGCCGACCTGGCCCAGGACACCTTCGTGCGCCTGCTCAAGGCTCGCCACGCGCACCCGCTCAAGCAGCCGCGTGCCTACCTCAGCAGCATCGCCCGCGGCCTGATGATCGACCAGTTCCGCCGCCGCGCGCTGGAACAGGCCTACCTCGAAAGCCTGGCCCACCTGCCCGCCGCGCACGCGCCCAGCGAAGAACAGCGCTGGATGATCCTCGATACCCTGCAACGCCTCGACCGCCTGCTGATGCAGCTCAAGCCACGGGTGCGCCAGGTGTTTCTGCACGCGCAACTGGACGACATGAGCTGCCCGAAAATCGCCGAACAGCTGGGTGTGTCCCGCGCCACGGTGGAGCGCGACCTGGCCAAGGCCATGGGCGTCTGCTATCGGTTGCGCCATGCCCGGGGCTGAGCCAGCACCGGGCCAGGCCCACGTCGAGCAGGCCATCGAATGGCTGGTGCAACTGCGCTACAACACGCCCACCGTACAGGCCGAACAGGCCTTTGGTCGCTGGCTCGACCAGCACCCGCACAACGCCCTGGCCTGGGCCCAGGTCCAGGCCATGAGCGAGGAGTTCAGCAGCCTGCCCCGCGAGCTCAGTCGGCGCACCCTGGAGGGCACGCAGCGACGCAGCATCAGCCGGCGCGACAGCCTCAAACTGCTGGGCCTGCTCGGCGCCGCCGGCACCCTGGGCTGGGTCGGTCGCGAGCCGCTCGGGCTGCCCACCCTGCTGGCCGACAAACACACCGCCACCGGTGAGCGGCGCACCTTCCACAACAACGACGGCAGCGTGATCCAGCTCAACACCGCCAGCGCCATCGACCTGCGCTTCGCGGCCGACCTGCGCGCGCTGAGCCTGATCCAGGGCGAGGTGTCCATCGATACCGGCAACGACCCACGCCCACTGCGCGTGACCACCCGTGACGGTGTACTGCAAACGCAAGGCTCGCAATTGCTGGTACGCGAACGTACCGACGGCACCCTGCTGGCGGTGCGCCAGGGCAGTGTGACGCTGTACCCCGGCAACGGCACCGCGCCGCGCATCGCCCGCCCCGGCGAGCAACTGCTGTACAGCGCCAACGGCCAGGTCGGCCCGGCCGTGACTCACGCCGACCCGTGGGGCTGGCGCGAAGGCGTGCTCAGCGTGCAGCGGATGCCCCTGGGCGAGTTCATCGCCGAGCTGTCGCGCTACCGCCCCGGCGTGCTGCGCTGCGCCGAGGCGGTGGCCGGGTTGAAGGTGTTCGGCACCTATCAGCTGGCCGACACCGACCAGATCCTGGCGCTGGTGGCCGAAGCACTGCCGATTCGCATCGACTACCGCACCCGCTACTGGGTCAGTGTCAGCCCGGCTTGAATCTGTTTGAAAAATAAATGAGGTGGTTTCTCATTCAGCTTCGGCCTGTAGGGATAAAGGCGAAACGTCTGTCTCTTCTCAGGAGCCCCGAATGATCCACCCAAGTGTTGCCCGCCCCGATCCCCTTCAGCGCGCCGTGCGTGGCGCCTTGCTCGGCCTGGCCCTGAGCGCCGCCGCTGCGCCGTTGCTGGGCGCTGCCGCACCTGCGGCCACCCAGCAGGTGCAACGCTGGAACATTCCCGCAGGGCCCCTGGACGCAGCGCTTGAGCAGATGGCCCGCCAGGGTGGGCTGAACCTGTCGTATGACGCCGCCAGCCTGCAGGGCAAGACCACCGCCGGCGTGTCCGGCAGCCACGAGAACGCCCAGGCCCTGGCGCTGCTGTTGCAGGGCAGCGGCGTGCAGGTGCAGCAGAAGTCGGCCAACAGCTTCCTGCTGCTGCCGGCGGTGGACATCGGCGACGCCCTGGAGCTGGGCGCCACCAGCATCTCCAGCGACCGCCTGGGCGAAACCACCGAGCACAGCGGCTCGTACACCACCGGTGCGGTGACCATCGGCAAGATGCCCCAGACCCTGCGCCACACGCCGCAATCGGTGTCGGTGCTGACCCGCCAGCGCCTGGACGACCAGAACATCACCAACCTCACCACCCTGATGGAGCAGACCCCGGGTGTGGTGGTCGACTACGTCGACAGCGAGCGCGTCACCTACTACTCGCGCGGCTACCAGATCGACGCCATCCAGTATGACGGCGCCACCGTGGTGCAAGGCAGTGGCGGCGGCTCGTTCATCCAGAGTGACTCGGCGATCATCGACCGCGCCGAGATCCTGCGAGGCGCCACCGGCATGCTGCGCGGCGCGGGCAACCCCTCGGGCACCGTCAACCTGGTGCGCAAGCGCCCTACCCGGGACTTCCAGGCCTCGGCCAGCGTCACCGCCGGCTCCTGGGATGCGCAGCGCTACGTGGCCGACCTGTCAGGCGCGCTGACCGACAACGGCGCGATCCGCGGCCGCATGATCGCCGTGCACGATGACAAGGACTCGTTCCAGGACAGCCGCATGGAGCGCAAGAACGTGTTCTACGGCGTGCTGGCCGCCGACCTGGGCGAACGCACCACACTCACCGGTGGCATCGAATACACCGAGCTGGAGGCCACCGGCTCGTGGGGCGGCCTGCCAGCCAACTTCGATGGCTCGCCGCTGAAGCTCTCGCGCAGCACCTACCTGGGCGCCGACTGGAACCGCTGGAACCGCAGCAACCTGCAGACCTTCGCCGAGCTCGAGCATGTGTTCGACAACGACTGGACGCTCAAGGTATCGGGCACCCGCACGCAGTTTCGCCTCGACGACCACGGCTTCAAGCAGACCTACTTCACCCGCGCCAGCACCACCAACCCCTACCTGATGAACTACCAGGTGACCGAGGGCGACGGCGGCGAAAGCGAGCAGACCAACCTCAGCGCCACCCTCAACGGCCCCTTCCAGCTGCTGGGCCGCGAGCACGAACTGATGGTGGGCGTGGAGCGCATCCGCAACGACTCCACTGCCTCGGCCACCAACTTCACGGCCTCCGGGGTGTTCGACATTCGCGAATGGGACCCCAAGACCAGCCTGCCCGAGCCGTCGATCAACATCAGCGCAAAGCCGGTGATGACCCGCACCACCCAGCAGGCGGCGCACGCCACCTGGCGCATCTCGCTGGCCGACCCGCTGACCGCGGTGATCGGCGCGCGCATCAACTGGTACGACTACAAGCAGGAAAACAACCTCAAGACCTCAGGCAAGTACAGCGTCGACCGCGAGATCGTGCCGTATGCGGCGCTGATCTACGACCTGAACAACAACCTGAGCCTGTACGGCAGCTACACCGAGATCTTCAACCCGCAAAGCGCCACCGATGCGTCCAACGCGGTGCTCGACCCGGTCACTGGCGAAGCCTACGAGCTGGGCATAAAGGGCGAGTTCTACGATGGCAGGCTCAACACCTCGCTGGCGGTGTTCCGCATCTACCAGGTGGGCAACGCCCTGGATGACCTGGGCAGCCCCGACCCGTGCCTGCCCAACTACACCAGCGGCCACTGCAAGGTGGCCGCCGGCAAGAACCGCAGCGAAGGGTTCGAACTGGAAGTGACCGGCGAAGTGCTGCCCGGCTGGCAGGTGTCGGGCGGCTACACCTACACCACCACCGAGTACCTCAAGGACACCCTCAGCAACACCGGCAACGTGCTGCGCCCCACCGACCCCAAGCGCCAGTTGAAGCTGTTCACCAGCTACCGCCTGCCGGGGGCATACGACGCCTGGACCGTGGGTGGCGGGGTCAGTGCGCAAAGCGACATCTACTCGCGCAACGGCAATGCCGTGGCCTCGCAAAGCGGCTATGCGGTGTACAGCGCGCTGCTGGGCTACCGCTTCAACCAGCACTATTCGCTGCAGCTCAACGCCAACAACCTGTTCGACAAGCACTACTACAAGAAGGTGGGCGCCACGGCCACGGGGTACTACTACGGCGACCCGCGCAACGTCTCGCTGACCCTGCGCGCAAGCTTCTGAGGCCGGCCGCTACTGCGCGGTGCGGGCCGCATAGGCCTTGCGCCGCGAGCTGCGGGCAAAGCACACGAACAGCGCGGCCATTGCCGCCAGTGCCATCGGCAGGCCATGGGGCGCGACGTCCATGGCCGCGCCACTGACCAGCCGCCCCACCAGGCTGCCCACACCCCACAACAGGCCGACGCTGGCATTGGCCGTGACCAGGTCCTGGCCCTTGAACTGCTGGCCGATCAGCACCAGCGCCAGGGTATACACCCCGCCCGCCACCGCCCCCAGCAGCACCAGCGCCGGCCACAGCAGCCACTGCACCTGGATCAGCCACGGCAGCGCCAGGCCGATCAGCATCGCCACCACGCCGCACACCAGGTGTACCGTGGTGCGCTCGCAGCGGTCGGCCAGCCAGCCCAGCGGCAACTGGAACAGCATGTCGCCGGTCAGGATCACCGTGACCATCAGCGCTGCCACGCCCACCGCATAGGCGTGGTTGGTGGCGTACACCGGCAGCAGCGAGAGAATCACCGCATCGAAGAACGAGAAGAACAGCACGCCCATGCACAGGGCCGGCGCCACACGAAAGAAGCCGCCCAGCGTAAAGCTCTTCTCGCCGTCGTCACCGTGCTCCACATAGTCGTTGGGCACTGTCCACACGATGCTCGCCAGGGCCAGGGCATAGCAGCCGCTGACCACGATGATCACCCAGGGGCTATGGGTGCCGAACAGCGCAAGCATGGTCGGGCCGAGCATCTGGCAACCGGTGAAGGCGGTGGCGTACAGCGCCATGACCTTGCCGCGGTTGTGCTCTTCGCTCAGTTCGTTGACCCAGGATTCGCCCAGGATGATCGCGATCCCCATGCCCACGCCCATGCCCAGGCGCAGCAGGCCGAGCAGCCAGGTGGAGTCGAACGCCCACTCGATCAGCCCCACGCTCAGGGCGCACAGGCCGAAGCTGAGCAGGTAGATGGTGCGCCGGGTGAGGTGGCGGCAGCAGGCGTCCACCAGGAACGCCGAGAGCATCATGCCGGCAGCGGGCGCGGCCGACAGGATGCCGATGTGCAGGGTGCTGGCCCCGGCATCGAGCAGGCGCAGGGAAACCAGTGGCAGGGTGGCGCCCAGGCTCAACCCTACGATCGAAACGGCGAACAGAAGGCCCGCCAGCAAACGCGTGTTCATCTACAACTCCGAAACCCGCCGACGCGCACATGCGCGCAGGCATCAACATGACTGTGTTCTGAAAGCGACGGTCAGTTCAGGCGCGCGGAGGAGAAAAGGTGAAGGCGAACAGGACGCTGCGCCGACGCTTGAGCACCGTATCGCACGGCCAGTCGCACAGCAGGGCCTGGACTACCGGCGGCTTTGCTGCGCAAGGACGGGAGAAACGTTGCATGGGTCGACTACAGGAAAAGGAAGGCCGGCACTCTAGGTGAAACCCCGGCCAGGCGTCAATCGCATCGACGCCTGGCCGGCGCGCTGTCAGCGCTTGCGCGTGGACGGCAGCAGAATCGCCAGCAGCCCGAACAGCGGCAGGTACGAACACAACGTGTACACGTACTCGATGCCGTGAATGTCTGCCAGGTAGCCCAGCAGCGCCGCGCCGATACCGCCAAAGCCGAACATCAGGCCGAAGAAGATCCCCGCGATCATGCCCACGTTGCCCGGCACCAGCTCCTGCGCGTACACCACGATGGCCGAGAACGCCGAAGCCAGGATGAAGCCGATGATCACGCTGAGCACGCTGGTCCAGAACAGGTCGGCATACGGCAGCGCCAGGGTGAACGGCGCCACGCCCAGAATCGAGAACCAGATCACCGCCTTGCGCCCGATGCGATCGCCGATCGGCCCGCCGAAGAAGGTCCCGGCAGCCACCGCCCCCAGGAACAGGAACAGGTACAGCTGCGAACTGGCCACCGACAGGTCGAACTTCTCGATCAGGTAGAAGGTGAAGTAGCTGGTCAGGCTGGCCATGTAGAAGTACTTGGAGAACACCAGCAGGCCCAGCACCACCAGCGCGCCGATCACCCGGTTGCGGCTCAGGCCGTGGGTGGCGGCCTGGCCGGCCTTGGCCTTGAACAGCGCCAGGTGGCCGCGGTACCAGCGGCTCAGGCCGTAGGTGACGATCACTGCAAACAGCGCGAACAGGCCGAACCACACCACGTTGCCCTGGCCGAACGGGATGATGATCGCGGCAGCCAGCAGCGGCCCGAACGCCGAGCCGGCATTGCCGCCGACCTGGAAGGTCGACTGCGCCAGGCCGAAGCGCCCGCCCGAGGCCAGGCGCGCGATGCGCGAGGTTTCCGGGTGGAAGGTCGAGGAGCCGATGCCCACCAGTGCCGCAGCCAGCAGAATCATCGGGAAGCTGCCGACATACGCCAGCATCACGATGCCCACCAGGGTGCACAGGGTGCCCAGGGGCAGCAGGTTGGGCATCGGCTTGCGGTCGGTATAGAAACCGACGGCCGGTTGCAGCAGCGAGGCGGTGATCTGGAAGGTCAGGGTAATCAGCCCCACCTGGGTGAAGCTCAGCCCGTAGTTGGCCTTGAGCAGCGGGTAGATCGACGGCAGCACCGCCTGGATGAGGTCGTTGATCAGGTGCGCCAGCGCACAGGCAGCGATGATTCGCATCACCAGCGGGCTGCTCTGGCTGGGCGCGCCGTTGCTGGCGTGCGTACTTGACGGGGCGGTGCTCAAGGCCATGGGAAAACGTCCATCGGGTGGTCGGGATCCAATTATCCAGAATTCGTTAGCAAGCGCACTATTCTTTTCAGTGAGTGGGCTACTTGTTAATAATTCTCAGTAACGCTAGCATCGCGAGCACTTGTGGGAGCGGGCTTGACCCGCGATTGCATCGCCGCGGAGCCAGGCACATGCGCGGTGACTGCATCGCGGGTCAAGCCCGCTCCCACACCCATAGCGAGCCCCGACCACTCCATGCCCGACAATCAGGAAGACCGAAGCCTGACGCTGCTCTACCAGCGTCACCGCAACGAGCTGCTGGCCTTTCTCACCCGTCGGGTGCGCTGCCGGGAGACTGCGCGCGACCTCTTGCAGGACGCCTTCGTGCGCCTTATGCACAGCGAGCGCAGCGAGGTCGGCAACCTGCGCGCCTTCCTCTACCGCATCGCCAGCAACCTGAGCATCGACCACGCGCGCCGCAACCAGGTGCGCGGGGTCAGCGACGAGCAGGCCCTCGACCAGTTGCTCACCGACACCAGCCCCGAGCGCAGCGCCGTGGCCGGCAATACCCTCGACCATCTGGAGCGCCTGATCGACGGCGTGCCCTCGCCCACCCGCGAGGTGTTTCTGCTGGCCCGGGTCGAGCAAATGAGCTACAAGGACATCGCCGCACGCCTGGGCCTGGAGCCCCGCGCCGTGGAGCGCCACCTGAACAAAGCCCTGAGCCACTGCGCGGCCGCCGCCCTGCACGCGCGCCAGCCGAACGAAGCCGAATGACGCCCGATCACTCCCCCAGCGCTGAACGCGAACAGCAGGCCTTGCACTGGTTTACCCGGCGCCGTGCCGATGACCTCACGCCCACCGAACGCGACGCCTTCGACGCCTGGGTGCACGACGCACAGAACGCCGCCGCGCTGGCCGCCGTCGAACAGCTCTGGCAGACCCTGGAGCTGCCCGCCCACCGGGTGCGCAAGGCCGACCGGCACCGCGCCAAGAAAAGCCGTTGGCCGCTGTATGCGGCCGCCGCCAGCCTGCTGCTGGGCGCCGGCCTGAGCTGGTTGCTGGTGCCCTCGCTGCACACCCTGGGCAGCGACTACGCCACCGCCGCCGGCGAGCGCCGCGAGGTGCAACTGGCCGACGGTTCGCGCCTGCGCCTGGACAGCGCCAGCGCGGTGGACATCGACCTCGACGGCGACACCCGCACCGTGCGCCTGCGCCAGGGCCGGTTGTTCGCCGACGTGGTGCACGACGGCAGGCCCTTCGTGGTGGAGGTCGACCAGGCCCGGGTGCAGGTGCTGGGCACGCGCTTTTCGGTCAGCCGTGGCGAGCACGATGACGTGGTGCTGCTCAGCGGCAGCGTCGAGGTCAGCACCGCCAGCCAGCGCCAGCGCCTGAGCCCCGGCCAGCGCCTGACCCTGCACGGCGAACGGCTCGATGCGCCGCAGACGGTGGATGCCGAACGCCTGCTGGCCTGGCGCGACGGTCAGCTGCGGGTGCGCGATGTGCCGTTGCAGCAGGTGCTCGAACAGCTGGCCACCTACAAGGGCACCCGCCTGGTGCTGCTCAACGAGGCCGCCGGCCAGCGACGGGTCAGCGGCAGCTTCAACCTGGACCAGGCCGACAGCGCCCTCGATGCCCTGCTCAGCAGCCAGAAACTGCGTGCCGATGCCGTGTTGGGGCACTGGCTGATCGTGCGCTGAAAATATTTTGCCGACGGCGCGGTAATTCCCGTTTCTGCTGCGTCACACCCCCAACATAAGAAGCATTACCATTTGCACCTTCTTGGGGGAGGAACCATGCAGTACCCACGTGACGTCGCTTTCACCCGTCGACCCTTGGCCAGCGCGATCCTGGCCGCCAGCCTGCTGGCGTTGCTGCCAGGCGCCGCCGTGCAGGCCGCCGAGGCCACTCAGGCCCAGACGCAACGCATCGATTTCCATATCTCGACGCAGTCGCTGGTCGATGCCATCGAGCTGTTCAGCGCGCAAAGCGGCTACCAGGTGATCTATGACGCCAACCAGGTAGCGGGCATCGTGTCCCCCGAGGTGCAGGGCCAGTACACCGCCGAACAGGCGCTGCGCACCCTCACCGGCAGCAGCGCACGGCTGAGCCAGCCCAACCCCAACAGCTTCCTGATCGAGCTGCCGGTGGATCTGGGCAGCGGCCTGCAACTGGATGCCGTGAGCATTTCGGGCAAGGCGCCAGGCTCGACCACCGAAGGCACCGGGCTGTACACCACCTACTCCTCCAGCAGTTCGACGCGCCTGAACCTCACGCCCAGGGAAACCCCGCAGGCGCTGACCGTGATGACCCGCCAGCGCCTGGACGACCAGCGCCTGAGCACCCTGACCGACACCCTGGAAGCCACCCCGGGCATCATCGCCACCCGTGACGGCCTGGGCGCCGAGAGCGACAGCTACTATTCGCGCGGCTTCGTGATCCAGAACTACGAAGTGGACGGCGTGCCTACCACCACGCGCATGGACAACTACACCCAAAGCATGGCGATGTACGACCGGGTGGAGATCGTGCGCGGCGCCAGCGGCCTGATCAGCGGCATGGGCAGCCCGTCGGCGACCATCAACCTGATCCGCAAGCGCCCCACCTACGAGGGCCAGGCCAGCATCACCGGCTCGGCCGGCACCTGGGACCGCTACGGCAGCGGCTTCGACGTGTCCGGCCCGCTGACCGAAAGCGGCAACGTGCGCGGCCGCCTGGTGGCCGACTACAAGACCGAAAAGGCCTGGGTCGACCGCTACAAGCAGGACACCCAGCTGCTGTACGGCATCACCGAATTCGACCTGAGCGAAGACACCCTGCTGACCCTGGGCTTGAGCTACCTGCGCACCGACGTCGACTCCCCGCTGCGCAGCGGCCTGCCCACCCGGTTCAGCAACGGTGAGCGCAGCAACCTCAGCCGCTCGATCAACAGCGCACCCACCTGGTCGTACAACGACCACGAACAGACCAGCTACTTCGCCTCGGTGGAGCAGCAACTGGGCAACGGCTGGAGCGGCAAGCTCGAGTACAGCCACTCGGAAAACAAGTTCGATGAGCTGTTCGGCTTCGTCATGGGCGATCTGAACCCGGACGGCAGCGGCATGAGCCAGCTGCCGGTACGCTTCTCGGGCACCCCGCGCCAGGACAACCTGGACCTGTACGTGACCGGCCCGTTCAGCCTGTTCGAGCGCGAGCACGAACTGATTGGCGGCGTGACCCTGTCGCAGTTCAGCCAGAGCGTGCCCGAGTGGGGCGGCTGGCGCTACGACTACAACGCCACCCCGGGTGCGTCGATCGACAACATCTTCGACTGGGACGGCAAGCAGCCCAAGCCGCCGTTTACCGAAAGCGGCAAGTCGTCACAGGAAGAAAACCAGTACGCCGCCTACCTCACCACCCGCCTGCACCTGAGCGACGACCTGAACCTGATCCTGGGCAGCCGCCTGATCGACTGGGAGCGCAAGACCGAGGACCGCCCCTATGGCGCGGCCAGCAGCAACACCGACCGCAAGGAAACCGGCGTGTTCATCCCCTATGCCGGGGTGGTGTACGACCTGAACGACACCTGGTCGCTGTATGCCAGCTACACCAAGATCTTCAACCCGCAGGGGTCGTGGGTGCAGGACGCGCAATTCAAGCCCATCGACCCGATGCAGGGCATCGGCTACGAGATGGGCATCAAGGGCAGCCACTTCGACGGCAAGCTGAACTCCAGCGTGGCGGTGTTCAAGCTCGAACAGGACAACCTGGCGATCTGGCAGCACGACAACGTGTACGAGGCCAAGCAGGACACCACCTCCAAAGGCATCGAGATGGAGATCAACGGCGAACTGGCCGAGGGTTGGCAGGCGTCGGCGGGGTATGCCTATACCCTGACCACCGACAACCAGGACGAGCGCATCAACACCGTGCTGCCGCGTCACAGCCTCAAGACCTTCACCAGCTATCGCCTGCCGGGGGTGCTGGACAAGGTGACCGTGGGCGGTGGCGTGAACTGGCAGAGCAAGGTGGGCAACGACCTGCACACCTTCACCCAGGGCAGCTATGCCATCGCCAACCTGATGGCGCGCTACGACATCAACGAGCACCTGGAAGCCTCGGTGAACCTGAACAACCTGTTCGACCGCGAGTACTACAGCATGGCCGGCCTGTACGGCACCTACGGCGCACCACGCAACGTGATGACCAACTTCACCTACAGGTTCTGAGGGGTTTTTGGCTAAGCGGTTGATCGGGCGTTAAATTTTTTGAAATTGGGTGTTGACACAACATCGTTTCGAGCGAATAATGCGCGCCACTTGGCTACATAGCTCAGTTGGTTAGAGCATAGCATTCATAATGCTGGGGTCCGGGGTTCAAGTCCCTGTGTAGCCACCAAGTACCGATCCATAGATGTCTACAGCAGTCTATGAATCACCTCAAGAAGCCCGCCTAGTGCGGGCTTTCTTGTGTCTGGACGTCCAAGCTGATCCACCTACATCCTTCACATCCTGTATGCCCGCATGTATGCTTCAATAAAAATTGAACTGGAGGCATACACGGATGAAACGCAGCGATATTAAACGCCGTCCTCTCTCCGATACCGCACTAGTCAATCTCGCTCCCGAAGCGGGGGCCTACCGTGAGCTAGACAGCTCGGGGCTGTATTTCAGAGTAAAGCCTAACGGGCAGAAATCGTGGGAGTTGCGCTATAAGAAGCCCGACGGCAAATGGTCGTGGCTCGGGCTTGGCGGTTACCCAGAAGTCAGCGGCGCCCTTGCTCGGCAAAAAGCTGCCGAATTGAGATCGGATGCAGCAGAAGGCAAAAATCCGATAGCCGCCAAGAAAGCAAGAAAAGCTGCGGAGGTAGCAGCAACAAACGAAACCTTTGAAGCCTTGGCTCGTGAATGGCATACGTCTCGCTTGGAAGGTTGGGATGTCGGCACCGCGAAGAGAGTACTTGGAGCCTTGGAACGCCACGTGTTCCCCCTTGTCGGAAAACGTCCGTATGTCTCCATCATGTCGATGGAATGGATGGAGCTTTTGAGAGGGCTCGAACGTCAGGGAATTCTGGAGCAGATGAGTCGTGTGAGGGCTTACTGCAAAGACATCTATGACTTGGCTCGCGTAACCGGCAGGGCGATGAGCAACCCCTTAGAGGGGGTTCATAAGTTTCTTTCATCGGGAAAGGCAGAGAACTACGCGCATGTCTCTCTGGAAGAACTTCCCGCACTGCTCAGAGCAATACGATCATACCCTCACGCCAAAGATGTTCAGCTTGGCCTCCAGCTGCTTACTCTCATGGCTGTCCGCCCCAGCGAGCTTCGAGAGGCATACTGGGCTGAGTTCGACTTCGACAAACGGCTTTGGACCGTCCCCGTTGAACGCAAAGGCCGTAAAAAAGGGCGTGAACACCTTGTACCACTCTGCAAGCAGGCACTAAGCGCTCTTAATGAGCTACGAAAAATCACGGGAGCGTACCCATTGCTGTTCCCTGGTCGAAGCGATCGAACCAAGCCTCGCAGCGATACCGTTTTTCTGATGGCGCTAAGGCGCCTTGGTTACGAAGGACGACAGACTGGACATGGCTTCCGTCATATTGCAAGCACCGTACTCAACGAGCACGGTTTTCCAGCGGACCACATTGAAGCCCAGCTCAGTCACAAGCCGCCAGGTGTCCGAGGAATCTATAACAAGGCTCAGTATCTGGAGCAACGTACGACAATGATGCAGTGGTACGCCGATCATCTTGACGGGCTGGAAACAGGAACTATCAAAGCCGTATAAAACTATGGCCTCTTAGCTTCTTGCCCAGCGAAGAACGTCCGCAGAACGTCCTGATAGGCTTAGCTTGAAGTCGACCATTTTAGTTGCGTGATACCACAGCTTGGTGAGCACTTATCCAAATTGAGCTGACTGTCAGCTTAATACTTTCACGCCGCCTACGAATTAGCCCTGCTGTTAATTCATAGTAGTAAACGGTCGCTGGTGCTGAATAACGCAGATAGTGCTCAAAAAACCATCTGGTGTGCTTTTTCTTCCAGGACCAGGGCGTCGCGCATCCCCAGCGCTCACGAATCGCCTCGTGCATCCTTCCTGCCTGTCTGATGTGCCGCTGCCGCGTGGCATGCGCACCTTTGAGCACGGGCCTCAGAAACAAGGCCATATCGAAATCGGACGTCATCGCCGACCTCCGATATAGGCACTCACCACATCGATGCGGTTATGTCCCAACTCGTGGCTGATTTGCTGTCGCGCACGCTGATCGAGCTCTCGATTCTCTCGATGGCCACGACCGCCATTAACGGGCGCAGGAAAGCCAGTCAGCTGTTCGTAACGCTCAAAGGCGTAAGCCGCTCGCAGCTCATGAAAGCCTTTCAATCCCTTCTCATGCAGAAGGTCCCGCGCAGGTCGCACAACTGTTTGGATAAAATCTTTATAGCTTTCGTCGGGGGCTAACAGATTCCGACTGCCACTGGGTGACGCCTCGCAAGCTCCATCAAGGGCGCCGCGGACTTGATCCGTGACCGTAATCCAACGCGGCGCCGATGCCCCTGATCGGCCGCCTTTGGTGCCGTCCTGGATATTGATCTTGCCCAGTTGCCGAGCCTCACGTTGCAGCCGGGGCAGGTCCGCCAGGATCGCCTCACGCAAGCGCATGCCGGTCTCCCGGGCCAGATGCACGATTGCTCTTACTCTTTTCTGGCCTCGCTCTGACAACGTCTGTGCGATCTGCTCGACCTGCACCCGGTCTTGGCCTTGCGGTGCCTCAATACGAACGCTTGAGCGCTGCCGGCCTAGTGCCTTACTCGGACTGGGGATTTTGACGTACTGATCACCGCGCAGCGCGGCGATCGTTCGGTTCACACTGGACAGGCGGTTCTGCGCGGTGGCAATGCCGACGTTGCCCTGATCAACCTGCTCACGCACATAAGTGGCGTACCGCCTGAGGATGTCACGGTCGATCTGTCGTGCGTCATTCAGCCTCGGCCCTTCCTCGGATCGACACCAATTCACGAAGGCCTGCCACCGACCGCTATGGGCTTTGACGGTAGCAAAATGGCCGTCGCCAAACAGATCTTTTAGTGCTTGCGGTCCCGCATAGCTGAGCTGGCGACCGAAGCCAAAATTGCGCCCCGCTCGCTTACCGACGCGAGCCATTTTTCTGTTCCTGATCGACTGCAGCGAGCTCATGTAGAAGGGCTCGCCAGTGTGCGCCTACGATGGTGAACTGGGCCCAATCAGTAGGGCGAAAACACAGCGTGTTGTCGACGGCGTAGAGATGCGCCCCCTCCTTTTCTAACCACTGGATAATGGCTGTCGTCGAGGTGATAGTTCTACGATCGGTGGCGACATCGGCGACAGCGGCGACAACCCTTGTCCTACTTGGTTTTGAGCGTGGCGACAAAGTGGCGACACTCGCGGCGACAAACCGCACTTTCGGCTCATTGTGACGTTGGGCTAAGTGGTTGCGCAGTGCT
Source organism: Pseudomonas sp. MF6396 (assembly GCF_002018915.1). Classification (NCBI taxonomy): domain Bacteria; kingdom Pseudomonadati; phylum Pseudomonadota; class Gammaproteobacteria; order Pseudomonadales; family Pseudomonadaceae; genus Pseudomonas; species Pseudomonas sp. MF6396. Next base: position 8,108 of record NZ_MVOK01000024.1, on the reverse strand, counting down.
TCATCAAGATTAAACATGGCGCACCTCGAAGGTGTGGCCGTCAGTGATCAGCCACTGATGATCAAGCAACTCGACTAACAGTTTGGTGGCATGGCGACTGCTTTTACGGGCAAAGCGGGGGCCGTTGCGGTTCAGGTCTCGAATACTAAAGCGCTTCCAATCTTTGACCTGCAGCCAGCGCAGCAGCCGGTCTGCCTCCTCTTTTACCCGGCACACCGGTTCCTGTTCGGTCAGGCGCTGGATCTCGGTGAGGTAGTAGCCGACTAAGGCCGAGGCCCGTTGGATATAATCGACCTCCACGACGCTGCTCTCCTCCACTACTGCCAGATTGCCGGCGACGCGCAGCAGGTTGTCGGCGGCCTTCGATCCGCTAGGCCGTACGCTTGTCAACTCGCCAAACTCACCCAACTGGGCCTCGATGGCATCATGCAGATCAATCCAGCGACGACGAGCCAATGGACTGAGGCTCAGCGGTGACAGCCGCAAGGCACCGTCAGCGGAAAGCGACCAAGGCTGATGAAACAGGGCCGAAAGACGGTGGTGATAACGCTTTAGGGCGGGGTCTTTGGACAAGTCGACAGCCTGGTAACTGCGTTGTCCGGCCAGGCTGGTGGGCCAGGTCATGAGGCAGCGACCGAGAATGCCTTGCCCCTGCAGCAACGGGTCACTGAGTAACTGCATGGCTAGATACGGTTGCAGCATCAGGTGCAGGCTTAAGCGTCGATCATAAGCTCGCAAGCTTTCACCCAACATGGACCGCGCGCGATCTATCGGACTGCCGTCCCAGAGTGACGACAAGGTCGTAACCGCTTTCAAACGGTTATCCCGACTCATGGTGCTGCTACCGAGGAATTGTCCCCCCTCGTCACAGAACAGGCCCATGCTCGGCAAGTCATGGCAGAGTCCCTTGATCAGGGCCTCGATAGTCGGATCCGTGGTGATCAGCCTAGGTGCAGAAGGCTCCGCTTCAAGCGGTACGCCGTTTGTGGGGTTGGGATCGCCAGGGTTGATACGCTGCGCCTGTCGCTGCGCGACACGGTACCGGGCGAGTTGTTCGCGATAGCGCTGCCACTGCTCACGCTCCCATTGCCGTGCGGGCAGCAATGCAAATCGATCTGCCGCCGTTTTGCGATCGCCGGACGCGGCCACGGTGATCAGGTACAGCGAAGCGGATAATTTCTCCCATCGAGCTGTAAGCCCGCATGACCCTGAGTGGCCAGCGCCGAAGCAGCCAGCACCGATTGTGCCGCCAATGCCTGGGGCACCCCGATGACCTCAGCCATGCGTTCGACCGCGGGCCCAAGAATCCCACCCAGTGCCTGCACCGGATAAGGCTGGGCCACGGGATTCGACTCAATCAGCGGTCGAGGTGGTTGTGGTAGATCAAGCTTCGGATCTAACTGCTGCATGGGCCCTCTCCTCGTCATTGCTGGTTGTCCTCACGTAGTCCCGCCACGGCTGTTGAGTGTTATCAGGGATCAAGGCCCCTGCGGCCTGTGAGGTGTTCACTGACGCGGAACGAACGGCTCATTACGACCGAGAGCAAGGGCATGAACCCATGAATCTGGCCTCCTTAAACGCATCCGAAGATGCGGGCGGGTGGAGGCTGTGCCGACTGACGAGTTCGGCAGCTAGAGATCCTGGGTGAGAGAAGGCAACAACATCGACACCCGGGGCATGCCTGACTGTCAGTCAGGTGCAGCCTTTCCATAGGCTGCGGCACCGGTGCCTGTGTCGTTGCGGATGGCGACAGATCGGATTTGTCAGTCCGATTGTCACGAGGAGAGTTGCGGCAATGCCTTGTACGGCGTGGCTTGCAGCAGCGGTACGAGCGCCCGTCTCTTTCCAGGAGAAAGAGGCGGGCGCAGTCTGGCACAACGAAGTGTGCCGAAAGGTGAGGTTGCTGCAGCGCAGCGAGGGAGGTCCATCGTCTGCCGCAGCGGACAGATTAGAAGAGTAGGCATCCATCACTCTTGGGGAGTGACCGTGCGAGCCGCCGGACGCTAATCGCACTTCGGGAGAACCACCACGTAAATGGTATAGCCTTGAAGGTTCTGGCTACCTGGGCAGGTGCTGTCAACGACAGCGGTCCGTGCGCCAATTGTTATACCCACTCGAATAGGTGGTCAAGCATCACGGCCAAAGCGTGCAAAAAGTGGCGACTGTCGCCACTTTTGTCGCCACGCTCAAAGCCATACAGAACGAGGGTTGTCGCCGGTGTCGCAGGTGTCACCACTTCTCTAGCCATGACCACGACAAGATCCGTTCTTACACTGGAGAGGCACTCGAAAAGTAATTTCTGATCGGTAAACGAGGGCGTGCCGCTAATTGAAAGTCAAAATGAGATTAGGGAACAAAGTGGCTTCGAAAAAAACGAGTGAACCCTCCGACCGGCGCGATCAAAGATCGCTGGGTCGAAGGATTGGCGGGAAAAGCAAAATCTCAAACGTCAACTTCAAAGCGGGTTGATTGGGAAGTCACTGCCCCACCCCGCATGATCAGCGCCTGCTGCAGCTTCCTGCATTATTAGAGCGAAGCCGAGAAAACCCTCGACCAGGCGCTGCCGTTCCGCGATGCGTTTGTGGCCTTGAGCCTGGACAGTTCGGAAATGGGTCACCCGCCACGCAAGTTCCAGCGCGTATTCGATTGTGCCCATGACGAAGGCTTCCTCACCGTAGCCCACGCCGACGAAGAAGGCCCGCTCGAGTACATCCGGTCAGCGCTCGACCTCCTGAAAATAGGTATCGACACGGTGTGCGGGCCATCGAAGACGAGCGCCTGATGCTGCGCATCATCGACGAGCAGATCCCGCTCACCGTATGCCCACTGTTCAACACCAAACGCTGTGTGTTCGACGACATGGCCCAGCACAACATCCTCGACATGCTCGAGCGTGGCCTGAAGGTGACGATGAACTCGGATGACCCGGTGTACTTCGGCGGCGATGTCACTGAAAACTTCCATGCGCTGTACACCTACCTGGGCATGACCCAGGACCAGGCCAAACACCTCGCGTAAACAGCCCGGATGCGCGGCGGGTAAAGCCTTGATCGCTATACACGGATAACCAAACGCTGAAAAAGACTTTTGGCTAGGGGTTTCCTGCAGCTAGGAAAGTATTAGCCCGGCGTTGATAGCCAATAAAACGGCCGCCCGGCGCGAACTGACGCCTAACTTCCGGGTTATTTTACCAATATGGAAATTAATATTGGCTTCTGAACAGCCAAATATTATAGATATCTCCCAACTGGTTTTCCCGTTGTAACACCACCGCAAAATATCTTTTTCCTGCGAGGTCAAACTCGGTATGTTAGGGGTTGCTGAGTCGAAGGCAAAGGTGGTCGCGCTTTGCAGTACGATATCTTTTATAAAAACCAGATTAGACATTTCCTGGGCAATATGGGAACGCGCACTTGCCGGCGTTTCAGCATCCAGGCTGAGACTGAAAACACCAAACTCTCCACGCGGTCCGTGCATGGGGATTGACACACCATGGATAATCCCATATGAATACGCTTCTTCTCTGAAGGCCTGTTGTACCGAATTCTTATACATACTGTCGGCCCAGACCAATGGCGTACAATGTTGCGCACTGTGGGCCACCACTGGATCAATCGTAGTGTACTTGGCCGAGTCATAGTCAGCGCGCCATTGGACGGGATAATTATCAACTATCAATACCGCGCCAGGGTCTTGATGATTGCGTTGTGCAAGTCCGAAAAGAACTTTGTCAAAACCACGATCCGAGGTTATCTTTTGAAGTTTGGCAAACCAACTATCAACACCGTCATCACTACTCAACTCCCACGTATCGCCTAATTTAAACACTCGAACCTCCCTATTCCATAACACTCCCGACATTCAAAAATAATGCTAATAGATCGCGCCAACCGCCACAAGTCCAATATAGAAAAGGCCTGAGTAGCTTAAATAATAATGATTCTATTTAAAATTTGACACTTGCTCACTATAAACTCGATAAAAATCGATTTGCGGTATAGACAAGTATTTGCGCCAATACCGCGCCTTCGATAAATTAATGGCGTCAATATTTTCATCTATTCGCGAACTGGCTATTAGAACTGATAGTGGTACAGCATCGGGGTCCAATGGATAATTACCCACCAATCATGGAATGATCAAATGGTTATCGACATTGTTCGACGCGAACATCTAAGCGCCGCACTTCTCAACGGCATGCACCAATTAAGGGCGCAAATATTCAAAGATAAGAAGCAGTGGGACGTCGTGGTTTCGGATCGTTGGGAAGTGGACGCGTTCGACGATCTAAATCCGTATTACCTGCTGATCAGCACCCCCTCGGCGGGTGAGGTCATTGGTTGTTGGCGGATCCTGGAGACTGTCGGTCCTTACATGCTCAAAGACACATTTCCTGACCTACTGCATGGCGCGCCGGCGCCCCAGGACAGCCGCACCCTTGAACTCAGCCGGTTTGTCGTTCGCGCTCAACATCCTGGCAATTCGACCTTCTCGCAGATCACGTTGCAGGCAATCAGGGAAGTAGTCAGGTTTGCTTTACGCCGTGATGCCCAGCGACTGCTCACAGTCACCACGGTGGGCGTGGAACGGATGATGAGAAAAACCGGCATCTCGATGGTTCCCTTCGGGCCCGCATTGCGTATAGGTGTCGAGCAAGCCATCGCCCTGACTATTCATCTGGACGAGAAGACTTGCCAGGCATTATTCGGCAGCGCGAATATGTTGACCTCGAAACCGGACAGCCCTAGCAACATCGCGCCCGCTAGGCTTCAGGCAACCCCCATCGGCATGACGGACTATGCGCAAGCGGCGTCTAAACAGCAAAACGCACTACCCGCCGCCGAGCTGACGGTCTAGCGAGAAAACTCGCCGGTAATTTCATCTAGAACCTCGAGAAAGCGCTCCAGCATCAAGTGGCTGATATCCCCCATATGGGGAATCCGCATCATGACCTGTCCACTTTCAGCCATCAGGCGCTTGTTTAGCTTGCTGTAGCCGGTATCAATCAAATAACCGGCTTCACGCATCCGCGATTTGGTGCGTGACAGGTCGACGTGCGAATCGACATACAGCGAGGTCAGCGATGGCGACGCATCGGCTTGTGCCGCGAACAACCTAAAACGCTCAGGTCGCGCCTGCACCCAGCCCCGTACATGATCACGCTGTTGGCGATGCCGCGCAAAGCGTGCCTGCACCCCTTCTTGATGGACGATGTAGTCAAGTTGAACGTGCATCTGGTTGAGCAGCGTGCAGTTGGGCGTGGTCAAGGTCTGCCCTTGACGCGCCATATCAACATGTCGCAAAAGATCCAGGGTATACACCCTGTTCTTTATAGTGTGAGCCTTGGCCAGGGCAGCCTCATTGACGAACACAATCCCGAAGCCGGGAGGCAGTGCCAGGCATTTTTGCGTAGCCGTGACGTACGCAGCTGGAAGTGCCTGTGCGATCCCGGAGGGCGCACCGGCAAAAATACTCACGCCGTCAACAATCGCCAGCCCCCCTTGCCCGTTAATCAGCTCACAGGCACGAACAATATTGGTCGCAACCCCGGTTGAGCTTTCGTTGTGGGTCAATGTCACCACATCGAAATTGCCCTTGGCCAAGGTACGCTCAAGGACTTGCAGGTCGATACCCGCACCCGGCTCGAAATCCAGGCGCTCGACCTGTTCATTGAAGCCCGTGGCAAGCGTGTGGAAAAGCTCGCCAAATGCGCCGACACACACGCACAACACCCGATCCGTCTCGGCGATCAGCGAACGCACGGCACATTCCATGGCATTGCTGCCACTGCCATTGACCAGTGCCGCCTGATAGCCCTCAGGTAACTCTGCGATGATCCTGAGGTTATCCAGGATATTCGAGATAATCTCGACTGCTTGTGTGTCGCGATGACCAAACTCCGGGTAACTCCCGGCTTTGCGAATCTCGGGCCTTATCCAGGTGGGGCCGGGGATGAACAGTTCTAGCTCGTTCAAGATCATTCCTTAGATGACAAGACTAAAAAACTTGGAGATGGATTCGACATCGTAAACCAGTGACTACCGGCCGTCATTTGCAGGCATTCCTATACTAGCAGCAGCACGAGAATCGCCCCCACTGTCCTGTATCCGATTACGGATCAAGTGCGTCAACGTTGCAATCCCCGCACTGGCCTCTTCGCGACTCAGCACCAACGGCGGCAGCAATCGCACCACGCGCTCGGCCGTGACATTTATCAACAGGCCTTCGCGCAGCGCCTCAGCCACCAGAGGCTGGCAGGGGCGATCGAGCGTGATCCCGATCATCAGCCCCAAGCCTCGTATTTGAACGACCTGGGGCAGGTCTGCCAGTTTGTCGCGCAGTTGCTGCACGATAAATGCGCCCAGCTCCAGTGCATGCTCCAAGAGGCCGTCAGCGTCGATAATGGCCAGGGTTTCCAGCCCGGCACGGCAAGCCAGCGGATTGCCACCGAAGGTCGAGCCATGGCTACCGGGGGTGAATGTATGTGCCGCATCCCCCCAGGCGAGGCACGCGCCGATGGGGACGCCGGAGCCCAGCCCCTTGGCGATGGTCATGACGTCGGGCCGAATAGGCGAATGCTGGTGGGCGAACCATCGTCCGGTTCGACCGATTCCGGTCTGGACCTCGTCGAGCATCAGCAACCAGCCCTTGCGGCTGCAGACTTCACGCAATGCCGTCAGGTATCCGGTATCGGGCAGGTTGACGCCACCTTCGCCCTGCACAGGTTCGACCAACACCGCCACACACTCGGTATCGTCCAACGCCTCAAGGGCCGGAATGTCGTTGTAGGGAACGCGGACAAACCCTTCGGGCAATGGGGCAAACCCTGCCCGAACCTTGGGGCTGGCCGTGGCCGCCACGGTCGCCAGGGTGCGCCCGTGAAACGCACCGTCCATGACGATGATTTTCGGGGTGGCAATGCCTCGGTTGTGCCCATGCAAACGAGCAAGCTTGATCGCCGCCTCGTTCGCTTCGCAACCGGAATTGCAGAAGAATACCCCCGAGGCGCCGGACAGTTCGGACAATCGCGCAGCCAACTCATGCTGTTCGCCAATCCGATACAAGTTCGAACAATGCATCAGCCTGGCCACCTGCGCTTGCAATGCCGGCACCAACTTGGGATGGCCATGCCCCAAACCGTTCACGCCAACCCCGGAAATCAAATCAAGATAGGCATGCCCGTCACGCCCAACCAGGTGCGCACCGATACCGCTGGAGGGTTCAAAATCCAAGGGCGAATAGGTCGCCATGATAGTGTTCATTTATCTGCTTCGCCTTTTAAGAGCGGTCATTATTTACAGGGCCTGGGCCATGTCCAAACTTGATGTACTTCATGCGGGCCATTTCCAGCAGCAACCAGTCACCCTGATGGCGGCCTAACCCCGAGCATTTGAACCCTTCGACGGGGTAAGCAATACCGACGGATTTTCGCGCATTGACCAGCACTCGGCCGGCGTCAATCCGTGCCGCGACCCGACCCGCCTTGGCGGCATCGGCACAGAAGATCGACGCGGACAAGCCATAACGACTCGCATTGGCGAGCCGAATGGCCTCTTCTTCGCCGCAAAACGGAATCACGGGTAAAACAGGACCGAAAACTTCCTCATGCACCACCGACATAGTGGGAGTGACGTCGAGCAACAGCATGGGTGGAAAAAAAGGCGAGACGGTACTGCGCCAGGCCTCGATCTGTGGGCTTGTGGCCCCTGAAGCCAGCGCCTGAGTCACTTGTTCTTGCAGCCTGTCAAAAGCACTGCTTGACGCCAACGGCCCCATTCCACAATCAATCGCAAAGGGCTCGGCCACGCGAATTTTCTGCAGTCGCTGACTCAGACGCCGAACAACCGCATCAAATATCGGCTGCTCGATGTACAACCGTTTCATGGCCGAACAAACCTGCCCGGCATTGGTGAAACGCGAAGCCAGCAGCAGGTCAATCAACTCGTCACTGACCTCGAAATCAGCAAACAGCAGGGTCGGACTGCTTCCGCCCAACTCCAAGAGGCACTTCTTCATGGTCTTGGCCGCCCGACAGTAAATGTCCTGCCCGGCTTGTTCGCTGCCGACGAACCACACGGCATCGACGCCTGACTCCACCAGCATCTGCC
>NZ_MVOK01000023.1:0-102383 GCF_002018915.1 Pseudomonas sp. MF6396 | reverse complement strand
CCCATGCCGTTGGGGGTCTTGATCGAGGTGCAGGTGCCTGCCGGGACGTTCTTCCAGGCATTGCCCTGGTAGTCGACCTTGGAGGTGCCGGCGCAGCTGGTGCCGGCACCGGCGGCGCAGTCGTTCTTGCCGGCCAGGGAGACGCCGTAGCATTTTTCCACGCTTGGCGTGGCCTGGTTGTCGGCCATGGCGGTGGATGCAATGGAGGCGAGGGCGAGTGCGGCGGTAGCGAGGGCGAAGCTTTTCATGGTGTATCTCCGTGAGAGGCTCAATGGCCGCCAGCGCAACGTGACGGTCCGACCAGTAATTCGCTCTGGCGGCGCACTTGGTTACAGCACATCGAATATTTCCTTCGACGTGCTCACGCTCGCCGCCTTGACGCCTGCCCATGCCCCGGGGGCGCAACCACCTGGTGCTACAGCGCGGGAAAATTCACCCAGGCTGTAACCGTTACCCCCTTGGCAGCGAACTACCTCCACAGGGCCTGGCCGGTGCCAACGGCACCGCGCTCGGCCGCACATGGCTTCGATGGCCGGGCGCCCGCTGGTGCCAAGGCCCGCTTGGCATCGGGTAGCAGAGGTAGTTGGACGATGAGGACTGACGAGCTGATTACCCTGCTGGCGACCGGTGTGCCGGCGGTCGACAAGCACCTGTTCGGCAAGCGCTTTGCCCTGGCGCTGGTGGTCAGTGTCCTGGGGGCCGCGTTGCTGATGACCCTGCTGTTCGGGGTACGTCCCGATCTGGCGCAGGTGGCTCGCTTGCCGCTTTTCTACGCCAAGCTGGCGTTGCCGGTCGCGTTGCTGCCGGGGGCGCTGTACCTGACGCGGCGCACCGCGTGTCCGGGCGGGCGGGTCGGCGGCGCCTGGGTCATGCTGTGCATACCGTTGCTGGTGCTGTGGTTGGCCAGTGCCTATACCCTGCTGGAGGCACCGCTGGCCGCCCGCTTGCCATTGACCCTGGGTAGAACCTGGAAGGGTTGCCCGTTCAAGATCCTGCTGCTCTCGCTCCCCGGTATCGTTGCCTTTTCCTGGGCGCTGCGCGGCCTGGCGCCCACCCGGCTGCCCCTGGCCGGGGCGGGTGCCGGTGCATTGGCCGGTACGCTGGCCACCCTGGTCTATTGCCTGCACTGCCCGGAAATGACCGTGCCGTTCTGGGGCGTCTGGTATGTGCTGGGCATGGCCCTGCCCACCGCATTGGGGGCGTTGCTGGGGCGTTGTGTGTTGCGCTGGTAGGGGCTGTCGGCTCAGGCCGGGCCACGGGCCGGGCTGAATTGCCGGGCCAGGCGGGCGAGCAGGTCGGTATCGGGTTGGGGCGCAAGGTCGTCCGCGCTGCCGGTTTGCCCGGTTGCACGCAGTGCCAGGGCAGCGTCCGGGGTGGGGCGAACCAACTCGTAGCCGCTGGCGCACGAAGGGCAGAAGACATGATCGCCCTCGACGTGAGCCTGCTGTAGGACCACGGTAGGGCCGCACATCGCGCAGCGACGCAGGGGAATGCCCGCGTCGGTATGCCCCATTACGGCGTCGAGCAGGCCCTCGTGCCCCAGTTCGATGAACAGGCGGCCATAGTGCGTATTGAACTGCGTGCCGAGGTTCTGACCGATGATGCCCAGCGCCCTGTCCAGCGGCATGCCCGGGCGGTAGGCGCGGGAGCTGGTCATGGCGTCGAAGGCGTCACAGATACCGGTAATGGCGGCCATCGTGGAAATATCCGCTGCGCCGAGCCCGTGGGGATAACCGCTGCCGTCTGGGGTTTCGTGGTGCGAGGCCACGGCATCCATCACCAGCGCGGCTATCGGATGGGTTTCGAGCATGCGCCGGCCGATTTCCGGGTGCGTGCGGATCACCGCGTATTCGTCATCGTTCAGCGGGCCGGGCTTTCTCAATATGGCATCCGGGATGCCGACCTTGCCCAGGTCGTGAACGAAACCACCCAGGGCAAGGCGCGCCACCTCCGCTGGTGCGAAGCCGCTTTTTTCGGCCAGCAGCGCACAGTATTGGGCAACGCGCCAGAGATGGCCGCCGGTGTAGGGATCGCGGGCTTCCACGACCCAGGCCAGCGTCAGCAGGCTGGACAGCAAGGCTTCGTCGATGACAGGGCGCGCGGGGCGCTTGCCCAGCAAGTGGAGAATGTTCATAGGCGTTCCTTGGTCGGGCCGTATGGTTTCAGTCGAATGCCTAGAACGTGAAGTGCCGTATCAGCTCGTTCAGTTCTGCGCCCAGGCTGGAGAGCTCCTGGCTGGCCGAGGCGATGCGAGCACCCGCCTTGGTCGAGTTTTCGGTGATGCTGCGCACGGTGGTGATGTTTTCGTTGATATGCTCGGAAAGCTGTGTCTGCCGGTCTGCGGCGACGACGATCTGTTGGTTGGCCGCCTGGATCGACGCCACCGACTCACGGATTTCCTCGAGTACATGCCCGGCGCTGTGCGCAAGCTGCACGCTGGTGTGGCTCATGCTTTCGCTGCGCTCCATCAGCGTGGTGGCTTCCTGGGTGCCGGTGTGCAGGGCATGGACCAGCGCTTCGATTTCCCGCGTGGAACTCTGGGTGCGCTGCGCCAGCGCCCGCACTTCATCGGCGACCACGGCGAACCCGCGCCCCGATTCACCGGCGCGGGCGGCTTCGATTGCGGCATTGAGCGCCAGCAGGTTGGTCTTGTCGGCGACGTCACGAATCACGTTGAGTACACCACTGATGCGCTCGCCATCATGGCGCAGGCGGGCCATGGCCTGGTTGCACACCTGCACATTGCTGGCCAGGGCTTCGAATTGCTCGACCGCTTCTCTGATGACCCGGTCGCCCTCGACGCTGCGGGCTTCGGTGGTGATCGCCAACTGTGAGGCCTGGCGCGCGTCCTCGGCCACATGCCGGGCGCTGGCGACCATTTCGTCCATGGCCGTCGCCACCTGTTCGGTCTGGTGGCGCTGGTCGCTGAGCCCGGCACTGCTGCGGGTCGCCACGCCCGACAGGTCGGTCGCCGATACCGTCAGGCGTTCGGTGCTCGCACCGATATGGCCTATGATCTGCCTGAGATGACGCGCCATTTCCCGCATGGCATCCATCAACTGACCCAGTTCATCGTGCAGGCGATGGTCCAGGTTGCCGGTGAGGTCCCCGGCGGCGATGTGCCGTGCCAGGGCCAGGGCCCGATGCAGTTGCGGCACGATCTGCCGGGTGATCAGCCAGGCGGCGCCGAGGCCCAGCAGCAATGCCAGTGCCTGGGCCACCAGCAGTTCGCCATGGGCGGAGCGCACATCGGTATCGCGCCCCTGCACCTGTTGCTGGTAGGCGATCGTGGCGAGTCGTTGCAGCTCCTCGGAGTGTGCGAGCAGGGTCTGCTTCACCGATTCGCTCTGGCTCACGCTGCTTTGCAACTCCTTTACCCGGTCCTGGTAGGCCAGCACGGCCCGCAACCCTTCCACCAGTTGCGCCTGCAGGGTGTCGTTGGGTAGCCGCTCCCACAGTTCATTGCCGCGATTGCGTATGCTGTCGGCGGTCTGGGCCACCCGCTGTTCGCCTTCGGCTGTGGGGCGGGCGATGTAGCTCTGGACCTGCTCGCGCAGCCGGGAAATGATGGTTTCGAGCTCAACGATCATGCGCGCCCGCTCGATGCTCTGCGGGTCGCCGCCCGGCAGCAGGTCAAACAGTGCCTGGCGGACATTGCCGAAGTGCTGCTCGATGGCCTCGATGGCGGGGAGCATGGCCTTTTCTGCGCTTGTCGCCTGGTGGCGTGCCGTTACCAGCTTGTCGAATGCTTGTTCGTAGTCTCCCGCCACGGCGCTGATGTGATCCAGGGTTTCGCTGGCCTCGGGGCCCAGGCTGGCGCGGATTTCATTCACCCGCGCACCCAGCTTCTCGACCTCGCGGGTGTAGGCCTGGGCAGCACTGCTCTGGCCATTGCGGTCGAATTCGTTTTCCTTGAGGCGAACCGCCGCGATCAGGGTGGCGAGAGAGGCACTCTCGACCAGCGCTTCGCTGCGGTCGGTCAATTGATTGATGCTGCGCAGGGCGATCCCGGACAGCGTGATCGATAGCAGTAGCACCGCGCCAAAGCCCAGGGTCAATTTGCCATGGACTGACTTACCGAAGAACCGACCCACTACGGCGAACATGCTGAACGCTCCCTGATCGTTGAAACGGCCTGGCGCGTTGCCTGTCGTATCGGCAAGGCGTCAGGGAATACACAACGTTGGTGCTTGCATCCCGCCGGGCTGCGGCCTGCATGGGCGCAGCGTGGTGACGGGCAGGCGGTGCTAAAGCGGTGCGCCGGCCACGCCACGCATCGGTGCCGTGCGGGCGTGGTCGGCAACCCCGTGGGTCAGGACTTGATCGGCGTGAGCGAACCCATGCCCTTGGGGGTCTTGATCGAGGTGCAGGTGCCTGCCGGGACGTTCTTCCAGGCATTGCCCTGGTAGTCGACCTTGGAGGTGCCGGCGCAGCTGGTGCCGGCACCGGCGGCGCAGTCGTTCTTGCCGGCCAGGGAGACGCCGTAGCATTTTTCCACGCTTGGCGTGGCCTGGTTGTCGGCCATGGCGGTGGATGCAATGGAGGCGAGGGCGAGTGCGGCGGTAGCGAGGGCGATGCTTTTCATGGCATATCTCCGTAATGGGCTGGATGGCCGTCAGCTCGGTGTGACGGTCCGACAGGTAATTCGTCGTAGCAGTCGATACGGTTACAGCGCGGCAGAAAAATGTTGAGATTTCTTTCGGTGCACCTGCGCCGATTGAAACCTTTGGCGTTGCGGCCGATATGATGCAGTCTGGGCTCAATGAAAAATATCCACCTGCGGTGTAACTAAGGCGGCCAATGGAGCGAACTACAAGCTATGAGGTCATGGCCACGCGCGAAGAGCGCCTGCAGTCATTGCTTCTGGGTGGGTTGGCTGGCGACGAGGCCGCATACCGCGAATTCCTCACCGCGCTCAGTTCGCACCTGCGCGGTTTCCTTCGCCGACGCCTGGCGCAGCGCCCGGGAGAGGTCGAGGACCTGTTGCAAGAGGTACTGCTGGCCGTGCACAACGCAAGGCACACCTATCGCGCCGAACAGCCGCTGACCGTGTGGGTGCAGGCGATCGCCCGCTACAAGCTGGCCGATCACTTCCGTGCGTTCGCCCGCCGCGATGCGCTGTCCGATTCGCTGGACGAAGACATGTTCGAGGTGGAGGATAGCCGCCCGGCGGAGGCCCGGCGTGATCTGGGCAAGCTGTTACAGCACCTGCCCGAGCGTCAGCGTCTGCCCATCATTCATGTGAAACTGGAAGGCCGTTCGGTAGAGGAAACGGCTCAACTGACCGGTCTTTCCAGTTCTGCGGTCAAGGTAGGTATCCATCGCGGCCTGAAAGCGCTGGCGATGGTGATCAGAGGTAAACAGAGCCATGAAAACGGATGACCTGATTTCCATGCTTGCTGCGGGTGAGCCTGCAATGGACAGGCTGGCCATGGCCAAGCGTTTCGCCCTGGCACTGCTCGTCGGCGGTGTCGCGGCAGTTGTGCTGATGGCGTTGTATTTCGGGGTGCGGCCAGACCTGGCCGAAGTGGCGCGCACACCGGTGTTCTGGGCCAAGCTCGCCTTGCCCGGGAGTCTCGCCCTGGGCTCGTTGTGGCTTTCCACGCGCCTGGCTCGGCCGGGTGTCGAAGGCGGTGCGGCCTGGGCGTCGCTGTGTCTGCCCATCATCGTTGTGTGGCTGGCCGCGATAGCGGCCCTGTGGCAAGCACCGACCGAGGCACGCATGCCCATGCTGCTGGGCATAAGCTGGAAAGAATGCCCATTCAACATCGCGATGCTTTCCGTGCCGGGTTTTATCTCGGTGTTCTGGGCCTTGCGTGGCCTGGCCCCGACCCGTCTGCGCCTGGCAGGCGCAGGCGGCGGCCTGCTTGCCGGCTCCACCGCAACCCTGGCCTACTGCCTGCACTGCCCGGAAATGGAGGTACCGTTCTGGGGCGTCTGGTACCTGTCCGGCATGCTGCTGCCCGCCCTGTTCGGCGCTATCGTCGGCCCCTACCTGCTGCGCTGGTAACGAACCCGCCCGGCGCACACCTGCTGCCGGGCCAGGGCGCCGGGGCTGCGCAGGCGCGATGAACACGGCGGCAGGGCTTGAATGACGCCGCCCCTTGGGCTCACCCTTTGCACCTGCCAGAAACCACCACCCACCCGCAGGAACCCCGATGCAACCCACGCCTCCCCAGCTGATCCGCGAAACCTTCCCCGTCGGGCCTTTGCAGTGCAACTGCAAAGCCTGGCGTCATGCCGGGGCCTTAAAGTACAGCCTGTAAGCGTTAAATCCCTTTATTTCCCTGGGCTGCGTCGGCGCTCTCGATAATCGTCGATCACGCTGAATCATCATTATTCACAGCTTCAGTGTGACAAAAGTGTGCCATGGTGGTTGAGCGGATGACTGCCAATGATTAGTCTGAATACGAACGCGCCGGCGAGGTACGAGAAATGCCCTGGCCTGAGGCCCCCCACTATCTGTTAATGGTGTGGCAGCCGATGAAGGTTAGCAGGGTCCCTCGGCCCGGCACCGTGGCAGTAGTAAGCGGACGAGACTGTCACGGAAGAAAGGATGCCCTCTCTCGGGGGTAATCGCCTGATTGACACCAAGCTACCGGCATTGATGGGGCCGGAAAATAATCGGCGCGGTGCGGAGGAAAGCGTGGGCGACTGTGGGTACAACCCCGCGTCTGGATGATCGCATCCTGGAACTGAAGCAGCAGTTCCACTTGCTCAATCACCAGCGCTGCCGTGGACCCATCCAAACCTGACCTTCTGGTCGGGCGAGGATGAATCATGTCGCTCGAAAAGCTTCTCACCGTTACTGATCTCGCTGAGATCCTAGGCCGGTCTACCGGCACCATCAAAAACCAGCATTCAAAGAATCCCTCGCGCTTGCCTCCTGTTTGCCGCATTCCTGGTGCAGGCAGACTATTGTGGCGTCGTGCGGATGTTGAGAGTTGGCTGCAGCTGCATGTTGTTCAACTCGACTTAATTGACTCTGCTGGGCCTGTCGCAAAACGAAAGCCTGGTCGACCTCGGAAGTCCGAGCGAATGACTCAGCGAGGAGGCACTTATGCATAAGTGCCATAAGGTCACAAAGTCCAATAGCCTGATCGCAGCAAGCTATAGATTAACTCTCAATGAACATGGGGTTTGGGGAGCAATGGAACAGAAAGTGCACTTAAGCCCTACCAGCGCCGTTCAGAGCCTTCTTCCCAGGCATCGGCTTCGATAAAGCAGTTGCGCATGTCGGCTTCCTGGCTGATCTCGGTCAGCAAGTCATGCACGGTCTTGTCCAGCTCATCGTCGCTCCGATACGGAATGGCCAGTTCGTAGTTGCCCGACTCCAGCCGTTTCATACTGTAGGGCTCCAAGCAGTAGCGCTCGATATTTTCCTTGGCCCGTTTCCGGCCGCGAACGAACTTGCTGTTGTTCACCACCGCCAGGCGCAGCGTGACGGTGGCCACCTGCTCGGCGGCGGGCTCTGCCGGCGACGCGACATTGCGTTGCTGACCTCGCGGCTGGGCGCTCTTCTGGTGTGCGCCGATCTCAACACCACGATGGCGCAGGTAGCTGTACAGCGTGCTCTTGGAGATGTGTAACTTCTCGCCGATGGCGCTGACGCTCAGGCGGCCCTCGCGGTACAGCGTCTCGGCCGCCATGGAGGTGGCCTCGGCCTTGGCTGGGAGGCCCTTGGGACGGCCACCGATCCGGCCCCGCGCCCGCGCGGCCGACAAACCCGCCTGAGTCCGCTCGCGGATCAGCTCGCGCTCGAACTCGGCCAGCGAGGCAAACAGGTTGAACACCAAGCGACCTTGGGCGTGGGTGGTGTCGATTGGGTCATTCAGGCTCTGCAAGCCGACCTTGCGCTCTGCCAGCTCGCCGACCAGCTCGACCAGGTGTTTGAGGGAGCGCCCGAGGCGATCCAGCTTCCAGATCACCACGGTGTCGCCCGCTCGAACATGGGCTAGCAACTTGTCCAACTCCGGCCGGGCGCTTTTCGCGCCGCTGGCGATGTCTTGATAGATGCGTTCGCACCCGGCCTGTTTCAGGGCATCGACCTGGAGGTCGGCGTTCTGATCCCGAGTGCTCACCCGCGCATAACCGATCTTCATCAAAAGTACCGTTTACTCGACTACGTTAGTAATAGTTGAACTTTGATTAAGCGTACCAGTTATTTGAACCGTAGCGCAGGTAGGTTAACCAGCCGATTCCTGTCCACTTAAAGTTCGGCAAAACGAAGGTTTTTTTGAACCATTGCATAGCCCTTTGTGATTGGCGTATAAACACACAAACACCTACTAGCGGGGAACGCCATGAATACGATTCGCTGGAATGTCGCCGTCTCGGCCGACACCGACCAGTCGCTTCGGATGTTTCTGGCCAGCCAGGGCGGTGGCCGGAAAGGCGACCTGTCGCGCTTCATTGAAGAGGCGGTGCGGGCCCACATCCTGGAACTGACGGCCGAACAGGCCAAGGCCGCTAATGCCCATCTGAGCGAGGCAGAGCTGACCGAAGCGGTTGACGAAGCGCTCGACTGGGCACGTAAGCGCTGATGCGGGTCGTGTTGGATACCAACATCCTGTTCAGCGCACTGATCTCGCCGCATGGCGCGCCCGATGCGATCTACCGTGCCTGGCGGGCGGCGCGTTTCGAGGTAGTGACCTCGCGGATGCAGCTCGATGAAATCCGCCGAGCCAGCCGCTACCCCAAGCTCCAGGCCATCCTTCAGCCCGCCAAAGTGGGAGCCATGATCAATAACCTGCAACGGGCTGTGGTACTGGAGCGTCTGACCATCGAGGTCGAAGCCGATGATCCGGATGACTCGTTTCTGCTGGCCATGGCCCTGGCAGGCGATGCGGACTACCTGGTGACCGGTGATCGCCGCGCCGGCCTGCTGCAACGCGGGCACATCGAACGCACGCGGATTGTCACGCCCGCCGTGTTCTGCGCCGAGGTGCTGTGATCGATGCCGGTCGGTTTTCTGACCCAGGAGCAACGCGACGGTTTTGGCCGCTATGTCGATGCCCCCAGTCGTGAGGAGCTGGAACGCTACTTCCACCTGAGCGACGACGACCACAAAATCCTCCTACCGCTGCGCGGCGAGCACAACCGCCTTGGCTACGCCACCCAACTGACCAGCATCCGCTACCTGGGCACTTTTCCCGACGACTTTTCAGCCGTCCCCCAAGAGGTGCTGCAAGCGCTCAGTCGCCAGTTAGGCATTACCGATCCAACTTGTATCCTGGCCTATGCCGAAACCCGCCAACGTCAACGTCATGCCGCCGAGATTCAGGAGCGTTACGGCTATCGGGTGTTTGCTGATTCCAGCGTCGGCTTTCGACTTGCCCGCTGGCTGTATGCGCTCTGTTGGACAGGGACAGATCGTCCTGGCGAGTTGTTCAATCGGGCGACGACCTGGTTGCTGACGCACAAGGTTTTACTGCCCGGCGTCACCGTTCTGGAACGGTTCATCGCCCAACTGCGCAGCCGGGTCGAAGAACGCCTCTGGCTAACCCTTGGCCGCAGTGTGAGCGAGGCGCAACGGCAGCAGCTACAGGACTTGCTGCTGGTCGCCGAAGGCAACCGCAGTTCCCGGCTGGATCAACTGCGCTCCGGCCCGGTGATGGTCAGTGGCCCCGCACTGATTCGGGCGCTGCGCCGGCTTGATGACGTGCGCGGCATCGGCATCGCCTTGCCAGCGGCGGCGCACATCCCGCCCAGCCGTATCGCGGCCCTGGCTCGCTTCGCCAACACCGCCAAGGTCACGGCGATCAACCGGCTGCCGGCGTCGCGGCGGATGGCGACACTGGTGGCGTTCGCCCTGTGCCTGGAGGCCACCGCGCACGACGACGCCCTGGAGGTCCTGGAAGCGCTGTTACGCGACCTGTTCAGCAACGCGGAGAAGGCCGACAAGAAAGCCCGCATGCGCAGCCTGAAAGACCTGGATCGCTCGGCGGCGACGCTCGCCGCCGCGTGCAAGGTCGTGCTGGACAGCTCAATCAGCGATGACAACGTGCGCGCCCGGCTGTTCAACGACCTGCCGAGGGCCTCGCTGGAGAAAGCCCTGGAAGATGTCAATGCGCTGATCCGCCCGGTTGACGATGTGTATTTTCTCGCCCTGGAGGCGCGCTACCGCAGTGTGCGCCGTTTCCTGCCCGACCTGCTCAAGCACATCCGCTTCGGCTTCAGCCCGGCCGGCAAAGGCGTGGTCGCCGGCCTGGATTGGTTGCAGCTGAACCTGCCCCGCCGGAAACCGGAGGATGACGCGCCGCAGGAGATCGTGGCCAAGGCTTGGCAGAAGCACATTACCCGCGAGGATGGCTCCCTCGACATGGGCGCCTATGTGTTCTGCACGCTCGATGCGCTGCGCACGGCCCTGCGCCGGCGCGACGTGTTCGTCTCGCCCAGTTGGCGCTATGCCGACCCGCGTCTCGGCCTGCTCGACGGTGCCGAATGGCTGGCGGCGCGGCCGATCATCTGCCGCTCGCTGGGCCTGACCATTGACGCCGGCACCACCTTGGATGCGCTGAGCGCCGAGTTGGATGCGACCTGGCAGGCGGTCGCGGCCCGCCTACCCGACAACCCCGCGATCCAGCTGAGCGAGAACGCCGAGGGCAAGACCGAGCTCTCGCTCGGCACACTGGACAAGCTGGAGGAGCCGAACTCGCTGCTGCAACTGCGAGCAGCCGTGGCTGATCTGATGCCGCGTGTCGATCTGCCGGAAATCCTCTTGGAAATCGCCGCTCGCACCGGCTTCGCCGAGGCCTTCACCCATGTGTCCGAGCGCAATGCGCGGGCCGACAACCTGGTCACCAGCCTCTGCGCGGTGCTGCTGGGTGGGGCCTGCAACACCGGCCTGGAGCCGCTGATCCGCACCGACAATCAGGCGCTACGCCGCGACCGGCTGTCCTGGGTCAGCCAGAACTATATCCGTGACGACACGCTGTCAGTGGCAAACGCCATTCTGGTGGGGGCGCAGAGCCAACTGGAGCTGGCCCAGGTCTGGGGCGGCGGCGAGGTCGCCTCCGCCGATGGCATGCGCTTCGTGGTACCGGTGCGCACCGTGCATGCTGGCCCCAACCCGAAGTATTTCGGCACCGGCCGGGGCGTCACCTGGTACAACTTGATTTCCGATCAGTTCTCCGGCCTCAACGCCATCACCGTGCCCGGCACCCTGCGCGACAGCCTGGTGCTGCTGGCCGTGGTGCTGGAACAGCAGACCGAGTTGCAGCCGACGCAGATCATGACCGACACCGGGGCCTACAGCGATGTGGTGTTTGGGCTGTTCCGCCTGCTCGGCTACCACTTCAGCCCGCGCCTGGCCGACGTCGGCGGTACCCGTTTCTGGCGCACGCGCCCGGAGGCGGATTACGGCAAACTCAACGGCCTGGCCCGGCAGTCGGTCAAGCTCGATCTGATCGCCGAGCACTGGGACGACCTGCTACGCCTGGCCGGCTCGCTCAAGCTCGGCCGAGTGCCGGCCACCGGCATCATGCGCACCCTGCAAACAGGGGATCGTCCCACCCGCCTGGCCCAGGCGCTGGCTGAGTTCGGTCGCATCGAGAAGACCTTGCACACCCTGACCTACATCGACGACGAGTCCAAGCGCCGCGCCACCCTGACCCAGCTGAACCGGGGCGAAGGCCGCCACAGCCTGGCCCGCGCCGTGTTCCACGGCAAACGCGGCGAGCTGCGCCAGCGCTACCGCGAAGGCCAGGAGGACCAGCTCGGCGCCCTCGGCCTGGTGGTGAACATCATCGTGCTGTGGAACACCCTCTACATGACGGCGGCCGTAGAACGGCTCAGGCAGCACGGCTACCCGGTGCTGGAGGAGGATGTCGCGCGGCTCTCGCCACTGATCCACGAGCACATCAACATGCTGGGCCGTTACTCCTTCGCGGTGCCGGAAGAGGTTACCCGCGGC
The DNA here is from genome assembly GCF_002018915.1 of Pseudomonas sp. MF6396. NCBI lineage: Bacteria > Pseudomonadati > Pseudomonadota > Gammaproteobacteria > Pseudomonadales > Pseudomonadaceae > Pseudomonas > Pseudomonas sp. MF6396. Next base: position 90,469 of record NZ_MVOK01000023.1, on the reverse strand, counting down.
GAACTGCGGCCGCTGCGCAATCCGGACGACGACCAGTAGGTGTAACGGCCTGGGTTCGAAATCGGCCGGGCACCGCACTCGATGCCACTTCCAGCTCAGACGGATTGCGACTGACGGAGTCCTCGGGCTCACGCTTTCTGCGACCAGCAAGAGCCACTTTTCCGGTGCAGCGCGAATTAGCCGTCCTGACGGGTACTGACCTTTTGTGTGCAGGGGTGATCAGGCTCGGATGCCGCCCTCTTATCTGCTCGCGACATGAAACGCTGATAGCACTCCAGGCCACAGAAGTGCACGACATACTCGGAACCTTCCGGCGTCAGTGCGGCGTCAAGGGGAATGTCCTTGCAGCATTCGCAGCAGCTGATGGTGGAGGTGTTGTTTGTGTTCATGATGGGGGTTCCTCCATCGTCCAAGAAAACCTAGCAACGCTTTCCCCCCGTGACTGAGCGCCGATCGACCTGCAGCCTCCCTGCCCAACTCGGCAGTGGTGGTCGCGCCGTGCTCCGAGCGGGTCACGGTCGCTTCCGAAAGGCCTGCAATGCCGCTCGCAGGAAGAGGATGAAGAAAACCGCCAGCACGAGCGTCGCGAGGCTCCACTGCTCGCTGACGAACGCGCCGGCCGCTGTCCCCGAAAGCAGCAATGCCAGCACCGGCAGATGGCAAGGGCAGGTGAGCGCGGCGAGCACGCCCCAGGTGTAAGCACGCCAGCGGAAGACCTTGCTTGACTCAACGTGATCGGCGTTACGCATAGGCAGAACCTTCGCCGGCGCAATGAGTCAGCCCGGCCAGCTGGGTTGCCACTGCGGCTAAGGCCGCCTGCCGTGCCGTGACTAGCCGGAGCAGGCACTCGACGCAGCCGATCAAGTCGGCGCCATCGTCCGCATCGAGCGCCCGGCAGAGCCGTGCCAATTCGTCGAGCCCGATACCAGACTCGAAGGCGGCGCGCACGAAGCGCAGACGCGCCAGGGACCGCTCATCGAAAATGCCGTAACCGCTCTCCGTGCGCCGCGCGGGGTGCAGCAAGCCACGCAGCACATAGTCGCGCACCACATGCACGCTGACGCCCGCGTCCTCGGCCAGTCTGGATATGGTGTAGGCATTCATCACCGACACTCCCGGTCTTCCCCGCAAACTAGGGCGCTCAGATATTTCCTTCCGGCTAGGCGTTCAGGTAGCCAGATGAGCAATGGCGTAACCCCTAGTGCCAGGAGCAACCACAGCCGGGAGTGATACTCGCCGTTTGGGGCAAACCCATAAGCCAGCAGCGCACCCAGCGCGAGCATCAGGAAATACGGCCCGGTGATGTAGCAGTGAAGGCGGCGACAGCGCGCGGCGTTGACCAGGCAGGCGCCGCCCATCACGAGTAGCGCGGCGCTCGCTGCCAGGAACAACGCAGGGCGTCGATCCGCCAGAACAAGCGCTATGGTCGCCACGACGGCAGGCAGCCCCCATAAGCTGATTACCTGCCAGGTCTTGCGCAGGCTGTCGCGACTGCCGAGATCGCTTGCCGTGTCGTTCATGCTTCAACCTCGCGCGCTCATTACCCGGCGCAGCAGGACAGCTGCTTGACGTCCTTGGCGAAGGTTTGCGCCGCGAGCTTCAGCCCCTCGACCATCGTCAGGTAGGGGAACAACTGGTCGGCCAGTTCCTGCACCGTCATCCGCGCCCGGATGGCGATGGCGGCGGTCTGGATCAGTTCGCCCGCCTCCGGGGCCACCGCCTGCACGCCGATGAGCCGTCCGCTACCTTCCTCGATGACCAGCTTGATGAAACCCCGCGTGTCGAAGTTGGCCAGTGCGCGTGGCACGTTATCCAGGGTCAAGGTGCGGCTGTCGGTCTCGATGCCGGCGTGGTGCGCCTCCGCTTCGCTGTAGCCCACGGTGGCCACCTGCGGATCGGTGAACACCACGGCCGGCATGGCGTCGAGATTGAGCTTCGCCTCGCCGCCGGTCATGTTGAGCGCCGCACGGGTGCCTGCGGCCGCCGCCACGTAGACGAACTGCGGCTGGTCGGTACAGTCGCCGGCCGCATAGATATCCGGGGCACTGGTGCGCATGCCCGAGTCGATCTGGATGGCACCGCGTTCGTCCAGCTTCACGCCGGCGCCTTGCAGATTCATGCCTTGGGTGTTGGGCGTGCGGCCGGTGGCGACGAGTAGTCGGTCGGCATGCAGCTCGCCATGATTGGTGCTCAGGATGAACTCGCCGTCGACGTGGGACACCTGGCTGGCTTGCGTGTGTTCCAGCACTTCGATGCCCTCCATACGGAAGGCTGCCGTCAGCGCTTCACCGATGGCCGGATCTTCGCGGAAGAACAACGTGCTGCGTGCCAGGACCGTGACCTTGCTGCCCAGCCGGGCAAAGGCCTGCGCCAGTTCCACCGCCACCACCGAGGAGCCGATCACGGCGAGCCGCTTAGGAATGGTGTCGCTCGCCAGCGCCTCGTCCGAGGTCCAGTACGGGGTGTCCTTGAGTCCGGGAATCGGTAGAACGGCCGGGCTCGCGCCGGTGGCGATCAGGCAGCGGTCGAAGGCGACGATGCGCTCGCCGCCCTCGGCCAGTTCCACGCTGAGCGTGCGGCCGTCCTGGAAACGGGCGGTGCCGCGTACCAGGGTGATCGCCGGCGTGCTCTCCAGAATGCCTTCGTACTTGGCGTGGCGCAGTTCGTCGACACGACCCTGTTGCTGGGCGAGCAACCGCTCGCGCAGGACGGTCAGGCTCGTGGTGGACAGTCCGGCGTCGAACGGGCTCTCGCGCCGCAGATGGGCCACATGCGCGGCGCGAATCATGATCTTGGAGGGCACGCAGCCAACGTTGACGCAGGTGCCGCCGATGATGCCGCGCTCGATCAGGGTGACGCGCGCACCGCCTTCCACCGCCTTGAGCGCGGCCGCCATGGCGGCGCCACCGCTGCCGATGACCGCCACGTGGAGCCTGTCGCCATCTTTCCCGGCGCCAATGCTGCCGCTCAACCAGCCCCGCGCCTTGTCGAGCAGGCCTGAGCGGGTAGGTGCCGTGGCGTCTTCGAACGCCGCTCGATACCCCAGGGCCTCGACGGCGGCCTGCATCTGTTCACGGCTTACGCCCTCGTCGACCTTCAGTTCGGCCTTCCCGCTGGCGTAGGAAACATCCGCCCGATGCACGCCGGGGATCTTCTCCAAGGCCTCTTTCACATGCTCGACACAGGAGGCGCAGGTCATGCCGACGATTTGTAGTTTGGTCATAGTGTTATTCCTTCATTTTGGCGGAGTCGGACAGGACGTCGGGGAGCAACGGCGGTGGGCGGGCGACACGAGATCCCAGATGGACACCCCAAACATGAGGGCCAGGCCGATATAGAGCAGCCAGCCGCTCCGCCAGCCGTGAGCCAGCATCAAATACACCGCTATCAGCACCAGGGCCGGGCCGATCAGGCCAGGCGCAGCGCGTCGCCACTGCCGGTGACTGAACCCGCCGAGGGCATTGACGAGCAGGGCCAGCCCGGCAAATAACGGCAGCAGCGTGGTGATGAACAGGCCTTCCCACTGGCTCAGAAAGCCCAGACCGATCGCGGCCCCCAGACCGGCAAGGGCGGGGAAACACGAGGCACAGCCTATGGCAGAAATCAGCACGCCAACGGACCCGGCTTTGTCACCGATCCGCGTGAACAAATTGAAAGGGTTTGCCATCGGAATGCCCGCCTACTGCTTGACGCTGGACGGGTAGCCGGCGTCCTCGGTCGCCTTAGTCAGCGCCTGGACATTGGTCTTGGCATCATCGAAGGTGACGATGGCCTCGCGGTTCTCATAGCTCACCTCGGCCTTGGTCACGCCCTCGACCTTGGTCAGCGCCTTCTTCACCGTGATCGGGCAAGCGGCGCAGGTCATGCCCGGCACCGCCAGAGTGACGGTCTGCGTGGCCGCCCAGGCAGGTGCGGCGACTAGGGTGGCGAGGGCGAAGGATGCAAGCAGTTTTTTCATGGCGGACTCCTGATCAGTAGAACAAGGGAAGGATGTAGGGGAAGCCGAGCGCGACCAGCACCAAGGCCGTTACCAGCCCGAACAGCAGCTTGTAGGTGGTGCGTACCTGGGGCACGGCGCAGACCTCACCCGGTTTGCAGACTTGAGCCGGGCGGAAAATGCGTCGCCAGGCGAAGAACAGCGCGACTAACGCCGCACCGATGAAGAGCGGGCGGTAAGGTTCCAGCACGGTCAGGTTGCCGATCCAGGCCCCGCTGAATCCCAGTGCGATCAGAACCAGCGGCCCAAGACAGCAAGTCGAGGCGAGAATCGCCGCAAGCCCCCCGGCGACAAGAGGGGCGCGCCCGTTTGATGGTTCAGACATGCATTTCTCCTTTCGAGCATGTGAGCGATGGTTTAAGGTTACTTCCGTAGTCAAGTACGGAGTCAAGCAGTATGGAAAACACTGTGGAAAGCCTGACCATCGGCGCCTTCGCCAAGGCGGCCGGGGTCAACGTGGAAACCATCCGGTTCTATCAACGCAAGGGGCTGTTGCCCGAACCGGACAAGCCCTACGGCAGCATTCGCCGCTACGGCGAGGCGGACGTGGCCCGGGTGAAATTCGTCAAATCCGCGCAACGACTGGGCTTCAGCCTCGATGAGGTGGCCGGGCTGTTGCGATTGGATGACGGCGCTCACTGCGACGAAGCGCGCGTGCTCGCCGAGCAGAAGCTCGAGGATGTGCGGGGGAAACTCGCGGATCTGCGGCGGATCGAGTCGGTGTTGGCGCGGCTGGTTCACGATTGTTGTGCGAGCCACGGGACGGTTTCCTGTCCGCTGATCGTTTCGCTGCAGGGGGAAAAGGAACTGCGCTGACTCCGCGCGTTAACCGAGGATTTCCCGATGCGTGAGGCACCTCCGGGGTCGGCTTGCGCTTGGCAAAACAGCGGCGCTCATTGAGCGCCGCTGAATGGCCAAAGGAGCACTTGCATAGGCCACAGGTTAGTACTGCATCAGCAGCTCATGTTCTACTTTGCAGGCGGACAGCCGGGCTGCGCCTCGACCCGGCCAGCCGCCGTGGCCCCCAGTTGCTCAATCTTCTTGGCGGTTTCCGCCACCAAGGCCGCCTCAGCCTTGTCGCGCATAGCGGCGATTCGCTCGATTGAACGGTCGCTCCCGCTCTCGGCCCATACGGTGGATGACAGCAGAGTCGCACCAACTATCAGCAGTAGTCTTAGGTATTTCATAACAGCCTCCTCTCGGGTTTTCTACCCACGAGCCGACTCTATCTCCGTAGTTAAGTACGGAATCAAGGAGAGATGGAGATGAAGGTCCTGGATTATGGCGCTGAGAGGAAATGGCAGGGCTTAAGTGCACTTTCTGTTCCGTTGCTCCCCAAACCCCAACGTGGGGCAGCCGGCAGTGAGCAAGCAGATCCGCGCTCTGGAGCAGCATCTCGGCGGGCCATTATTCGCCCGCAGTACCCGCCACCTGTCCCTGACCGACCAGGGACAACGGTTCTACGGCCACTGCCAGGAAATTCTCGCCAACCTCGAGACCGCCACGCGCAGCTTCGCCAGCGGCCAGGAGCAGATCGCTGGCCCGCTGCGCGTAGCCGCACCTGTCAGTTACGGGAGGCTGTGTATCGCGCCGCTGCTAGGGATTTTTCTGCAGCGCTATCCCGATGTGCGGATTGACCTGCGGCTGAGCGATCACAATGAAGACCTGCTCAAGGAGAATATCGACCTGGCCATCCGTATCGGCGTGGTGAAGAGCGAGGGGGTGGTGGCGATGCCTCTTGGCACCAGCACACGGCGGGTCTATGCCGCGCCCGCCTATCTGGATCGTCACGGTATGCCACGCGAGCCCGGCGCACTGACAGGTCACAACTGCATCGCGTTCACCCTGCTGGAGCATTACGACATCTGGCACTTCAAGCGCGATGCTAAAGAGCTCGATATATCCATCAAAGGCAATATCACCAGCAACAGCAGCGAGGCCATCCGTGAAATGGTCCTCTCCGGCCTGGGCATTTCCCTGTCTCCTGAATGGCTTTTCGCCGCCGATGTCGAACAGGGCCGGGTTTCCACCGTGCTCGACGATTATCAGACTACTGCGCTGCCTGTGAGCGCAGTGCTCAGTCCAGAGCGGCGACGCTCGGCGCGGACGATGGCTTTCGTCGATTTTCTCCGAGAGCACCTATGAGCGCGCCGACCGCGTTGGAGATGCTTGATTGAGGTCCATCCAGCAGAGGTAAAACTCAATCCGGCAAGTTGAATCACCGTAGTTGTTAGATTTCCCAAAGGACCGCTTTTTGGCCGATAGCAGCCGATAGTGAACGCTGCATTCGGCCAAAAAGCGGACTGATATGCTCTATTTTTGCTTGCCTCACTATTAGGCTTTGAACTCTCAGGGGAAAATGGGCTTTCTCAGTTCCCGATCCCGTCATACTGGGCAGCAGCTTCCGTAATGGTGATAGCAGCGGAGGCTGCCACCTTGACCGTGAAGGCGATTGTCGTGGTGGCGGGCGGTATTGTGCGCTATGAGTCAGCGATACTTTTCGCATCATTTTTAGCGTAGTCAAAGACAACCTGGTTGCGACCACGGCGTTTGGCTTCAAACAAAGCATCATCTGCCAGTTTGAGTAGTGCCTGGAAACCTGAGCTATTGTGTTTGTAGCTGCAAGTGGCACCAATACTGATGGTTAAGTTGACCTGATTACCCTCAATAACACGGGCTCGAAGTTCAACTTTTTGACGCAAGCGTTCAGCAATTGCTCGTGCTTCTGCTTCAGTGGTGTCGGTCATCACAATAGCGAATTCTTCCCCACCCATACGACCAATAAAATCGGTTTTGCGCAACTCTATTTCCAGTGCACGGGCGACCTGTTTTAGTGCTGCGTCACCAACGGCATGACCAAAGGTGTCATTGATGGATTTAAAATTATCCAAATCGAGCATCATAATTATCACCGACGAGCTGCCAGTGGCCTTTGCCATATAGGCGGAGGATTCACGTAAAAAATGGCGACGGTTGGGTAGCTGTGTCAGTTCATCTCTGTTTGCTTGCAACATAAGATTTTGTTCACGATGAACAAATAACAGCAACGGCAACAGCATACTGGCAATGGTTGTCAGCAGTAGGTGGCTGATGAGTGTTAGCTTTAAGTAGAGTTCTATGTGGCGCGTTAGCGGAAGCTGCCATTGATCTATATAGAGTGTAATTTCTGCAAACATGGCTAGCGCATGCAGCAGCAAAACGCCCTGCAATAGCCTGGATATAATGCGCTGCATTGTATTTAAATTAAGCAGCGCAATACACCAAAAGCATGCCAGTGCTATCGCTGCTGCCGTTAGGATCGGCGCGCTGTATGACAACTTATAAGTAAAAAACAAGAGCGTGGCGTAAACCGCAAAAATACTACCAAGCATTTTTGTCGGCAAGGCTGTTTCGGTACCACGAAAAAAACGCAGCAAACCGGTTGCAATCAGAATGGGTGGTAGGGCTAGTAAACTGTGGGCAAGCCAGACACTGATAATAGGGGTAACTTGATACAGGCGAGACACCGCAAGCAGGCTGGCAAAAATAAAAATAATGCATGACGCAGCCCAATGGTTAAACGCGGGCTGGGCTATATTTAACCTAGCTAACAACAACATATAACCTGCGACAATTCCGTTTATGGTCAGTGTAAGTGGCGTAAGTATGGCTAAGTCTATATCAGGCATAATTTTCTGCTAAACAAAAATAATTAAGTATGTGCCCGTAAAGCCAAAATTGGCCGGCACTTCTAGTTGTTAGCCAAAATTAATAATTATGTTTCAATTGGTATGCGTGTATCGGGCATCAGTAAATCGACTAATCACTTTTGCCGAAAAAACTTTCAAGTGTTTTGCCATTGGCCAGTCTATCAATCAGAATTTGGATACGGGCGCTGAGCCAGCGCTTATGCGGACAGTGTAGCCTGCGGGATAATGTAGCTGCTATTGATGTCAGCACCGCGTCAAGTGAGCAGAGCGCCTTGGGGGCATGACGCAATCAGCAACCTGGATAGTCAGCGTGCTCAGCTTGGTGTGGTGCAAAATCGTTTGGAAAACATCATCGCGAACCTGCAAAAAAAATCGGCGAGAACGGCTCGGCGGCACGCAGCCGGTTAGCGACTACTGCTCTGGCTAGCCATCCTTGTCCTCCCACACGTGGAGGACTTGCCATGAACATCATCGCTTCCTGGGGTGCCCGCAGAATTCGGAAAAAATCGTACGCTAAGGTTTTCCGGGCAATCGTAGCGGCCTGAACTTCCCGACCTCCAGCCTGCGGCTCTGCCGCCAGACGTAATCGCCAGTCAGGTTGATGTGCTCCCAGCCCAGCGGCAACAGGTATTGCAGCAGCTCGCCGCCCACCGACTTGCCTCGACCAGCCCCAAGTGATGCGCTCCAGATACATCGTGTTCCATAGCACGATGGCCGTCACCAAGTTTGGGCTTCTGGCTCTGTAGCGCTGCGGCTCGAAGTTCCGATCCTGATTTTGCCTAAAACTGGACACTAGCTATTGTCTTTGAACAACGTCGATACGGTACGGGCAACATGGTCTGCACCGTCACTGATTTCACGCATAATAGTTGTTACAGTTGCGATCTGATCGTTGTTTTCTTCGGCGCTTCTAGCGATGCTGTTCATATCTATATTCAGTTGCTGAGTAAGCTTTCCGTTAGCAGTTACCACATTCTGGATTTCCACGGTGGCACTGCTAGTTCGAGCTGCCAACTGACGAACCTCGTCGGCTACTACAGCAAAGCCTCGGCCCATTTCACCCGCTCGGGCAGCTTCAATTGCGGCGTTAAGTGCTAGTAAGTTAGTTTGTTCTGCCACGCCTTGGATGGTGGTAACAATTTTCTCGATATCTTTAGCCTGAGCATTTAGCTGTGTAATCAAAATAACCGCACCGTTTATTAAATTAAGTGTGCTCTGAGATAATTCAATTGAACTAGCAAGGGACTCCATGCCCCGCACGGAAATTTGAGATGTCTCCTCGGCGGTGGTGAAGGAAAGCTCTGCGGCTTGACGGATTTCATCAGCCTTATGCTTCTGCGAGCTGACGTCGGTGGCAAATTTTAACACTTTCACAACCTGGCCGGCTTCATCAACGACGGGGTTGTAGGTGGCCTCAAGATAGATGGTCTCTCCCGATGCGGTCTTGCGCTCAAATTGCCCGCTGAAAAAAGTTCCTCCCTTTAAACTCTGCCAAAAATTTGTATTTTCTTGATAAAAATTATCGAAACAGAACATTCGGTGGTGTCGACCCTTGATATCGCTGAGGCGATAACCCATAGCACGGAGGAAATTCTCATTTGCATGCAGAATGTCACCGTTAGGTGTGAACTCGATCTCCGCCATCGAGCGGGAGATGGCTGCATGGACGGCTCTTAGTGAGAGTAACTCGTTTTCTCTCTGAGTGACATCTGAGCCAATCTTAATGATTTCAATAACTTTTCCATCTTGATTTTGAACTGGAATATAAGTAGCCTCAATCAATACTAAGTTACCGTCTTTGCGCAGCCGCCTAAATAAACCTGATTGAGGATGGCCGTCAGCCAATTTCTGCCAGAAGCGCGAATAATCAGCTGTGCTAGCATAATTCTTTTCGCAGAAAATTCTGTGGTGCTGCCCTGCTATTTCTTCGAGTTTGTAACCAAGCATCTCTAGAAAGATATTGCTCGCATAGATTACGCTCCCGTCTGGCCTGAATCTGATTTCCGCGACATTTCGATTTATTGAATCAAGCTGCCACTGTAGTTCTGAGAGCTTATTTTCTGTGTCCAGCAGTTGTTTGTTTTTATTGAAAAACATAATCATTACCTTTGTGCAAATAAAATAATACTTGGGGCCTAATTTATACTGTATCGGTTAGCGCAACCGCTTCTTGAGAGCATAGCTCTTTATAGTTGGTAAATTAGCGATTTGCAGCCATGTGTCATATTGAGCTATACCTCAAATTGACACTGCGTATTCCAGAGAACGTGATGACGGAAGGTTGAACCTTCCGTCATAGCGCATCTGGTTTGGCCTCCCGTCAGCCAACCACGGGAAACACTGACTCGATCATTGGAGAATGGTCAGCTTGGCCTTGAGATCAATGGCTCTCGCGAAGTTGTGGTAATTCGGCGATGTTCGCTGCACCTGCGCGTGCAATGCTTTCAGCGCCGCCGAATCCGCCGACGACTCCATTTCGACCTCATACTCGACCTGGTCGTACCCTGGATTGATCCCAGGATCGATTCCAAGAAAACCTCTCAGATCGAGGCTTCCCTTCGTGCGGATAGTCAGCGATTGCAACTCGATGTTCATTGCCGCCGCATTTGCCGCGTAGGTTGCAGTCATGCATGCGTTCAACGCAGCCAGGATCAATTCTTGTGGATTAGCGGCCGTGTCGGTACCGAGCAATTCTGCCGGTTCGTCCGCGTCGATGACAAAGCCGCGCGCCAAGGCCGTGTCACCTAGTACGAGCGGCATGGTTCGCGCACGCGTCCGGGTGCCACCCTCCCAGGTTGTCACGACGCCGAACGTCGCGATGCCTGCGGCGGGCTTTGCTGCGACCTGATCTGCAAACTCACGCAATGCGCCGACGTTGATCCCGTTGCCGGGAGTTCCTTTAATGTTTGTGTTCATTTCTCGTTCCCCCATTATGTGTTACGCCCGGCCATCACGCCGCCGTCAACGTCCCAGATTGCGCCCGTCACCCATGCTGCCTTGTCCGACAACAGGAAGAGGATGACCTCGGCGACGTCTTGTGGCGTCCCAACCCTGCCGATTGGGTGGAAGCTGTTGAATCCCTGTAAGGCGCCATGAACCTCGGCCTTGGGTATGAATCCCTCGTAAATCGGCGTTTCGACAACCGCCGGAGAAACGGCATTGACCCTGATTTGTTTGGATGCCAGCTCCATCGCAAGGTGCTGGGTCAGCGAATGCAAACCTGCTTTTGCCATCGAATACGCGGACGACGGCGTAGCCGCAATCGCCTGCTTGCCCCACATCGAGCCGATGTTCACAATGGCGCCGGGACGCTCGCTGGCCACGAGATTGGCCACGACTTTTTGTGTGATGAAGAAGAACGCTTTATTCAACGTCAAATATTGTTCGTAATCACTTTCCGTGTGCTCAAGAAACGCCTTCGGGAAGAACACCCCAGCCGCGTTGACCAGAAGATTGATGTCCTTGTGGTGTTCATCGATGGTATGCAGGAGTCGCTTCACATCTTCGGCTCGCGAGAGATCGGCAGTCAGGGCGGTCACGGTGCCCAACGACGACAGCGCCTTGCGGGCCTCTTCGGCCTTGTCTTCACGGTGACCGACGATGACGACGCTTCCGCCTTGCTCAAGAACCATGCGGGCAGTTTGCAGTCCCATCCCGCTAGTGCCGCCGATGACCAACAACTTCTTGCCATTAAATTCAGTACTCATAATAATCTCCTTAACTACCAACTAAATGGTAGGGTTGTGTTGCAAAAAAAGTGCCGACCTCAGGTCAACACGGTGGAAAGAAAAGTGTTTCCAACTTCGGCCGGTCCGCGTGACGACCGCATGCCACGGCCCACCATCATCGAGCCTTCCAACGCGCACAAGAATGCCTCTGCGAGAGCCTCTGGGGTGGAATTCGAGGTGATCAGCGCGGCACGCTGACCATCGGCAACGACAAGAGTCAACCAGTCGAGATTGACTTTAAAGAATCGCTCGACCTCGCTCACAACGGCGTCCGGCAGCGAGTCCGACTCGGCACCCAACATGCCGCAGACACAAAGGCGCCGGTCCTTGGCGAAGGTGCGTTCGAAAAGTGCCGCATACGCAGTTAGCCTGTCAGGCGCTTTCGCATGCTGCCCTTCGATGCTCAGCAACTCCTCACGAAACCGGTGCGTGTAGCGCTGTGCGACCACGGCCACGAGTTCACCCTTCTTGGGAAAGTGGTGGTGGATACTTGGTTTTTTGATGCCTACCAACTGGGCCACGTCGTCGTATGAGAAGCCGTTGTAGCCGTGCTGCTGTACCAACCCTTCAGCGGCATCGACCACCCGCTCGGCGGTCGGCGAGATTTCGGAGAAATGCTTCATGCAAGCGCCTCATTTGATTCGGCGACTGGCAGGTGGCCTGTCTTGACCAGGATGGTGCAGCCTGTATTGCTGAAGGGACGGTGAGCACTCAAATGCGGACTGCGCATCCATGTGCCGGTAGGGTAGCTTCCGAACTCATCCTCAAAGACGCCTTCCAACACATAGATTTCTTCACCGCCGTAGTGACGATGCGAATTGAATCGTGTCCCCGGGGCCCAGCGCACCAAAGCCGTATGTTGTGTGTCGAACTCAGAAAGTGGCATCACCGACAGACCCGGCACGAGGCCTGGAAACCAGGGGCCGTTACGGGTGTCGACCACGGTGCGTTGGCTGTCGGCTAGATCAAGATGGCGCAGCTTGACGAACAACGTGCAACCCGTCGCGGAGCTCGGTGCATGCGAAGAACCTGGTGGATTCTTGATGTAAGTCCCAGGCCCGAAGGTCCCGGATTCGTCGCTGAATTCGCCGTCCAGGACCAGAATCTCCTCGCCCAAGTCGTGCTTATGATTTTCAAAAGCGGAGCCCGGCGCGTATCGCACGATCGAGGTGGCACGCGCCACTTCGTCGCCATCACGCTCCAGTAACTGGCGTTGAATCCCGGTCGCTGGCGAATCGACCCACTGTAAGCTTGAAGGCTCGACGACAACACGCTGCGAAAGATCTGAATTGAGTTTCATGGCTTTATTTCATCTACCGACTACTTGGTAGGTAAGTTATAAGATCCCGATTTGTTTGTCAAATAGCTTTCGCCATTTTCTTTCATCCATTGAAAAAACAATGAATTGGTTACAAGAACTCGCGAAGCTTAGCGTACGATTTTTTCCGAATTCTCTATCGTCCCCTTGAAGCCGCCGGTCCCTCTGGCCCGCGGTGCCGGCGGCTAGGCCACCCCCATTCTGTCAGTGAAAAACCAGGCGAGTACAAATGTTCTCCACTACACTTCACTGACATGCAATTAACAGTCAGAGCAGGCCGACCTAGCTCCCGTCTATCCTGTACCTCCGGAGTCGCCCATGAGCGCTACTGAAGACCTCTTCAAACCTGACAGTCCTTCTTGGAATGAACGGCCCAAGGAGACATTCGACCACTGGATCAGCCAGCAAGCGGGCAGGGGAACCTCAGCCCGCATTCGAATATCGTCCGCGGAGGTCTATCGCTCGCAGTGGGGCCGGTTTGTCGACTGGATTGAGCAAAAGAGCATTAAATTAGACGAAGTGGATGCAAGCAATATTTCAGACTTCCTAGATAGCCTAACCCCTGAGATCGAGAAGAACGAAAAGCGAGTGAACAATAGGCCGCAGCGCGACCGGTACCGCAAACTCATACAACGGGTGTTGGCCGACCTGTTCAAGGAAAAGGAAGAGCCAGGCTTCCTCAACCCGGCGGCGCAGGCGTTGAGGGCTGAAGGGGTCAAATGGAAGGATGTCGACGGCAACCTGCCTACGAGCTTTCTGCGGCCCCAGGAAGCCGAGCTGCTGGCCAATCACCTGGTGGCGCCGCTGACGGCGCAGAACGAGCGGGGGCGCTGGCGCGAGGCTCGGGATCGGGCGATGGTGGGTCTGTGCGTGGGGGCTGGACTCAAGGTGCAGGACATCGTCGGCCTGACTGTTAATTGCATCACTCCGCAAGCTGCCCCGTGGATCACCCTTTCCTATGCGGATTCGAAGTTCGAGCACCGCACCAAGCCGTTCGACTATGCCGCCCGGGCCCTGGCCACCTGGTTGCACATCCGCCTGCAGGCCGGCACCGAAGGTGACCTGGTGTTCCCCAGCGACATCACGCCGGTGATCAAGAACGGTCGGAAAATCACCGCGATCAACCCGTCCACGGTGAACCGCATCACCGAGGCCGTGATCGTCGAGTCTGGGGTGAAAGCCATTCGCGATCCCGAGCATCGAGCGAGCCCACAGACCCTGCGCAATACCTTTGCTGCGGAGCTGTTCGAGAGAGGGGAGACGCCGGCCCTGGTGGCGGAGTGGATGGGCTTTGCACAGCCCGTGTCGGCCGAGCGGCTGTATGAGTCCTGGAAGCTGTGGCGGCAGACCACCAAAGTCACGGAACAAGGGGAGTGAGCTGTGGCTGGGCAGAGGCGTGATCGCCTCCGCCCAGGTGACAGCAGACGCTTACGCAGACTGAGGGGCCTGTTCAACTTCGCACATGCTGATGGACACATGGCCAACGGCTGATGCATTCAAGGCGATGCGGACTTCGCGGCAAACATCCTCAAAGTAGGCGTCTCGCACTTCACGGAAGGCCGAGAACAATGTGAAGAGGCCAATCATTGGAGCTAGCAGGTATCGCGCAACCTCAATGATTTTGGTCAGCCCCGCAGTGATCTCAGCAGGGCTCGCAGACTGCAATGCAACGAGGGCGCTGGTGAATGCTTCAGGTTCCAACATTGCCGCAAGCAGCACCAAGGCGAAAACAGCCGCTGGGAGGGCTGCAACGGCTCCCCGCAGGGTTCGAGTCAAAGCGCTCATCACAACGATCAGGCCATGGACATACGTCCGAGGATCTCGACGCACACGGCTTCGGATCTCCTGGTATTTCTCCATCGAGAGAGAACCCACCCCTACACCGTTGACCTCCACCCTGACTCGCTTCTCGCTCATGCTCATATCCTGTGCTCCTAAAGGGGACAATTGGTCGGCCGCATGGCCAACCTGCGCAGAATAGCATTTAGATACAGTCGGTGTATGTTTCCGTGTTATAGCGCCAAGACCTGGGCCCGCGGGAGAGACGCGCATGGTCCACAAACGCCAGAAACCACAAGGCCCACTACGAAGTAGCGGGCCTTGTGGTCGCAAGTTCAACCTTTCGGTTGATTTTCCCAGCCTTTCAGGAGATTGGGTCGGTTGAGGCTTGATCGCCTACATGGGGCCTATTAAACACTGGTTTCGCTGGCAATGCAACATGGAACTATAAAAATCTGCGAAGGAGCAGTCAGAGCGCCAAAAATCCCGTAAATACGCCGTTTTCGTTGGGTATCGAGGCCAGAAGGATTGCCTGGAAACCCTCCATCCGACCCGCGAGATACTCACAGTATCGGAATGGACAAACTGAAGACGTGCATTCAGAATCACGAGGCGTATAGATACGAGTTATCGACCGCACGAGCGCGACTTCTGCCTCAACCCAACAGGGACAACGATGGCCACCATACTCTCTCACGACCAGCAGCAACGCCGGGAACACCCCGAGCTCATCATGCAGCCTATCAGCCGAGCCAAGCCTCCAACCATCAGCAAAGAGTCGACGCTCTGCGAAGTATTCATCAAAGAGTTCAACCAGATCAAAGGATGGACGTGTTATCCAGAGGCTGCAGGGTTCGATGTACTGGTGGTCAACGACGACGGCCGCCAGATCGGTGTCCAGGCAAAGCTCTCGCTGAATGCCAAGGTCGCTGAACAGATCCTTCCCAATCAAGGCGACGACTTTTGGGAGAGTCCGGGCCCAGATCACCGCCTGGTCATCGTCAGCAAAATCACCGATGCCAGTGCTGGCATTGCCAAGATGCTCCGTCGGCTTGGAGTCAAAGTACTCTGCCCATATGAGTCATGGACAGCACAAGGCTACGTGCACACGTTCGGACTTGATCATCGACTCTTTTACGCAGAGGGCAGCGCTGGCTCTGATGAACGTATGTTCGATTGGTCGCCCTCAGTGCGCTGCCGTGTACCAGCCATCGTGACCTCCTTGCCGGCTGGAGTGCCAGCACCGGTGCGACTCACACCGTGGAAAGAATCGGCACTGAAAGTGGTGGTCCTGATGCGCAAGCAGGGATTCATCACGGCCAAGCAAATCGCATCATTCGGAATAGGCGTCACCGCATGGACCCAGCCGGCCGGCAACAAGAGACCCTGGCTCGCTAAAAGCCAAATCCGCGGTCAGTGGGTAGAAACCGAACACATGCCTGGCTTCGACAAGCAGCACCCTGATATGTACGCCAAAGCGCTTGCCGAGTACGAAGCCGAGGCAGCGAGCTTACAGCTGGCAACCGAATCATCAAACGCCTGAAAATTGACTAGTCACTTACGGCGGCCACGGCCTCCTATATCGCGATAGCCTTGCCTGCGGGCGATACCGAGGACAATGAGGGGTAGGGGATAATAGCTGCGCCCTCTCCATGGCTCGAACGAGTCGAGGTACTCTGTAGGCTGCTGTTGTCCCTTTGATCAGTTGGAATTCGAGATTCACTCCCATGGACAAGGTTTAGTCGAATCAGCTTCTGCGGTCGTGTCGACAAGCTGGTAATAGTGACAGTGCCCAGCGCTGAGGGATGGTGTAAAGTACCACGCAATATCGTGCTTAGCATCAGGGAAGAATGATGTATCACCATTACAAGCCACTTCGTAATTTTGTTGCCAAGCTAGATCGTACTGCAGCCCTTCTTCAAATATGTCGCTTTTATCAGAATATCCAATACGGGGAATCTATTCCTCTTCAATTTTCACGAATTCACCCAAATGGCAAGTGCTCTATCAAGGGTGTAGTATTTCCTTGGGAGCTTGATATCCTAGCACGTGAGGTGATCTTGAACTCTGGTGTGGGTGCTACAAAAAATCTCTTTGAACTGAGAGACTTTGTTTCCGCCATCGAGAAAATCAGGAAACTACAAGACCAACAGGTTCACGGCCGCCTTGAAAAGATGATCTTCCAAGAAATGCATCGGATCATTCAGCAACAGTTTCCCTGGCAGGCCCATACTGTCGAATTGCGGCTTGCTCGATACTTTAGGATTTACAGGGCGCCTGAGGTTGAAGCCCTTTTGGAGAAGGAGACTGGCCTAACTATTAAGAAATTCTATCTCTTGGGAATGGCGACAGCCGGTGCGTTCATCTCAAAAAATTCATATGATCTGAACACCGATTTTACACAACTCGGAATTACTGACCAGCAACGTGATTCATTTTTTAGTTTGATTGTAATGGATTTTCAGTCACTCCGAGAGCGCACCAAGTCAGTTCAAGAATATAATGAGAACTGGTCGTACACTATTAACCCCCTACAAAGCACACCTTTAGTTCGTGTTTTTCCAGAGGCCCCTAATATTGTTATTTGTCCGGTCCCTCATTTCATTTTGTCGAGAGTGTCGGAAGGCTTATTTTTTGACTTAGGACGGATTGAAGGGTTTGAGAACCCATACGGGGCGGCTGTTGAGCGATATGTTGGTGAAATAAGTGCAGAACTTATAACAACAGACAGTCTATCTATTCGAGCGGGAGAAGAGTATTTCGTTAAAAAAAATAAGAAGGATGGAGTGGACTGGTATGTGTACGATGAATCAGCGGCTATGCTGATTGAGTGTAAATCGAAGCGCCTTGGACTTCCGGCTCGTTACCAGCTAGAAGATGGCGCTCTAGAAAAAGAGGTTAACCACCTTGCAAAATTCGTCGTTCAAAACTATAAGAATTTGGCAGATGTAGTGAGTGAGTATACGCCATGGAAGCCAGAAGGTCGGAGACTCTATCCAGTCGTATTAACTCTCTCGAACTGGTATCTCTTCGGCCCATCCATCTTCCAGAAACTTGAAGACGCTATTCTTAATCTACTTGAGAAGGCTGGTCTTGAAAGGGGTATGGTAGAACAGTACCCATATACAATCATGTCGATTGAAGAGTATGAGATCGCAATCCAAGTCATAAGCCAGGTTGGCTTGGCGGAGTTTTTTGAAGAACGTGCAAAAAGCGAGCATAAAGGGTGGATGGTTTCGCCGTTCATGGATACCAAATACCCGGATGTTGTCGCTAAAGCTCGCTTTGATTATTTGCGATCTGAACTAGACTTCATAGTCGATGATATTGAACCTGCGGTTTGATTTATTCGGCTCTGCCTCGGCAGTGTGCGCGGGCGGTTATGGTTGTCCACTGTTGAGGTAACCATGTGGAGTTTTTGTCTACCCGTTGTTTTTGTAGCTTTCTTAGTGCTGCGTTTGCATTTGCCTTGGATCTCGTACCTGCACTGCTCCAAACTAATTTGAGAAACCAGCACTCATTTTGAGCTGAGCCCTGTCCTGTCGGCCGATCGCAGGGCTTGCCGAGCTCGAACGCTCACATCAGCACCACCAACTCAAACCGAGCCCAGCTTTATAGCTCGATGCTCACCATCTCCGGGGACCAGGTCAACGCAAGACCTGCTTCATCCCAGGAGATCAGTATGTCCAAGCAAACCCTGCCAACTCAAACAGCAGTTCTCGTAGGTGACCGTGAGCAAGGTACAGTGCTCGCCGCACTTCGCCACTACCAGGAGTTCCTCCGAAGCGGTGCGCCAGCAGTTCCCGGCCTGCTTGATATCGCAAGCAACGCCGGCCAGCTCACCCCCCTGTCGACACAAGAGATCGAACTGCTGTGCGAGAAAGTAAATTTCGGGTCGACCGTCAAGGAGCTCGAATCGTTCGTCGCCAACGCAAAGGCTAAGTGAAGGGGGCTGTATGCATCCGATCATTGAGGCCTCGCGGCTGATGCAGGGCGCGCAGATCACGCGGAAGGCAGCGGTACATGCCAATGGGGGGACCATCTTCCTCTGGGAGCTCTCAA
Organism: Pseudomonas sp. MF6396; assembly: GCF_002018915.1. Lineage (NCBI taxonomy): Bacteria > Pseudomonadati > Pseudomonadota > Gammaproteobacteria > Pseudomonadales > Pseudomonadaceae > Pseudomonas > Pseudomonas sp. MF6396. Next base: position 71,896 of record NZ_MVOK01000023.1, on the reverse strand, counting down.
CCGGTGGCACCATTGAGACCATACGTTCAACGCATGGCTTCAGTTCAACCGTGCTTAAGGCCATCCCTTTCATCGATCGCGTCAACTACTACAGCGCCATGCGTGGCACAAAGGTGACTGGCAGCTACCAGTTGCAAGCTTAGAAACGCTCCATCCAACCCGGCCATGCGCCGGGTTTTTTCATGTGGATTTATAGCCGCATGAACGTCATCTCCCGAGGCAAGTTCAACGCCTTATGGCGACACAAGTGCCTTGGCGCACCTCACATGAATGGAGCAGGCGATGGCCACTCTCACCGCAGTTCAAGCACGGAAGAAAATCGAGGATCACCTGTTGAAAGGGGCGGGCATCTACGCCTACCACCCGAAGCTGGGATGTCGCTACTTCAAAGCACGTGTGTCAGGCGAAAACCTGGAGGTCTGGGACGGATTCAGTTGGTTCGAGGTACCTCGCGAGACGAAGTTCAACAACGGCCATGGATCCGCGGGTGACCTGTTCACTTTTTGATTTGCCAGCAAAAAACGCCTTTCAGGAGAAACACATGAACACCCGCACCCCTATCGCGAAAATGGGCAAGACCATCAATGCTGCCGAAGTCGAATTTAAAGTCGCCCGCAGTTTTTACAAAGTAGAAGTCCCTGCCGGTACCCGCTGCTGCTACCTCGCCGGCGGAACCAACGGAGGACGCTGGGTCGTTGACGACCTGTCTTTCCTCAATCCGAACTCTGCCGTGTACCACGATGCGGACCACTACGGGATTCCGGTTCCAGAAACCAACGTAATTGAGGATCCACGCCGGACGTGAGTCGGCTGGACTCTTGCGAGTTCTCCAACTCTGCATAACTGCTTCACCCGCCCTCGAACCTATTGGTTCGGGGGTTTTCTTATGCCACCGACTGTTCCCAGGAGCTGGGCGCCGTATGAAGTGCCCCTTCCTCCGCCAGCATCTCGGCGCCTTCGCGCTCGATCGCTCCCGCAGTAGATACCTCAGGCGTTAGCGGCAGCTGGCAATCACCGCACACCAGGTTGAACTGGTCGCCGCCGAGCACAGATTTGTTGCAGCCAGCACATGTGTATTTCGTTCTGGCCCAGACTTTTTTTTGCGCGCTTCGGCGGCCAGCACCAGCAGGCCCGGCCGCACGCGCCAGATTGATATTCAGCCCCTGATCGTGAAGCTCGCGGATGAGGAGGCTCAGGCCCCCGCCTTCGAGAAGGTAGTGCGACACCTTCTGCCCGATCACTTGGCCACCAGGCAGGCCGGTACTGGACGGCTGCAGACCGATCTCGACCATTTTCTCGGCCCAGACCTGGTCGTGGTAGGCCCGCCGCGGGGGCTGTCCGGAGTGCTGCCGGTACTGATGACAGGCTTGATGCGCCAGCGATTCGATCATCTTGCTGCTCGAAAGGTGCGCCCCAACGGCGATTTGGTCCAAGGCCGGGCAGAGCTCCCCGCTCGGAAGAGCGCCAGGCCGGTAATGGCCTTCAGACCCTTGGCGTGTCGAGAATCTGATTTCACAGCCAGGTAATGACCCGGAAAAGAAGCGCTCATTGATTGCCTGATAGGCGTGGTGCAGTTGCTGCAACGGGTGAGATGGCGGCTTTGCGGTATCCATAACTCTCTTTTAATACTCGCTGCGTATAGTCACGCGTTGTCGGTATTGCTAGTATATGGTCACACGTACACATAATTCTACCGTCACCATTTCTAAATCTGAGGTAACCGATGAAAAAGCTCGTTGTCGCTATCGCTCTCGCCAGTTGCTCGCTGGCTGCATTCGCCCAGGCCGAGTCGCCTGCACCCGAGGTTGCTCAGGCCCCTGCCGCAGCCACCGCTCCAGCAGCTGCGGCAGCGGCGCCAGCTGCTGACATCGAGATCATGACCGTGCTCAACACGCTCAAGGGCAAATACCCCTCCACCAACTTCACCAACGTAGAGCGGGCGCCGATCGATGGCCTCTACGAAATCACCATGGGCAAGAACATTGCCTACACCGATGCCTCAGGTCGCTACCTGTTGTTCGGCAGCGTTTACGACATGCAGACTCGCAAGGACCTGACGGCACCCAAGCGAGCTGCAGCTGAGAAAATCGACGTTTCGAAGTTTCCGCTGGCAGACGCGTTCACTCGCGTAAAGGGCAACGGCTCCCGCAAGCTCTATCTGTTCTCTGATCCTGACTGCCCGTACTGCAAGAAGCTGGAAACGGAGGTCCTCAGCAAGTTGGACAATGTCACCATTTACACCTTCATGTATCCGCTGGAGTCGCTGCACCCGCAGGCTCGCGCCAAATCTGAATCGGTCTGGTGTCTGCCTGAGGCTGGCCGTGCTGCTGCATGGGAATCCTTGGCGCAAGGCACCCAGCCGCCGGCGAAGAAATGCGATAACCCAATCGAGCGCAACATCGCGCTGGCCGAAAGCATTGGCTTCCAGGGTACTCCCGCCATGGTGAGCGAAGACGGTCGGAAGATGCCGGGGCTGGTATCGGCCGAGCGGCTCGACGCCTGGCTCAACGGCGGTTCCTGATCTCCCGCCAACAGTCTTCTCCACGTGGCCATCTCGATGGCCACGTTGGTTTCTGATCACCTGATCGTCATGAGCCCCGGGCTGGGCATTCTCATTGGAGTTGTGATGAAGCTACGCCGCTTATGCGCATCCGCTTTCCTTACCGCCCTCTACCTCGCGTCATCCACTGTTCATGCCGAAGAGCTCGGCAAGTACGGAAACACCTGGGAGATCCAGGAGCAGGATGCAATCGACATGATCCAAGGTCGGTTGAAAGCGATGGACAAGAAAGGCGAACTCGACAAGTTCTGGAACGACTACCGCGACAAGCAGTTGGCCGGAGCAGAAAACCCCAAGCCGGTACCCGGCATTGGGCCCGTCGTTGAGCCGCAGATCAGGATGTACGACCCGACCTACACGTACCCTGAGACCGTCAAAGATCATCTGGGTAACATCCTGGTGCCGGCGGGCACTCGCATCAACCCGCTGGACCACATCACCCTCAGCAAAGCGATCATCTTCATCGACGCTCGCGACCCGAAGCAGCTGCAGTACGCCAAGAAGCGCACCGATGAGCATCCCCGGGACAAAGTGATATTGGTCGCGGGTTCGTTCCTGAAGCTCAACCGGGAGTGGGGTCGCCCGGTCTACTTCGACCAGATGGGCATCCTCACGAAGAAGTTCGGGATCGAGCGCGTTCCCGCGGTCCTGACCCAAAAGGGCAGGGAACTCCAGATCGAGGAGTTGAAGCTATGAAGAAACTGCTTATGGCCCTGGGCTTTGTGGCAACGGCCCTGCTCAGTACGGTCAGCTCTGCCGATGAAGGCGTGTGCACCGGTAAATTCCCGAACCTGATTTCGGACGTCTGCTGGTCCTGCATGTTCCCCATCAAGCTTTTCGGTTCAACGGAGCTCATTTCCGATGGCCAGGAAGACTTCGACAGCGGGAACAAAAGCGCATTCTGCACGTGCGATAACCCGCCCAAGGTCGGCATTCCCACCTCGTTCTGGGAGTTCGACATGATGACCGACGTTACCACGGTGCCTGGATGCTTCCCCTTGCTCGGTGGGGTGAAAGTCAACGTAGGCGTCAACGCAGATGCATTCGGCTACATCTCTGACGATCAGAGCAGCGGCATCGGCAGCACCCGCGACTCGTTCATGCAGGTCAACTTCTATATCAACCCGGCCATGTATGTGATGGGAGCCATCCTGGACGACACGTGCATGGACAACCGCGGTATCGACGTGCCCTGGATGTCTTTCGCGGACCCAACCCACAACGATGACGAACTCGCCGGCATCCTGACCCCCTACGCGTTCCCCTTCGGGAGCATGCTGGCGATCGGGGCCATGTCAGCCGATGCCGTTGCCGCTGCTACAGGCTTCCCACTGTCCACGATCTTCTGGGCCGCCGGCTCCTACGGTCACATGTACCCGCTGACCGGTCGGAACGAGGCGCACCTGAGCATGGAGCAAACCGCCCGGCTGCAAACCACGCGAATCCTCGCGAAACTCCATGCCGCGGGTACCCAGTGGGCGGCAATGGGAGGTGACGCAATGTGCGGCTACTACCCGCAGATCATCATGGACAAGCGGCAGTACAAGCTGACTCGCCTCTACCCCAAGCCTGAGACCGCAAAAATCGCAGGCAAGTGCTGCTCTCCAATCGGGCGGTCGACAATTCTGACCGAATCGAACACTGAGTTCCCTCTCCCAGGATACAAGGACTTTGGCTATGGCATTTTCCGTAAACGCGACTGCTGCGGCGGCGCTACTCTTAGCAACTAGTTTCTTCGCCGTGCCTGCCGTGTCCCAGCAGCTGGAAATGCCTTCCAACGAAGCTATCCAGAAGATCATGCAGGAGCAGGCGGCATCTCGAAGTGCCGCTCTGAACGGGAAGATCGATCCGGTGAAGCCGGGCACGTTCAAGGCCACGGTACCGGTCATCGACGCCCCAGCGCCCACCAAGACCGAGTCGCTTGACGACGTCATTGCGCGATTCAACGCCGCAAAACAAGGTGCAAAGGGTGGCCACGGCGCGAACGACTTCATCATCTTCGTGTCGTTCTCGATGCCCAAAGACAGGCTTGAGCGGCTGGCGCAACAAGCCCGCGAAACCGGTGCTGTCATGGTCGTGAGAGGGTTCAAGAATGGCTCCCAGATGCAGACCAAACAGGCTGCGCTGGAGGTGAACAAGGCCGGTGTGCCGTGGGAGATCAATCCCAATCTGTTCAAGGCCTTCAAAGTGGAATCGGTACCAACGTTCGTCGTGGCGTCTGCAGAAGCAGAGTCCGTTCTGGACGATGGCTGCTCACCAGATGCCACCTTCACGTCGATCACCGGCGACATCAGCGCAATGTTGGCCCTGGATACCATCCGCCTCCGTGCGCAGCCTGAGATCGCAAAGCTTGCCGAGGCCAGGTTGCAGAAGATCTACAAACAACAAGCCCCTGGCACCGTCCACTGATCACGATCGAGCCCGGCATCGCGCCGGGCTTCTGGTGAAACTATGCAAACTGAACTGACCACCATTGCTTGGGAGCCTGGCTTCCAACTGAACCTGAGCTCCTGGGCTGATTTGGAGATTGCGAAGCGTCGTGGAGAAAGCCCAGGCGAACTATCAGCATGCGCTTTGAATTCCTGCATCTTCTACCTAGGCGCCTATGTCATGACTCGCGACCTGGTCGCACACGTCGAAAAGGGCATCACCTGGAACGCGCAGGTTTATGAGGCATGGAACTACGGCCGCTGCGACGAAATTCACAGAATCTGCCGAGGGCTTTCACCGTCAGACGCCGACGCCCTGTTGCATGCCAGTGGGTATGCAGACGTTAGCCTGGATGAGCTCAGCGACGCCTCGGACGAAGCAGTCCAAGAGGCATGGGACGCGCTGTACGGCGAATAATAAAAAACCCGGCCTCAGGTGAGGCCGGGTGCTGTGAAACGTTAATCGGCTTGCGCCAAGCGCCCAGACCCGAATGCCACACGGCGGGCCACTGCATCCCATTCCTGTTCAGTAACCAGCATGCTGGTGCGAGCCTTCTCGTGACCGTTCACCGTCTGGCGATACCGCAAGCGCACATGACCAGGCGTGACGCTGGGATACCCTTCGAGCTCATACACGTTACGGAAACCGTCAACATCGATGTTGCTGGCGGTGTAGATCTGCGAAAAGAACATCCTGAAATAACCGGCCTTGGCCAGCATCACAGCAATCTCAACGATCAGTTTCAACCGCATGCAGCACGCGTTGATGAACAGAGCGAGCTCAAGCGACAGAGCTTGAGCTTTGCGTTTGCAAACATCGGTGTCGATAGTCAGTTTCATGGTCATTCTCCCGGGGTGAGTGGCTAAGCCTTGCGTTCGCCTAGTACCCGGTAATGCACATCACGCGACTACAAATCTGATTACCCCTGTGCGGACTCCTCACCGCCAAGGGCCTCCATGAGTGCGGGCACGAGCTTTGAAAGCACGCCGGCGTAAGTCACGAACATCGCGCCAAAGGCAGCTTCTTCATCCTCCTCATCGGGAATTTCTTTGTTCACGCTCTCCAAGAAAACAATGCGCTTGAGGGTCGACTTGTCGGTCAGGACGAAGGACACCTCTTCATTGAATGTCATGGCCAGCCGTACGGGCCGTCGACCTTCCAGCAGGTGCTGTCGGATCTCTTCGCGCTCCAGGCTGATCGAGGCGTAGCCGACCTTGGATTTTTCAAGGTCCAGCCCCTGCAGGTTGACCTCGCGGTCGACCGTGAATTCGTCGGGAGATTCGTTATTCATCAACCAGGTGGCCATCGCAGAGGAGGGGTCCATCGAGGTTCGAATCAGTGATGCGGGTATATCGATGGCATCATGGATTTGAGTGACGACATCATCGGCTTTCGCCGGTGAGCCACAGTCAATGCCGATCAGCCCCGCCGCAGTATCGATCCACACCTTCTCCGTGCTCTGTGACTCGAATGCCCTGGGCAGAAGTTCGATAAACGCTTCCTCCTTCATCGCCTTCAGCTGGTCCCGGCTGGGCTTGTAGCCCTTCTCGGAGAGCATCTTGGCCGCCTTCTTTGCCACGTGGCGCTGCAACACCGGCTCTGGGACTTTCTTTTCTTCAAAGCACAGATTCAGCAGGATCTGCTTCTGCACCTCCAGCACAAGCCCACCGCCCACACGGGGCTCAACCCACCCCTGGGTTTTGGTGACGCTACCCGAACAGGGGGTGAAAGCCCTTTTTTCCAGCCGTTTCGCAAGGTCGGCCGTAGACAAGCGCCAGGGCTCAGTAATCCGGTAGAGGTGAAGGTTCGAAAACATGTGCAAGTCACTCCTGGCCGGCTTGCCACCAGCACGATTTGGTGCGCCAAAAAAGAAACATGTACGCATAATACTGGCAGATTTATTATCATGCACACATCTATCCTGCCAGTGGAAAAACCATGTCTGAATTCGCCCAGGTTGAGCAACGCCTTCTTCAACTCCGTGTAGAGGTCGCTGGACACATGGATGCTTACCACCGACTCGATGCCCCGACGATTCCTGACGGAGAATTCAACCTCCTGTTTCGTGAACTGGAGCAACTGGAAGCAGCGTATCCAGATCTGGCTACCGCCGACTCACCAACGCAGCGGGTCGGTGGTCGGGTTCTGGAGGAGTTCGTCCAAGCACAGCACGATGTGCCAATGCTTTCGCTCAAAGACGCCATGAACGAGGAAGAGGCCCGGGCATTTGCAAGCTCTGTGGTGGATGAGCTGTCACAGCCGGCGGATATCGAGTTCACCGCTGAACTGAAGTACGACGGCTTAGCGCTTTCGGCTCGATACTTGGCTGGCGTCCTGGTTCGCGCAGTCACCCGCGGGGATGGTACGACCGGGGAGGATGTAACGGCACAGGCCAAAACTATCCTGAACTTGCCCCTGACCCTACCTGCGGCCATTGATCTGGAGGTTCGTGGCGAAGTTGTCATGCTCAATAGCGATTTTGAGATCGTGAATGAGCGCCTCAAGAGCCAGGACTTGAAGACCCTTGCCAACCCCCGCAACGGCGCCGCCGGCAGTATGCGCCAGCTGGACCCCAAGGTGACTGCCTCCAGGAGGCTGTCCTTCTACGCGTATGGAGCCCAGGAGCTCGATGGCACGCCTGCGTTCAAGGCAACCAAACAGTGGAAGATCATTGAGGGCTTGCTGGAGCTCGGATTCAGCATTGCCCCGGAAACGACCGTGGTCCGCGGCTGGGATGGCATCAAAGGGTTCTACGATGAGGTGGGTGCGAATCGCACCAACCTCCCAGTAGCCATCGACGGCGTCGTATTCAAGGTCAACTCCCTCGCCGACCAGAAAAGCCTCGGCTGGAACAATCGCACCCCCCGCTTCGCCATTGCGTTCAAGTATCCGGCAGAAGAGGCCGTGTCCGTCGTCGAAGACATCGTGGTGCAGATCGGCCGAACTGGGCCTGCAACCCCTGTGGCGAAGCTTAAGCCTGTGCGAGTCGGAGGTGTAGTGGTGTCCAGCGCCACTCTCCATAACGCTGATCAAATTGAGGCCAAGGGCATCAAGGTCGGTAGCACTGTTATCGTTCGCCGAGCGGGGGATGTGGTACCGGAGATCGTTCGGACAGTGCCCTCGATCGGCGATGAGTCCCTCACCCGCTATGTGATGCCGACAAAGTGCCCGTCATGCGATAGCCCCCTCGTTCGCCTGCAGGGCGCCGTCGAGCTGTATTGCCCAGGTGGCATCAAATGCCCAGCACAGAAGCAGGGCAAGCTCGCTCACTTCGGCTCTCGGCTGGGAATGAACATCGACAACCTGGGCGACAAGTCGGTCTCTACTCTGATCGCCGCAGGCCTGATCAGCATGCCTTCCGACTTGTACAGCCTGAACGACAAGGTAGTCGCACCGCTCCCGGGGTTTGGGACGGTCTCCGCGAAGAACCTGATCGCGGGCATTGAGGGCTCGAAGGCTCCCGAACTCCCGCGGTTCATTTTCTCACTGGGAATCGAGGGTGTAGGCGAAGCGACCAGCAAAGCGCTGGCGGCGCAGTTCGGGTCCTGGTCAGCATTCCGCTCAGCGACATTCTCACAACTGCTGGCCACCGAGGATGTCGGCGACGGTACCGCGACCAACATCACCCGGTTCTTCGAGGATTCGACACTCGGTGCTGAGGCGGATCGTCTGGCCACGATCACTACACCCAACGACTTCGCTGCCATCGGCGGGGCCTCGCTGAAAGGGAAGGTCGTCGTCCTCACCGGCACTTTTCCAACACTTAGCAGAGAGGCTGCCAAAGCCCTGGTCGAGGGAGCAGGGGGGAAGGTCTCCAGCAAGGTTTCAAGCAAAACCAGCTTCGTCGTTGCCGGCGAAGCAGCAGGCTCGAAACTCGAAGCCGCCAAGGACCTGGACATCGATGTGTGGGATGAAGCCCGGCTATTGGCCGCCGCCGCGGGCTGAGTATTACAGGCCGGCGTGAAGCATCACAGAGCATTAAGATTTCATCTGGAGAACCAGAAAATGTCGGTAATTGATGGTCCATACAAGCGCGATGCCAACGGTGTCGCCTATCAAGTCGACTTCGAATACGTGCAACAAAATGTCTCGCTCGACTGGTTCTTCGAGCACATGCTCGGTGCGAAAGCAAGACCATCGGCAGGCGCGATTCGGTACAACATCTGTCCAAACCCTGACTGTGGAGCTTCGTCCCTCCACTCGGTGAAGATCAGTGTGAAAAATGGCGGTTGGCTATGTTATTCGTGCGGTGAGCAAGGTGATGTTGTCGCAGCGGCAGCTTACTACTGGGGTAAAACCCATCGGGAAGCTGGCCTCGAACTCATGGGCGCCGACGTGGAGCTGCTTAAGCACTACATTCCGCCCAAGCCCATGGACGCGATTCAGCGTGATGACAGTGCTCTTGCACTGGTATTGCAACGAGTCGCCGAAGCTTGCACATATCCGTCGAAAGAAGCCCTGAAATACTTTGCTGGCCGCGGTATATCCGAGGATGTAGCCAGAGAAGCTTGCAACAGAGGCATCCTGATCACCATCCCGAACAGTCCGATGGAAGCCAAGGGGTTCTTGACTGAAGTCGCAGGGCAGGAACTGATGGTTAAAGCTGGCCTGTGGAACCCCGAAAAGAAGGCGCCAGCCTGTGCATTTCGACCACTGTGGTTTCGGTCGCAATCGCACTGTGCTGCTGAGTTCAGGCTCATGCGTGAACCCAAGGAAGGGGAGAAGAAGGCCATGCGGTATGGCGGAAAATCTCCTTGGATCTGGGAAGGCTCTGAGAGTGAATTCATGATCGTCGAAGGTCCGATCGACATGTTGTCAGCCGTCGAAATGGGCTCTAAAAGGACGATCTTCGCGTTACCTGGTTGCGAGAACTGGGAGCCTGAATGGTTCACCATGATGGCCAAGAAGAACGTGCTTCAAGCGCTGGATCCGGATAAACCAGGATTCAAGGCTGCAGAGAACCTCAAGCCTGTGCTAGAGGCTCTCGAAGCCAACCTTGGCACCTTCAATCCACCCAACAGGGTCGGCGACTTAAACGAGCAGCTCAAGCACATGCGAGGGCTCTTAAATTAACCCCCCAAAACCCGGCTCAGGCCGGGTTTTTTTATACCTGCGCATTAGGTGGTGATGCAATGGATCGATCGGTAGGACTACGCCCGTTGAGACATCCGCTACGCTGAGATCAACCTGCACACCTTTAGCTTATCGGAGCCCTCCCATGCACGAAGAGCCGTTCGTTTTGAGTTCGATGGATCGAGCTCGTGACTGGGTCGACTTATGCAGCCGCGGAGCAGAGCTGCCAAAGGAAAAGGTGGCAGCGATGCTCGCAAGTTTGTGTGGCTTCGGCAGCTGGGACATCATGAGTTACGCAATTGAAGCTCTCCCTCCCTCATTGGTCGACGAGAAGGTCCCTTCGGAGGTTGTTCAAAGCAGACTTAAGCATCATCTGCAGGTACTGACTGGGGCGCATCAACTCGATCCTCCTCTCGCGATCTTTATCTTAAGCATGGTCAACCCCACCTCGGGAAAGCCGCTCAAGGCTTTCTCCAAGTCAGATGAGTTCGCTGTCAGCACTGACCAGAGAGTGGCATTTGAAGCTTTCGTCAATGAGCTACATGAGGATGACGAACCCAAGTTTTTCGCAGCACCAGGTAACCCCGAACATTTCGAGCTGCAATGTGAACCTAACCGGACACACTTGGCGCTTACTCTTTGCGGTGACACCGAGCCGTTACTTTGGTGCCAGGTCTTTGATGCCCTCGGCTGGGAGTATGAGCTCGCAGATGACGATATCCCGGATATCGACGAGCCATCCTTTGAGATTTACGACGACATTCTCGGTGAGGTGCCGGTCTACATTACGCCACTGTCTCGACCACCCGCGACGCAAGGTGAACCGATAGACCGTGCCCTGCGCCTGCAAAGAGCAGCATGCTTGGGAGATTATCTATCCCAGGATTTTCCTGGTGAAGCTGCTCTGATGTTGATGCGCTGGCCAGTCATGAAGGAGATTGATGGGCACATCTACTGCCATGCGGGCAGCGTCTACCTATCTGAACTGGGCGAGTGGCAAGACCTACTATTCAACCTCCGATGCACAAGCGTATCCGAGCTTCTGAAGCTCAATAATCTCGTTGAAGACATCCATCAGGGGCACCCTGCGCTAGAAGACCATGGTGGGGATTTCTGCACCCTGCTCAGTATCTGTCTCTCCGGTCATAGCGTGGATGATTTTGAGGGTGGGATAGTCCCAATGATACGCCAACAAAATGAAGAAACGGGTTGGTTCATGCAGCGGGTAGACGAGGACGAATAGCCCTAGGAGCGAACGCACTTCAAAAATCATAATTTCATACTCAACACGTACACATACGATACGTGCAGTGATAAAGTCTGCTTCACTGTTAGTGGAGCTCTCCCTTGGATCGTCGATCATTCCTGCACTTTGCCCTCGGCTTGGCGGCTTCATCAGCGCCGCTGCTTTCAAGCGCCAGCACCTTCTGGGATCAGCCCAGACGCCTCTGGCTGAAGCGTGAGATCAAGCCCGGGCAATGGGAGGAAGTCGACAAGGTCTATTACCAGAACGGCCGACTCGATTGGTCCGGCTATGACCCCGTGTGCCGGCTGATGCGCGATGTACACACCGGCAAAGCTGTGCAGATGAGCCCTGTGCTCCTGGACATCGTCGCTGGAATTCAAGGTTGGTTCAAAATTCACGGGATAACGAAGCCCATCATCGTGCTTTCAGGGTATCGCGAAGAGTCGACCAACAAGAAGGTGGGCGGCAAAAAGCACTCTGCGCACCTAAGAGGTGGCGCCTGCGACCTCACAGTGCCAGGCGTCCCAGTAGAATACCTTCGACGACTAGCCCTATACCTTGAGGGCGGCGGCGTGGGCGTATATCCAGGCCGAAATTTCATTCACGTGGACGACGGAAATTTGAGGGTCTGGCGGGCGTAGCGCCAGGCTCTCGCTCGATTGAGAGCCTAGCTGCCACTGAGCATGGTTAGAACATGCTGGACCAGGAGATCTGGTTGACGAGGGGCTTGTGGGGGAGCAGGGCCAGGTCCACGGCCCTCAGTGCTGGGTTACGGCCGGTGAGGTACCAGCAATCATTTTGCTGACTTAGCATGTAACGATCACTCAGACGCTCAAGAGCCGAACGATAGGCCTCTGTGACATTGCCACCGGATGCGAGTGCCAGCAGGTCGGCCGATCGAATGCCAGGCTGCCCCCATGCTACCCGAGCAAGATCGTACCCTTCATCACCGGCCAGGATGAAGATCTCATCCGCAACCGCCTCTGGCACTGGGTCGATCATGAAAGGGAACTCCACAGGGAACACGTACCAGCGACGCCAGAACTCGTAGTGGATCCGCAGGCGGATGACGTCCTTTCGAGCGCCAAGCACCTCACAGCACTTATCAAATGCCCAGTCGCCAAGGGTAGGCCCGAACACCCATTGCGCCGCAGTCACATACACATCGGTCGGTAGCTTCTTCGCGAACAAGGCCTCGACGTTGGCCTTGATGATGCGAAACGCGAGACGCGTAACGCCGTCCTCGAAATCCTCTTCATCGAGCCGGCGCAGCTCATCCTTCTTCAGTTTTCGTCTTTGCGCTCCAAGGTTCGATAGATTATTGAGTGCGGCGAGCCCAAGTTCTTCAGCAAAAGGATATGACTCGACCACAGTTTCGTCAGTCCCCAGAAAATCCACTTGAGCGTCGTCTGAAGCGCCATCAAGATCGAAGGCGTCAAGATCTTCGAAAAGATTGGCGCTATCAAAGCTCTCAAGCCAGTTACGAACATCGCCAGGATCAGAAAGACCGCCAGAATCGTCAGATAGAAGCTCAGATCCGAAGACATCGTTTTCTTCCTCGTTGCCCAGGGGCATATCAGTGAATTCGTTCATTGGCACCACCCTTAAACCGGAACTGTCTGCGTGAATTGGTCTGCGCCGGCCATGCGGACATGTTGGCGCCTGGCCGGCCGTCTGATGTCGGCCGCAGTGGCGACTCTCGTTTCGCCCGGGGCGACCACACTCGCCCAGGTCACCTGGTGCTCACCGGAAACAATCGCGTAGTCGGTGGGGCTCATCGACAAGAGTTTTTGCATCACATCCGCTGTGCCCTGGACTTGCTCAGAGTCCTTAGGCAGCAGCTGGGAATAGACCTGTGCCGCCGATTCGGATTGGGGTTTGAACAGAACCAGGTTACGAGCTCGACTCAGGCAGGCCTCGCGCAGATCCAGTGACTCACGCCCAAGATCGTCGAGCGAACCAGCTGCAACCCATACGCTCAACACCGGTTCTGTCTCCGGCGAGAGCAGCTGCTCGATGCTCGGGTCATTGCAACCACCTGGATCGGTGAACACAGCCAGCGCGGTGGGTGCACCAGGCTCACCGATCGACCGCAGGACAGCATCCGCCAAGTTCGAGATCACGATGCGGCGAAGATTGGACGCAGCCTGGCCTCGGCCGATGTATGGAATTGCGAGATACACGATCTTCCGTGTTTCCAGCGCCTCGTGCAGCACGACGTCAGGCTGGTAGCTGTTAAACACTTCACCCGCTCTACCGGCGCCGAGCATGCACATGCTCCCAGCGAGGCCCGAGAAGCGTCCTTTCAGCTTTCCCGCACAGATGTCGCCATCAACACCCTTAAAGGTCTTGCAGGCCTGCTGCAGGGCTCCCAGCTGCACCGAACGAGGGTATGCAGTGGCCATGTGGTCCACCAGCGCTGAGATAGCGTCAGGCTTCATCACGAACATACCCAGATCAAGATACGAGTAGGGCAGGCCTGCGAGCTGCAGCGAGGACACAATCGCTCGAACAAGTGCAGCGGTTGAGGTTGAATCGTGACCTGCCGTCGCATCCTGATCCGCGAGGAAATTCAAGACATGGCTCGCGACCTTGGTAGGGGCAGTGTGCAGCACCGGGTTGTAGGTATGGCTCAACGCGGGACTACCTGGATTAACGATGAGCAAGTCAGCTCCCCGGCCAACGGCAGTGCTGGCGCCGATCATCGTTCCCAAAAGTGATTCATCGATCGATGCGCCAACCACGAAGACCGCAGCGCCGGAGGCAATTCGTCCTTGAATCACCTCCCTGATCAGTTGCCCCTGACCCACGGTATTCTCATCGAGGACAAGGGTATGCCCGGGCATCCCATGATCGCCCTTGGGTTCTAAGTTATTCATCTCTCAGCTGCTCCTGTTGTTTCTTCCGCCCACCCGTGGGCAGCCCGCTGCCACCGAGGTACTTGTCACTATTCTTGAAGAAGTCCGCGCCCTTAACGGACGGCCTGCGGAAATGGTTGATTCGAATAGGGCCGATTTCTTTCTGCAGTTTTCTGTCGATGCTGATCATCGGCACCCGGACATTGAAGATCTGGTCTCCGCCGTACTGGATGATGCATTCACCCTTGCCGAGCGCTTTGAGGTCATCCGGCGAAACCTTGTATTCCTCCTGCTCACGCTCACCGACCGATATGCCGGCGGCAGCACCGGTGCCTCCCTCTGGCGCCACATTGAGAAGAGGGGTGCTACTGCTTTCGTTCTGCGTGCCGCTCAATGACTTTGTGATACCGATTTTCATGCCGATGAGGTCTGCACACTCAACGGCCGTGGCCTGGGTCCCGATCTTGAAAAAGATCTTGGTCCAGGTGTTACCGATGACCATTTCTTTGAAGTCAGGGGAAACCACATCCAGGTTGGCCAGTGTCTGGGCTGCGGGGAACAGTGCCATCTGTGCGCTGCGCCCCTGTTCAAAGGGACGTGCAAGCGACTGAACGGCGTAACTGCCCAGCTCATCCATGAAATTGAAGTGCGGGGGGTTAGGCCGATCCTCTTCAGGCAGCGCCTGAATCCACGAGATAGCCGTACGCAGGTCGCCCAGGAACATCTTGCCGAAGTTGGAGGCTGCTTCGTTTTTACCCATCGTCGGGAGAGCGACGTAGATGATCTTCTTCGCCCGGATTGCTTCGAACAGGTCGATCTCCGGGGCGTAGGTGTTCATCACATCGCCGAATTTGCCCGTGCCGAACAAGTACATCCGGCCGGCAAGGCCGCCGAACGTTTCCTTCATCCGCTTGATGTCGACCACGTTCTCCATGCCCGGCTTCCCGCCGATCTTGTACTGCTCAAGGAACAGGGAGAAGTTCTTGGTGGCCGGGTTGTGAGGCTGAGTCTTCTTGAGCAGTGTCTCCAGTTCCTCGATCGCTTTGTGGTTCATCAAGAGGATCGTGAAGTCAATGAAGTTGTAAGCGAGGCCAGCAGCTTGCATTGCCGCTACGAGGGTGGTGATGCCTTGGTTAGCCGACTGTTTGTAGTGGTCGGCGCCAGGGTTGTTCTCGGTAGAGGGAATGATGGATAGGATGCGGGCTGCGATCTCATCAGGGTCACCCCGGAGGATGGGGTTGTAGGAGTTGCTGAGCGATGGATTACCCGGATTCAGAATCAGCAGGTCCTGCTCGCGGCCTGCCCAGACGCAGTACTGGTAGATCGTTTGAATATCGTCCGCATTCATCTTGCCGTCGATGAACGTCAGACCGCCGCCTCGCTGGATCTGCTGGAACATCATCAGCTTGCCCAGAACGGTCTTACCGACACCGGACTGACCCAGGATAAATCCATGTCGCATGAAGTCTTCATCAGGGACACGGACAGGTTGGCCTGTGTCAGTGGTGAAGCCAAGCAGCAAGCCATCCCCGTGCGCCAGATCGGTAGCCGAGCGGATATTGATCTTCGACTCAAGGAGGAGCTGGTTCTTCCAGAAATCAAAGACACGGTTGCCCACGTACGCCGCACCCACAGCGCCCATGGCGAGGGGCAGGGTGGCCGGCACAGAGCTGAAGAAAGGCGATGTCAGAAGTCCACCAGCACCGATCGAACTAAGTGCCAGGGTGTCTTTAAAGCCACCGATTTTCGAGCGAAGTATTTGATCCATACTCATGGAGGTGAGCCTTTAGCTACGCACAAAAAAACCCGAGCACCATGAGGCGCCCGGGTTGTGGGGGTTAGAGGAACACGCCAGACCCGGAGGCCTGCGCATTGTCTTTCTCTGCCGCGGGTAAGCGCAGCAGCGGCGATTGCAAAAGCGTTTGGATTTCCATCTGCGACAGGAGCGTGTCCTGCTCAATGGTGGTCCGAACGCCTGGCACGTCTTTTACGGCCTGCCCGGTTTGAGCAATCTGATCCAGCTGATCCTTGTACTTCTGGTACCGAGATTTCTCTGGCGGCTGCGTTGATGATTGCTGTTGGGCTTCTGATTGAGCCGTCCCGCTTGCACTTGTGGTGCCTCCAGTTGATTCGCTTACCTGACCATGCTGGGCTTCCTCGCGGAGACCCTCGACATACTTGGTGTCATCGAATTTGCCAGTGAAGACATCGGCACTGAAGCCGAGCAAAGAAAGGCATTTTGAGGTCGCGTCTGTGAGACTTTTCTTGGCGTGATCCTCATCACTAGTGATGATTCCGTAGGAATCTCGCGTGATGTAGGTGGTAGCGCCGAACTGCTTCACTGAACCGCGGAATCCCTGTTGCAGGTACCACAGTTCGACGTACACCTTGTGAATGACTTCTTTACCAACGACCTGGCCATCCACCACGAACGGTTTCCCGTCCACGTACGCTTCACTGATCAACTCGACACCCCAGCCAAGGCCAAAAGGCCCGAAAACCTCAGTAGCACGCTTGATCTGATAGATGGGCGCGATCGCGGTCCCCTGGAAACCACCCTTGTTGAAGGACTTGGTCTCATCAGGATTGGTCTTCTCAACCTTGTTCCACACCTGCAGGCCAATAGAAGCCGCGGCCTGGCCCTGGCTGGTCCAAAGCGATTCGCCGTTGGCCGAGCTCTGGTGGGTTGCTGCGTCTGTTCTGGTTTGCATTTTTGACTCCTACGACTCTGCAAAGAGGGAATACCTAATGCAGGGGTATGAAGCACAGCTGCTGATAAGGTGGTGGGGCTAGACCGCGAAATCGCCAAAAGCGTTTGCAATACGTAACACGTCGCTATATTTTAGGCGCCACAAGAGGACAGTTTCAACAAAAAGCCAACTATCTGTATTATCGCTACGTGTTATTTTGCACAACAAACCCACGAGTATCCTATGAACATCTTGAACAGAGCCATTCTGCTTGCGTCGCTTGCGCTCTCAGCAAGCACCGCGGGTGCCGTTGATGTGCGACAGGTAGTGGTTCCAGACAGCTACGGCGTTGCTATTGAGCCCGCGCATGCAGGGCACGCACTTGTTGAATCCATTCGCGACACCCAGCAGAAAGCTGAATCTCCGGTCTGGACGGTGACTGAGCCAGCCAGGCCTCGCGCCCTGATGCCGGCAGAAGAGGCTCTGCTCGATGCAGAAGATGCAAAGATCGCCGAGGAGGCCCGTCACACGCGGACCACGCTCTATTTTGACTTCGACAAGACCATGCCTATGGGCTGGTGGCCGCTGACCAACGTCATCGCTGACGCTCTTCGCGTCGGCAGCACCATTACCCTAATCGGTTATGCGGATGAAGTGGGCGAGGCGATTTACAACCAGCGCCTGTCGGAGAACCGGGCCATCCAAGTTGCGCGTTTCTTGATCCGACAAGGCGTCAAGAAAAAAGACATTAAGGTTTACGGTCGGGGTAAGCGCGACCCTGTGTCGAATTCCGACAGCTCGATGAATCGTCGAGTCGAGGTCGACATTGTTAAAGCCGCGGGGAAACCTCTGTGAAAGAGATCGATATCCCACGCTACGTTGACAGCCAGACGCAATTGCTTTTCTGGGAAATCGATGAGGCTGCGATTTTCATTGGCTGCCTGGGCGCAGGAATCGCACTGGGGGGCTGGGCAACCATCGCTTCCCTCGCCGGCGGCTGGTATGCAGTGAAGCGGTTTAAGCGGTTCAAGAGCGGTGCACTGGACGGCGTTCTGCATCACCTCTGCTACGAGGCAGGCGTCATGGGGCTGAACAAACACTACGACGACTCTTCGAAGCGCGACTACTTCTACTAAAGCTTTCGAACGACTTTATCAGTACGCGTTATGTATTCGATAGCGCTTAGAGGCGGCAATGAAGATCAAAAAAATGCAGAACACGATGGAAGGGCTGAAAAGTCTCAGAAACTTCCAGACCTTGTCGATCGCATGCCTTTCGGTAGCGGTCCTGCTGCTCTCCTTCAATCAGATGGGGCAGCACGAAACAACACGCTTGGTGCCGCCGAACCTGGACAAGGCGGTGAAAGTGGGTTGGAACAACGCGGACGACGAGTACATCAAGTCCTTTGGCCTCTATGCCTCGACCCTGATGGGCAACGTCACGCCCAAGAACGTGAACTTCATCGCCGACTCTGTAAGCGCCTTCGTTGATCCGAAGATCTACGCAGACGTTCGCAAGAAGATGTTCGTGCTGGCCAATGATCCCGTGTTCGCAACGAACGCCGGCTCCGTTTCCTGGAACGCCACTGACATCAGCTATGAGAAGGCATCGAAGAAGGTGTTCATTCTCGGTTCGATGGAATCACGCAGCGCATCCGGCAAGCCTAAACAGGACTACCAGGTGGTCGAGTACGTCATCGAGATGCGTGCGGGCCGCCCCTGGATCACCGGCATGGACCACTACCCAGGCAGCAACCCCAAAACACTCAAGTGGCTTCAGTCTCACCCGCCTAAGCCAGCAGAACCAACCAAGGAGGCGCTTCAGTGAAACGCTCAGCCATTGCTCTAGTCGTGCTGGCCACCATCCATGCATCCATCTCATGGGCTGATGGGATGGCGGAAGTAAAATTGCCGCCTGTTCCTACGGCAGCAAAACGAGTCAAACCTGTCGAAGCGCAGCCTCTGCCTGGCTTGGGCGTTATGCCTGGTGCGGAATCTGATTCGCGCACCCAGGTAGTACGCGTGAGCTCGGACCGGAACGAAGTTATTTACGTTTCGAACATCTTGCCGAACCGGATTTCCACTCCATTCGCATCGCCTAAATCGGTTGACCAACAACCTGATGACTTAGATATCAGCCAGATTGGCCAATCGCTTTATGCGACGATGAAAACCAAGGATAAGCCTGTCGCACTCTACGTGACGGGATCTAATCCCAATGACCCGGTTATATCGTTGACCCTGATTCCGAAGGAGCTTCCACAGCAGACCATTACGCTGCAGTTGGACAAGCCAATGGCAGAAACTGGTGGTCATGCGTCCGAAAATCATGCGCCCGACAGCAACAACTACACCGATACAATTCGTTACGTGTTGCGAGAAGCAGCTCTCGGCAAAACCCCTGAAGGCTTCAGTGAAGGTCTGTTGCCGGCGTCGGCCGCGAACATTGGCAACGTAATTGCCTATCCAAAAGTTCGTTACTCTGGCCCAGAGTACGATATTTATCGTTACAGACTGCAAGGAACGTCCAAAACCGACGTCGATCTTGATGAAGGAACGTTCTACAGCGATGGCGTCCGCGCTGTGTCTTTCTTCCCGACAGCCACCCTACGTGCCGGCATGACCACTGATGTGTTCATCGTCTCTGATAAGTCGGCAACGGGGAATTAAGAATGGCTATCAAAAACCAGCTGAAAGATAAGTGGCAAGATCTTAGCCCAGGCGTTCGATCTACAGTTGCAATTATTGGCCTTTTGGGCTTCTTGATGATTGTCGGTTCTGTAATTGTTGGCAATGACAAGCCTAAGAACAATACGAAAACGGATGGGACTTCCGACACCAAGCTGCTTTTGCCTCGTGGAGATAATAATACTCCTGAGCAGATCATGGCTAAATTGGCTTTACAGGACAAACGCTTTAAAGAGATCGGCCAATCGCTCAAGCAGTTGGAGCAAGATCGCAAAGATGATCGGCTGCGCGCACTCGAAGAAGAACGGCTGCGGGGGCAACGGCCAGACCCTGTCACCCAGGACACGCTTCGCGAGCTGAAGCGCTTGGGTGATCGGATGGAGAAACTGGAGCTTAGTAAGGGCGGTACCGCACCAGCTCTGAATGCTGCGTTGCCTGGCTATGAAAGCGCAGCTGGCACTGGTGAAGCCCTGCAAGAGCCGAAACCGAAGGCAGCAACCCTGCGGGTCACTGGCGGTACCCAAACGGCCCGGAATGAGGCCCCGAAGCAGGCAGAGAAGCCGACCCCGGCGATGCCAGCCGGTTCGTTCTTCGAGGGTGTGCTGTTGAACGGTATGGACGCGCCAACCAGCTCTACAACACAGAAAAACCCTGTGCCGACGACCATGCGAATCAAGTCTGACGCCGTACTGCCAAACAAGTACAGCGTCGATGTCAAAGAATGCTTTGCGCTCGCATCTGGCTACGGTGTTCTCTCCAGCGAACGCGCCATGCTCCGGACGGAATCTTTCTCTTGCGTACGCAAAGACGGAAAGATCATCGAAGGGAAGATGGAAGGTTACATCGTTGGCGAGGACGGGCGGGTCGGTATGCGTGGTCGACTCGTGTCCAAGCAGGGCCAAATGATTGCCAAAACTTTGGTTGCCGGCGGTCTCTCGGGCCTCGCACAGGGCATGACACCACAAACAATCCCGCAGTTGAGCCTGGGTGACAGCAGCACCACTCAAACCCAAAGCGCTGACACATCGACAATTCTGCAAACGGGTGTTGCTAAAGGGTTCTCTACTTCCGCGAATGAAATTGCCAAATTCTATATTGAGATGGCTCGGGAAATGACTCCGGTAGTTGAGATCGACGCCGGCCGCAAAGTTACGATCATGCTGGTGAAAGGGATCGAACTGAAATGATGAAAGGTAATCATATGAAACGTACTGCATTAGTCGCAGCGCTGTTGCCTATTGCTCTTCTGAGTGGTTGTTCGTCCTGGTTGAATACCGCTGGCGAAGACGAATTCTCATGCCCAGGCATGCCGCAAGGCATCATTTGTAAGTCGCCAATGGCTGTTTACAAGTCCACAGAACAGAGCCCAGCGCTGACCGACAGCGATATGCCAATAGGTCAGAAGGCACCGAACGTAAAGTACGGTGACGACATGGGAAAGACTGCCGGCTCTGAGCATAACCTCAAGGTATCCAATGGTGTGCCAGGGCCAGCTGTTGCAGATCTTGCTCGACCAGTTCGAGTTCCAGCCCAAGTCATGCGCATCTGGATCGCTCCGTGGATCGACAGCAAGGACGATTTGCACTTTCCGTCCTACCTCTTTACCGAGATTCAGCCACGCACTTGGTCGTTCGGTAAAACCGAATACTCAGGCCAAGGCATGGTTGTTCCTCACCTTGAGTTAACCGCTGTACCGCCAGTCAACGTTGCCGCCCCTAAATCGGAAAACGTTGCAGCAGAACCAACCAATTACGGACCGCAAGTTACGTCGTCCGCAATCCCATCCACAACTGACATCAATCTGAACTGATAACACTGGGAGCTACACAATGACCGCACAAATCGCACAAATCGAAACCAACGCAGTAGCCGCTGCTCCATTCAATAAAATCGACAAACGTGCCCTGGTGAGCATGGCTGTGGTCGGCCTGGCTGTCGCCGTCGACGTGACCGCTGGCTCCGACTCCACCTTCACCGAGATCGTCACCAGCCTCGACGGTTGGATGACCGGCTCCCTCGGTAAGGTCTTTGCCCTGGGTGCCCTGGGTACCGGCCTGGCGATCGGCGTGGTCAAGCAATCGGTCATGGCCGTTGTGACCGGCGTAGCCGTAGCGCTCTCTGCAAGCGTGGGCCCAGGCGTACTGACCAACATCTTCACCGCAACGCTGTAACGCCCCTCAAGGCGCACTAGGTCGCTAGTGCGCCTTTTCAACTGGCTCTGCCTGCGGGTTGCCCTCCAGGCCTTCCAAGCCTACTCAACCACCACATATGGCGAACAGTGAAATGGCAGCTTCGAAAGCGACGCTCAAAGGGGATAGAACATCCACCCCTCAACAGAAACTCAATGTCAGGGCTATCGACCCCGACTCAAAAGTATTCTTTTGCTCCGACGGGAGTGAACATTACCTCGGGGCATGTTTTGTATCTGACGCCCTGACAGGCGCCAGCTCCTCGACCGTCGACAAGCTTCAGTCCGCCCTGAGCATGAGCTTCGCGGCCGGCACCTACATTCAGATCGCCATGCTTGAAAGCCCCGATGTCGGCGAATACATCGATGCCTATTTGAACAGCAAGCCAGCGCTGAACCCAATTCTTAAGGCTCTCTCACGCCAGCACGCCAATCTGATTAACGGTGGCGTTGATAACCCGCTGGTTCAGCGGAGTGGTGTGATGCTAAATCGTCAGCGCGTCATCGTGACCGTGAAGTTCCCTTGCCGTAACGATAGTCCCGATGACGCAGACATCGCGGCGACGAAAGAATCAGCCGACCGGGTCACGGAAGCTCTCAAAGCAGCGTCGCTAAATCTGTTCCAGCTCGATGCAGTTGGCTACCTAGTGCTCATGCGAATCCTCACGAAGCTGTGGGATGCTCCTCGGTCGCACTACGATGAAGATCAACTGATCAAGGACCAGGTCTACTACCCTGGCGACTCCATCAACTACGATGACCCGTCGACCATCAATTTCAATGACGGCGCCCACTATGCGAAAGCGCTGAGTGTCAAACATTTCCCTCAGAAAACCAGCCTCGCAATCATGAACCACATGATCGGGGACCCGAACGGGCTTTCGAACCAGATCACCGACCCGTACTACATGGTGCTGACCATCCACTACCCGGACCAGGTGGTGAAGAAGGACGAAGTCAAGCAAACGTCCTCGATCATCAACCACCAGGTCTTTGGGCCTACAGCTCACCTGATTCCCATCCTCAGCTACAAGAAAAAGGGCATCGACACCCTGGTTCATGAGATCGACGGCAAGGGTGCGATCATCGTTGAGGTGAACTTTACGATTTTCCTGTTCTCGCGTGACAAGCAGCGCCTGAACAAGCTGTCCGCAGGCCTGCAGGCTTACTACACGTCTCTGGCTTTCGAGCTCCGGGAGGACAGGCGCATCCTTGAAGCTCTCTGGAACAACCTGCTGCCACTCAATACGTCCAAAGAAGGCGTCAAGAACCTCTATCGCTTCCATACGATGGCAGTGCGACATGCCTGTCAGTTCCTACCGATACTCGGCGAATGGACTGGTAGCGGCATGGGTGGGGCAATGCTGCTGCTCACGCGCCGTGGCCAGCCGGCTTTGGTTGATCTGTACGAGTCGAGTACCAACTATAGCGGGATCATCTTTGCTGAGGCCGGCGCTGGTAAGTCGTTCTTCACACAGAAAATCGCCGCCGACTACCTCGCAGCAGGCGCAAAATTGTGGGTGATCGACGCCGGCCGGAGTTACCTGAAGCTGTGCAAGATGGTTGGTGGCGAATTCATCGAGTTCAAGCCTGAGTCGGATGTGTGCCTGAACCCGTTCACGCATGTTGAAGACCTGCACGAGGAAATGGACATCCTCAAAGCCACCATCGCCAAAATGGCCGCACCGGAGGACACGCTTAACGATTACCAGCTGTCCCGTGTCGAGCAGGCCATTACCAGTACTTGGGAGAAGTTCGGCAACGCCGCAAATATCACCGCTGTTGCAGACTGGTTCATCAATCAATCGGATGACGAAGAGTGCCGGCGCTTGGGCCGCCAGCTGTTCCCGTTTGCCGGTGGTCAGTACACCAAATGGTTCGATGGTGAGAACAACCTGGACATGAGCAACGCGTTCATCTGCATGGAGCTGAGCGATCTGAAAGGGCGCCCAGCTCTTCAGCAGGTGGTTCTGCTGCAGTTGATCTCGCGCATCAATCACGACATGTACAAGGCTCAGCTTGGTGAGCGAGGCAGGAAGAAAATCCTCATCGTCGATGAGGCCTGGGAGATGCTCGACGATCCGATGATGGCCAAGGCCATGGTTGCTGCTTACCGGAAGGCGCGGAAAGAAGATGGTGCGGTGCTGGTCGTAACGCAGGCTATTGGCGACGTCTATGCGTCGAAAAACACTGAGGCAATCGCGGCAAACTCGGCCTGGCAGTTCATCCTGCAGCAAAAGTCCGAATCGATCGACTCGGCCATCGACAGCAAGCAGTTCAAAATCGAACCTTACGGGGCTCTCATGCTGAAGACGGTACACACCATGCCCGGCAAGTACAGCGAGATCATGGTCAAGCGTAGCGAAACCGATTGGGGCATCGTGCGCCTTGTTGTGGATGAGTTCCACAACGTGACGTTCTCCTCGAAAGGGGCAGCCCGCAACGAGATTCTTGACGATCTTGACCGTGGGGTCGATGCAGTAGAGGCAGTGAACAATTACATGGCCCGCCAGAGCTCTGCGGCGTAGTCAGGCCAGCAATCAGTCAGCACCTACACCAACACCACTGCACTGCTCAGCCCGGCCATACGCCGGGCTTCTTATTTCCGCAAACTGATACTGTGGCCGTAGTGCTACGTGTTATGCTTGCAAAGATAACTGCGCCTTGAGCGCTACGACTTTCCACCGCTATTAGGGAACGCCGCGATGACTGATACAGCGAATAGCCAAGACCAACAGCCAGGGGACCAAATTCGCCCTGATGACGATCAGGTAAGGACGAAGCCAGCACCGGGTGGCAAAGCCCAGCAAGCACCTGCAGGGGTATCGTTTCTGACGTGCGCAATTGTGGCTCTCGCTGTATCGGGCTTTACCAGCTACATGTCTTATCACTTCGCCGGTCAGAACCTCAATTCGGGAGCCCAGGTAGTGTTGGTTGACGGCACAAAGCTCGCCAATGCGCAAATGAAGCGAACCCTCGATAAGGCCAGTTTGAGCCCCGAGCAAGCGCAAGCCGACGGCCTCGCATTTGTGACAGACCTTCAGAATGTACTGAAGGGGTACACAGATTCAGGGGTACTGGTGATCAACTCATCGGTAGCCTTAAACGCGCCTGCGGGACTGAACGTTACCGACCAGGTTGCACAGCACCTTGGCCTTGAGCTGGAGTGATCGTATGAACTCTAAAGCACTGGCGTCTCGACTGGTGTCCCCGCTCAAAACCCTTCGGACAGACAAAGCACGGCTTCGATTTCTTCGAAACTCGCTCATAGGTATCGCCGCTGCGTTCATCGTTGCAATTGCGGCTGTTACGACGTTTCGCCAGGACTACCGGATCGGTGTTGATCTTGCGTCAGTCCGTTGCCTGCCTTGGCGCTTGTACATGATCACTTATGGCCAGCCTGCTGACCTCAAACGGGGAGATTTCGTCGCGTTCGTGCCGAAAGGCGGCCTCATGGGCGAGCACTTCGAAGGGAAGACCGTTGGAAAGATGGTCGCAGGCCTCCCGGGTGACAAACTGGTCGTGAAGAACAACGTCGCCTACATCGGCGATCGACTGATTGGTGAGCTGGACCTCATCGAAAAGCTGGGCAAGAAGGCCGGCGATTTCGACCGTGTCATGACAGTACCGGCCGGCAAGATTCTGGTCATTGGTACTGAGCCAAGGAGCTATGACGGTCGCTACTGGGGCTTCCTTGATTCGAAGCTGATCATTGGCAAGGTAGGGCCCATCATCTGATGAAAGCTCCATTCAAACGCCATACTCGTATGCGTACGCGTTATGGATTATCGAAAAGCATCTCTGTATTAGCGCTACTGTCAATCGCCGCCTTGCCCAGTGCGGTCTCTGCGGATACCGAAAGCGGATCTCCGAGGTTCATCGAGCGCAAAGCTGAAGGGTGGTTTTTTTACAAAGATCCAAAAGAGATTCCGCCGCCTCCGCCATTGATCCGTCAAGAGCCCAAAGCTCCCACCGGAAAACCTGCCTCTAAAGAACCGACAGTCCAGCCGTTTTCTGTTTCGTGGTTGCGCGAAAACATGCCGAAGCTGTTGGACGCCGCGATCGACGACCCTAGCAAGGAAAACGTTGAGGCGTACCTCTACGCGCAGCGCGTGGCCATGGACAAGTCCCAGCGCTATGCAGAGATGACAACCCGTGTTGTGGCCGCCGATCCATTCCTGGACGAGAACAACCGAGTACCTATTGCAACTTACACGAAACCATTCTTCCTGCGGAATGCTCAGGCCGGTGTGACTGAGGCCTTAAAACATGTCGCGACCGTGGGCGGCTTGTGGGTTTTCTTCGATTCGAAGTGTGAATTCTGCCGGCCGCAAGTTAACACCGTTCAGAAACTGGCCAAGGAGTATGGGTTTGTCACGAAATTCATTTCTATGGATGGCAAGCCGCTACCGAATGTAACTGAATTCGAAAAAAACTCCGGGCAAGCGAGCATTCTGAACCTGCGCATCACGCCAACTACAGTTCTCGTTGTTCCGCCGAACAACTATTACATCGTGTCGCAAGGGATGATGGCCCAGGACCAGCTCGCAGAGCGGATCATCATTGCAGCTGACAGCAACAATCTATTGCCGAAAGACATTGCCCAAAAAATCAACACCTATGATCGAGGCGTCTTGACCAACGAAGACACTCAAAAGGGTGCGAGTGATGATCCAAAGCAGTGGGTTAAATACCTGAAGGATAAACTGGAAGGCCGTTACGAGGGGGGCAGCACTAATGCGGAATAAATTGAAGCAGCTGGTATCTTTATTACTGGTGGCTACACTTACCATAGTTTCAGTACCTGCATCAGCTGGACTTGCTGATGCGCTTGACGGCATGTTCATGTCGAACAGCACCAGCGCGGGCGCCTTCACAAGCCAAAGCCGCGGCGGCATGGTTGGCGGAGGTGCAGCCCTTCGGAGCCCGGTGCGAAATATTAACCTGGTCGCTTTCGACCCGCCCCGATTTTCGGCTGGTTGCGGCGGCATTGATATGTTCGCGGGGTCATTCTCGTTCATCAACGCAGACGCCCTGGTTGCATTGTTCCGCCAAATCGCAGCGAACGCTGTTGGCGTTGCATTCAAAGCCGCCATTGACGCTATCAACCCGGCTCTTGGCAAGCTGATGCAGGACTTCCAGAACAAGCTGCAAGCTCTGAACCAGATGATGAAGAACACCTGCGCAGTGGCGAACTCAATCGTCAAATCGTTCACAGATCCATCAGCTCGAAAAGAAATGGTTGATCAAGCTTCGACGGCGGCCTCGGCAGCAACTGGCTCTTTCTCTGATCTGTTCGCTGGGTTATCGGATCTATTCAGTTCTCCAAACAGCAGCTCTGACAAGGGTACGAATGACGGCAGCTGCGAGGAATGCGGCAACCCTGTTTGGAAAGCACTGACAGATACCTCATCCGGCCAATACCTGGGTAACCCAGATACTGGCGAAGCTGACAGCAACCTTGCTAACGAAGTAGTGATGAGCATGATCGGAGCAGTGGTTATGACCGCCCCAGACAGCTCCTCAAAGAACTCTGACGGTTCTGAAAAACCAAAAGTGGGTCAAATCTACAGCCCAACCTTGACCTTAATGAACTTCAAAAACGGTTCAAGCTCGAACAGCACCCCACTGAAAATCCTGCATTGCAACAACGGTTACGACCGCAATAAGTGTACAAGCATCAACCCCAACAAGACTTTGAGCTTTGATGGCACCCTGGGCTACACTAACAAAATGCTGTTCGGCTACGCACAAGGCGCTACAACTGGTACAGCCAGCACTTCTATTGTAGGCAAGCTTACAAACTGCACTGGGAACTCATGCGATTTCACGGCAGCACAGAAGCAGTTCATCAACTCTGTCAAAACCCCAGCGCTGGCACTGATTAGAAAGGTTCAGCAATTCCCTGGAGCAATTCAGAGTGTTGCGGAACAAATGGCACCAATCATCGCCAATGAACTAGCCTTAAAATATGGTGAGGCCGCTTTATATGCGGCGAACCAGACATTCAATGGAGTCAAGGGCATCAAGCCTGACTTTGTTGATCAGAACATTAGTAAGCTCACACAAGAACTCGCAGCAATCAGGGCGGAAGATGCAAATTTCCAACCAAGAATTGTTGCCACAGAACAATGGATCAAAATGATTTTAACCAGCAACCCAGCAATCTTTGTTAAGCCGGGCCTCTAGGGGTATATTATGGACTTCACTGTATTTGTACTTGGTGATGTTTCGACTTTTTATAATACGCTCAACAGCGTGGCGATGATATTCAACGCCAAGGGTTTCATGACAGGCGTGTACCTCGTAGGTGGTTTCATTGCATTGATCTCAGGGATTATGTTCGTAATCCAGAAAGGCGCTTCGGAACAGTTCATCCCTGCAAATGGACCTGTGGGTGGTCTGTTTGGCTTCGCCATGATGGTTGCGTGTTGCACCATTAAGGCCGATGTCAAAATCGAGGATATCTACACAGGGACGGTCAACAAGGTCGATAACGTCCCCCTTGTAATCGCCGCACCAGCCAGCTTGTTCACAACGACAATGTACGGGCTGTTTGAAAAAATCAACACAGCCTACCAAAGCACTTCTGGGAGTTACATGGCCGTTACTCAGAATGGCTTTGTCACTCCGTTAAAGTTACTTCTTACCCTTCGCAAGGGTGTGGAGAATGTTGACCCGTACCTTGTGGCCAGCCTGAAACAATATATTATCGACTGTGTTCCTGGCTCAACGACATTCAGCATTGCGGATTTCCAAAAATCCACAAATATTGTTTCTTATGTATTAGGCCATTCCCGCGGCACGGGCCTGACCACCTATTGGGATAACGTAAATATTGCAGGATCCGCTCTTTCCTGCCAGGAAGCACAGACCAAGATAGCACTCAAGGTTGATGCATTCCCATCCTCCGCTGCCGCGAAACAAATGATCAATGCCGGTATGAAGGTTAAGAGCCCTTCGGGCAGTGCTTACACGCCTGACGATGTTAGTGCTGCAATTACCAACCTGGTGCCGTCGCTATGGTCCGCAGCTCAAAGCGCTGATGATTTCATGGTGAACGCGCTGTTCTACAACTCTGTAGTGGGCACATATAACTGTCTAGATAGCGTTTCCGATCAAAACAGCTTCAATCTTTGTATGACATCGTTGACCCAGCAAGACGAGCAGTTCCGCTCCGACGCTGCGGCGTCTGGTAGTTTCTTTGCGAAGATTATGACGCCGACAATGGTCTTCCTTCAGATTCTATTCTTCGGTTTCGCGCCCATCGTCATCATTTACAGCCTGTTTAAAGGGGCTGGATCGCTGATGATGTATGTAAAGTTTCTGGGGTTCGGAATTTGGACTACTTCTTGGCTTCCATTTTCCGCTGTGGTTCAGATGTACATCCAAAACGATGTCGCAGAGAAACTGACAGAGTTTACTGAAGCAGGCCTAGTACCGAGCAACATGAAGGCGGTCTACTACGACGTTCTGGCAACAAGGCTTGGTATCGCATCGGATATGCTGGCCGCCACACCACTCATTTCTGCAGCAATGCTTGGCCTGACTGCTTACGGCATGGTGAGCCTTGCCAGCCGCTGGTCGGGACGCGACCACAATGACGAGAAACTTCAGTCTCCTGATCTTGTAAAAAATGGGGCCCATGTCGATGTTGCAAGCCGTAACCAGTACCAGTCTGCACATTCCGGCAGTGTCAACAACGGTCTATCACTCAATGGCGCCAACTGGAACACGGCGGATCTAAAAAACACTCTAAGCACTTCCACTCAGAGTGCCTTCGGTTCTGACCATTCGAAGCGTAGCGAGAGCTCCTCAGCAGTGGAGGCTTCTCTTCGCCAAATGGCCTCGTACAAGTCCGGTGATAGCTGGACAGATCAGCGCATGCAGTCGCTTGATCGACAGCACAGTACTATCTCCCAGCAGGCAATGAAGCTAGGGGATAGCATAGGCCAGTCGTTGGGTTACACCGGTAAAGAGCTGAACCAGTTTAGAGAAGCATTTGACGCCAGTGTTGGTTTCAAGGGTATCTTTGGCGGCGTGTCAGCGGGGATTACGAACGCAACTGGCAAGGAAATGTCAAAAGACCAAGCCTCCAAGGTTGCATCTCAATTTGGTACTGAGATCTCCAAAAACGAAAGCGACATGTCTGGGTGGAAGGCCGCGGTTGCTGACACGTTCTCTCATAGCACCGGGAGAGAAGCCGCAACTGAAAATGCGTTGGGTCGTCGATTGAGTGCAACAAGCGCTGACACCCAGTCCTCGTTCAATCGCTTCCAACAAGCTACCTCTTCAGAAGCCGGGGTCTCTGCGAACGCGAAGATCAGCGAGGAGACCACCGGTGGGAACCTCACGCGATCTCCACAGGGTATGCAGGCCCTCAACCAAGCTATCGCGGGTCTCAGCGATTCGCAACGCAGCGAGTTCAACAAGAAATTCCCCGAGCTTGAAACCCGTTATGCCCAACAATCCACTGGCATGGTTGGCGCTCGTGAGTCCGCCCA
Source organism: Pseudomonas sp. MF6396 (assembly GCF_002018915.1). Classification (NCBI taxonomy): domain Bacteria; kingdom Pseudomonadati; phylum Pseudomonadota; class Gammaproteobacteria; order Pseudomonadales; family Pseudomonadaceae; genus Pseudomonas; species Pseudomonas sp. MF6396. The sequence continues at coordinate 41,660 of NZ_MVOK01000023.1, read as the reverse complement.
GCTGTGGGCCCTCAAGTCCATTGGGGCGGACACAGAGTTCGCGAATGTCATTTCGGCTATGACTGGAAACGTTGTGGGCGGGCCGAGCGGAGGTGATGCGGCCAAATTCCAGGGGGTAGGGGGTCGAGCAGCCCAGGTCAGTGACAACCCCGCTGGTCAGGTTTCTCGCGCTAACATCGGCAACCCGTCGACCAATGTTCCTGGGGTCAATCCGAATCAGGTCGGCCCTACCGGTGCTCCACAGCCACAAGAGCTCAGGGAAGTCGCATCGGGAATGGATCCATACCGTTCCTACGAGGACCGCGAGACATATATATCGTCGCAAATGCCAAGCAGCCATGCCAAAGCGCAAGAGCAGATGCGGGCGGGTAAAACAGCACTCGAAAATGCGGACACCACCCTTTCCCCTGAGCAGATCCGCGACACCCTATCAACCAAGCCGATCACGAACACGATGGTCGGCGTAGGCCAGGCTGAGCAGCAATGGGAGCAAGAAAACCCAAAAACTGCGATGGCCGTTACGGCAGCTACTATGTTTGTGCCAGGCGCAGGATGGGGTGGAGCAGCGATCAAAGGGACTCAAGCGACAAGAGCAGTTCTGGCAGCACGCAGTGCTGAATCGGCCTTGAAAGCCGCTGAAGCCGGCACCGAAGTTGCTCAGGCTGCACGCGTGGTCAATGCAGCTGGGCACGAGGTACCGGCACTGCTCCGTGGCCAAGGTCAGGCCTCGCGAGTCGTGGACGCTGAACACGTTGCAGAAGCGGCTGAAACTGCGAAAACCGCTACGGCGGCGGCGAAGACAGCCGGTCGCGAGGCCGCAGCCGCCACCAAGCTTGCTGGCAACGTATCGGTCGTCCCTGGGATGATGATCGCCGCAGATCATATGGCTGATAACTACAACGCTGATGTGGCAGCCAACGGCAGGCCAGAACACCTTGAGCCTGGTTCGAGCGTTCGATCAATGCTTCAAAGCGAAAACGCCCCAGCGCAGAGTGGTCAGCCTCTTGTTACTCCAATGCCTGCGCCGGCCGATGCCCTTGCCCCTCTGGGCGGACACGCGGGCAACTTGATGGGCGCGCCAGGCGAAAATACCCAAGCCGCAGCACAAGGTCAGCCTCTAGTCACACCGATCAACGCAAATGCTGAGGCGCCTCCCCCTGTGACAGCCCCAATTCGACAGGACACTGCACCTGTTCAGGCCAGCCAGCCCGTTGCAGCTGCAGCGCTGACCGGCGCCGAGGCACACGCACCGATCCGCCAGGACGCTGCACCTGTTCCGGCCAGCCAGCCTGTTACAGCTGCAGCGCTGACCGGCGCCGAGGCACACCCACCGATCCGCCAGGACGCTGCACCTGTTCCGGCCAGCCAGCCTGTTGCAGCTGCAGCGCTGACCGGCGCCGAGGCACACGCATCGATCGGGGGGCACGCCGGAGAGCTAAGAGCTACCCCAGGTGCGGGGCTTATGACAGCAGGTGCCGATCAAAACCTGATGGAGCCCGTCGAAAACGCGGCTACCTCAGCTCACACCAATCAACTCCATGTTGGTTCGCAACCAACCCTTGCCGATGCTCATGCGGACCTCCAAGCGGGCGAAATGATGACGGCATCGGGTGCTGGTTTGATGTCTGCTGGCACCCAAGCGCAGGCAAGCGCTGGTCTTTCAGTAGGTGAGCCTCAATTGTCCGGCTCAGATAATGGTCCAGGTAGCCCATATGGCGAAGGCTTGATGGGTGCTGCTGATGCTTATGAGTCTCCGTTCAGTGGAGGAGGGAAGCCAGCACCCATTACGAGAGTAATGACCCTGGAAAACACTGTTGTCACCCCTGAAGACAAGGGTGACGACGACGCCAAGCCGCCGACGGCTAGAGGGGGCAAAAGCTAACTTCAGCGGAATAAAGAAAGCCCGACTATACGTCGGGCTTTTTCGTGCAACACTGCCTGCATTCAGACTGGACCGGACAGCACTTCTCTGCTCTGTAGAAGGCTAGTCACCGAGCTAGCCTCCCAAATACAAACCCCCGTAGGTACGGGGGTTTGGTGCTTTGACAGCCAGTGCAAGGCATGGACTGGGCTATTGCTCCTGCATCACCTTTGAAATCATGCCGTTGGCCAGGTTCATGTAAATAGCACTATCCCCGGAAACATCGTCAGGTGTGATCACATACTTACCACTGATGACCATGGACGGTGTGGCATCAACGCCATATGTGAGGAGCTTGGCAAAAGCCTTCTCCAGGCGTTGCTGAGTGACGTTGTGCCAGGCTTCGTTGAACCCTTGTACGTTGGCGATCGCTACCGCTTTCGACCACGTGTCAGCGCTCTCCATAGTCATCGCGTTCTGTTGGATCAGCGTGTAGGCCGCCGACATGAATGCATCGAGGCGGGCCGGATCTGCATCCTGGACAGCAAAGAATGCACGTGCAGCAATGTAATTTCCTTTGTCGGGGACCGCTACGGGAAGGAACTCAACAGACCAACCAGGCGGCATTGTTTTGGCCCACCGGGCAAAGGTCTGATCGTACGAAGCACAAACTGGACACGCGAAGGAAAAGAACACGATGACCTTGTGATTATCTTCAGCTTGGGCCGCAACCTCTCTATACGGCAGCGGCGACAACGACTCCTGTGCTATCGACAGAACTGGGGTTGCCAGCAGGGCTGCCATAGCCATCCGCGCAATAAACTTCTTCATATAAACGTTCCTTGCTGATCAGGTTTTGCTCGATGAGCATGTCGAAGATTGACTCTTGATTTCGTTCAGTGCGCCACAGTTCGACTGTATCCTTCAGGGCTCTGAAGTTTATTTTTCGGACCGCTGCCAGATCATTTAAGAATTCCACAGCACCCTCTGTGAAACCTAGAGCGTTCACTACATCATCTTGTGTTACAAGCGCAAGTTCGATGAGGGCTTGGCCAAACTTTTTCACCTTGCCTTCAATGGTGCTACGCAGCTGAAGTTCAGCTGCCTGGTTTGCTTGCGTAAAAGTAATGAGGCCTTGAGCGATTAGAACATCGCCGATGCGCCTGACAGTTGGCTTTACGGAGTCATCTTTAATCAGGCTTCGCACCCTAGCCATGGTGGTCAATCCATCAGTCACCATCCGTACTGCGGACTGGCCCAGCGTGTCGAACTGGTTTTGTCGAGCAGCAGCGTTCAGGACAGTCATCTCGCCACCGCCATCGATTATGGCTGTACGTACAGATTTATCCGACCTGATAAGTTCAATAATGGGGCATTTACCTGAGAACGAATCTTTCGTTGGGGCAAATGGTACCTTGCCTGTGATAGCCGGCAGTCCGTTCTTTTTCAACCACATGCGCTCTACATCATTGATAGGAATCCACTCGTGATCCATATCAGTGCGCAGAGTCTGAACAAGTCGCTGAGCAATTACGCCAATGAGGACAGACGCAAGGGTTTGAGCGTCGACACCAAGATCAATGATGCGAGGGACTGCTTGAGCCGCACTATTTGAATGCAATGTTGCAAAGACCAAGTGGCCTGTGTTCGCAGCCTGAATGGCAATTTGCGCGGTTTCCTGGTCACGAATTTCACCGATCAGAATTACGTCCGGATCCTGTCGGAGCAGGGCCCGGAGACCCAGGGCGAAACTGAGCTGGGGCGTGACGTTGATTTGGACAAAGCCCTTAACTACATACTCGACCGGGTGCTCGATCGTACAAATGTTGAGCGTTCCGTCGTTGATGGCATTGAGTGCTGCGTACAGAGTAGTTGTTTTACCTGAGCCTGTTGGGCCGGTGACAAGAATCAGACCTTGAGGTTCGTTAATCATCTCGCGGAAAGCATGCTCGACCAAGGGCGGCATTCGGATTCGTTCGAGACTCATCGAAGAGTTTTCTTGATCGAGCAACCGGCATACGATTTTCTGGCCGTTATGACTTGGAACCAAACTGACACGAACTTCCAATTCCAATCCTGGGTATCTCAATCCGATGCGGCCATCGAGGGGAATCTGATGCTGAGAGAGGTCCATGGTGGCCCGCGATCGAATTTTCGTATCGATCATTTTGCCCATTGCTGGTTCTACAGTTTCATAGTGCCTCAATTTTCCGTCTTCACGCAGATGGATATGCACGTGACCTTGAACCCACTGGAAATGAATATCCGGGATTTTTTGTTGGGCGGCCATCATGAACAGGTCGTTCAAGTATGTTGCCGCAGGTTTGTCTGCTGGGGAGTTGAAAATAAAAAGATCTGGCTCTCTTGCCACTGTCAGCTCCTATTTAGCTTGGCCATTAGTGCATTTAAGGACTGGGCCGTAGAACAAACGCGAAATGAAACTCTGAACGGATTTATCCGCTTCAATGCTCCAAAGTAGCAAGTCAATCCGGGAATCTGTACTAAGGTAGTTTGTGCCTGCCCAACGGACTGCATCAAAAACTACTCTGATCGGTAAAGCGCCACGCTCCACACGCTCACACGGCTCCTCCGGAGATACCGTATACAAAATCCACCCAAACAGAAGAACAGCAAAAAAACTGCTGAATAGCTGCTTCATTTACAAACCACCATAGTTATTCATGACCTTCTGAATATATATCCGCTGACTTTTCTCATATGGGCTGTTGTATGCGCCGACTGCTTTCCAAGTGTGCCCATGCGACGCAATGTTGCTCGCAAGGATCCAAGCTCCTACGTTCGCGCTGATACAACGATCCAAAAGCTCTTTTTCACCAATACCGTACTTCGATAGCTTGGGGAGCCAAGAGGAATTGATCTGCATCAGCCCAATATCCCAGCTTCCATCGCTGTTTTTTGGGCTCACTACGTCTGCTTTCCCCGGGCGGTTCTCTGTGACCTGGATGGCGCGTAGCAGCTTCTCGCTGACCCGATAGCGCGCAGCTGCCTCGGCGAAGCAGTCCGCGTGTCCGATCATAGGAAGGCCGGTCAATGCACCTGCCAGAAGAAAAGGGAGGGATAGTTTTTTCATGCGCTAAAGAATACATTACGCGTACCAATAAACAAGGTGTATCAGAAAATGCCTTTACTGAATCAACTGCCGGCCTTGTTGGCTCTCCCCCTTGCGTTCGCGAGCCTCGACTGCGCTGCAGGCACAGCCCAAGATACGTCCGCAGCTGCGTACTTCAGCAACGAAGCGGCGGCTGGGGGAGCCGACCTTCCAGACATCTCCACTGCTATGAAGGGGCTGCTATCAACCGCCCGAGAGGGTGGTGAAGTTCTTCGGACCTGGGCAGCCTACAAAGCAGGGGACAAAGCTGCTCTGCCGAAGCTCTTCGATCTCGCACAAGGCGGGAATAGTCGAGCACAGAACGTTGTGGGCTATCTGCTGGATCACGGAGAAGGCGTCAAACAGGACAGCGCCGCAGCTGCCGCATACTTCTCCGCCGCCAGCACAGACTACCCGCTTGCTCGGTACAACCTGGGCGTCCTCACTTTGCTAGGCCGTGGTGTAGCGAAGGACGAGACCAAAGCGATGGAGATGTTCGAGTCTTCCGTAAAGGACGCGTCTGTCGATCTTGCAGCCGTTCGCCTGTCGCTCTACTACCTAGGCAAAGGCGAGCAAGACAGAGCATGGGCTTGGGCAAACGAAGGCGCCAACCGAGGCAATGTGACGGCCTACTACCTACTCGGGCGGATGCTCTACGAGCGCGGGGAGTACCAAGAGGCGTACAACTGGCTGACGAAGGCAGCGCAAGCAAGCGAGCCGAATGCACCGGCCATCCTCTCGGCTATGTACAAGAATGGCCACGGCATGAATCAGAACGCGAAGATGGCCGCATCCTGGTGGTTGATCTATGTCGGCCTGAACAAGGGGAAACAGGGGATGAACTCAGCGGGCATATCGTCCTTCGACCTCACCTCAAAAGAGCAGAATGACGCAACCAGTTTCGCAACCAACTGGCTTTCAACGCACAAACATATGAAGCGGCCTGACTATGACGCTACGCTTCTCCAAGCCAACAGGAATGACAAATCCTGACCCCATACATACAGCGCTGCGCATAGGAAGACCAAGGCAAGTATCGGCCACGAGATGAGTGCCAGTCGCCAGTCTGCCCTCGATGGCCAGCAGTGCAAAACTATGGGGCCGCCGATAGTCCACCAGACCAGGTCCTCTAACGCCAGCCCCCCTGCTTGACTCGAAGTGCGCCAAACGGCGAGCGCATAGAGAGCGGGCAAAGCTAACAGAGGTGCGAAGGCAGTTGCCCAAGCATTCGCCCAGGTCAGGCGCTCGAACTCAACCGATCCTAGGATAATTTGATTTCCTTCACGCCGGGGTATGACTGTCATACCAATCGGCTTAGCTCCGGTCAGGTAGCCTACGACGAGGTGGAAAAATTCGTGGGCACACACCCCTACCAATCTGAGGAGAGACGCTGCTCGCCAGTGAATAGGCAGCGCTCTGACTACAACTGCCGTAGCAAGCACCATCACTAAGTAGCCAATAGGTCCGGCCAGTACGAAATCTTCAAGGGCAGTGTACAGCTCCGTCATCCTCACCCCACAGGAAATCAATAGGCAAAATACTGATTATATTATGCATACGTGTGATGCATCATTTGTCATCTGACACAGTATCATGGCGGGATAGCCCATGACTTCGTCGATGCTCAGGTCGTTCAGCACCTAAATCAAGTGATGAGCCCGTCTACGCCAGCGCAGAGAGCATTTGCAAGCCCGCGTATACAAAACATCCAGACAGTGCACGGTACCCTGCCAGCACCCGAAAGCAAGGTAATCAGAATGGAAATTGCAAGAAAAGGGCTTACAGCTCTGGCAGGAGTAGTACTGGTGATCGGGACAGTTTTAGCAGACCCGCATTCAGAGGGCACCGAACTCGGCAAGTCAAACTTGAGCAAATTATCCTCGAATGTGACATCGTCTAACGCGAAAGCGATGCCCTTTTACACAGACAAGCCTTCCCAGTCATCGCACTTTGGCAGCACCTCACTATTCAACGTTGGTACGGGTCGGATCAATACCTGCAAAACAGAGCCTGATGGGCCTGACGATATCGCAAACCAAGAGTGCGCAGCCGTCAACTTCCTCGCGAAGAACCCATATGAGCGCGTAAAAGTAGACGTCGACGAGAATGATCCTATTATCAGCGGGATTGGTGAAATCATAAATAATGCTAAGCCGGGTGATATCACTGAAAACTGTGGTACTAAAACCACCACTACGCCTGATATCTACTCTACTGAGGTCTGCAACGAGTACAACTTGAGCGAGGCAAAAGCTTGCTCGATGGGCCAGGTGGTCAACGTTGACACGAAGGCAAACTTCCAATGCAACGTTACCCAGAATGCAGTAGAGACGGTCACGTGTGATAAATACTTAGTACTCTCATGCCAACCTCCGATCGCTGGATGTACGGGTTCTGGTATCGCGGTAAACTCAGCAACCATCAGCAATGGCGCGTACCAATTTACGCTGGTCGGATCGGCTCTAACGATCATTAACAATGTGACAGCAATCAACGAGGTAACTGAAGCTAATTTTAACTTCTCGATTGCCGGACTGGATCGCGTAGACGAGTTCTTCATAAATGCAATTCATTCCGACAACTACGTTGGCATTGAAATAAACGGCACGTTTATAGGTGTTCATGGCAGGGCATTTGGCGGCTGGAACCCGAACGCAACAAAGCTAGTGCAAGACAACAACTACAGGCCACCTCATGCTCGGTGGAGTGACAATCCGAGTGATCATAACACAGCAGAAACCGGCACCAACCTTAAGACAAATGAGCATATAAACCTCATACCTTATTTGCGCGAAGGTTCCAACGTCATAAACATCAAAGTGCTTAACGGCAAAGGCCCAGGCTACGGAATGGTTTATATCACGGCCCACCAGCAGTGCCCGCCGGATTGTCAGGAAACCTGGGTGGATCAATGCTCAGCGTATGATCAGCGTTCACAATAGACCGCCAGATACCTCGCATTGCTGGCCAGCAAGCCCCTCGCTCCAAGAGTCGGGGGCTTTTTTGTGTGTGCACTGGACGATGGAGAGAGCCTCAGGTTGGAGGGTGGCCAAATCTCACAGATTGATTTCGATACCGGAAGTGAATTACATTTACGCGTAAAATACTACCAGTATCCGGGAAACCAAAATGCATTTCATAGTCAAGCTGTTGTCCCTGTGCACCTCTCTCATCGTCCTTGGTGCTGCTCCATGTACAGCGCATGCCGACACCTCTAAAGAGATCCTGATCGAAGCAGTGAAAACCGGACACGCCTCGGCTCAGCTTACCGGTGACCAAGCAGATGTGTGGATGGCCCAAACCCATTCCCGGGAACCGATCATGGTCGAGGCAAAAGTCGTCGAACAGCTGCAGCAGCCTGGCTGCGCCCGTGTTGCGATTCAGTACACCCAGCAGATGGTTCCGAAGGTCAACGGCGGGGCGGGCCCACTTGAGGTTGGTTGGGGGATGAACATTTGTGAGGACGGCGCACCGCCGGCAGATCCCAGTTTGTTTACCCAAGGTCATAGCTCCGCTACCAAGGTAAACAAGGTCCAGTCCCAATGAGTTCCAATATCACAAGCTTGGTCACCTTGGCTGCAACTCTTGCGCTATCAAGCATGGCAATAGCAGATCCACACTCTGAAGGGGCGGCACTTGGAAAGTCGAACCTCAGCAAACTTTCATCGAATGTGACATCGTTAAATGCGAAAGCTATGCCCTTCTACACAGACAAGCCATCCCAGTCATCTCAATTTGGCAGCACCTCACTCTTCAACGTTGGTACAGGTCGGATCAATACCTGCAAAACAGAGCCTAATGGGCCTGACGATATCGCAAATCAAGAGTGCGCAGCCGTCAACTTCCTTGCAAAGAACCCATACGAGCGTGTCAAAGTTGATGTTGACGAAAACGATCCGATCATCAGCGGGATCGGTGAGATCATCAACAATGCTAAGCCTGGCGACATCTCAGAAAACTGCGGTACCAAAACCACCACTACGCCTGACATATATTCGACGGAGGTGTGCAACGAGTACAACTTGAGCGAAGCAAAATACTGCTCAATGGGTCAAGTGGTTGATGTCGACACAAAGGCTAACTTCCAGTGTAGCGTTACTCACAACGCTATCGAGAATGTTACCTGTGATCGCTATCTGACAATGGCCTGTGAGCCCCCGATTGTGGGATGCGACAACGGGGGTATTGTGCCAGGAACAACACAATCCGATATGTATACCTCCTGGAAGCTGGCAAACTCCAACGGCACCTATGCGCTTCAGTTCGGCTCAATCGGTGACAACTATTGGGGCGATGGGATCTATCCCCGTTCGCTGGAATTCGAGGTTAAAGACCCAACAATGCTCACCGAGTTCACGCTCGCATCCGTGTACTACGACGACTATATTCTGATCAAGATAAATGGCACCTACTTGTTCAGTGGTCCTTATGGCGGTACTGAGCTGTCTCTGTTCAGCAACGGTAGAGTAAATATCGGCGATGGTGTCCAGCGCCATCGGGAGCTTGGAACCAGCTGGGGGGCAACCCCAAACATAAGTTTGATTCCTTATCTAGTTGCGGGCGTCAACAAACTTGAGACGATCACAGCGGTAGGTGGCGGGGGCGAAACATACATAACAATGTATGCTCGGATGCTGTGCAATGGCCCGTGCACCGAAACATGGACTGATCAATGTAGAGCATTAAATTCTCGCGCTTAGAGGGGTTTGTAACGGATGACTATTCGAATATTTTTAGTAAAGCTGATACCGCTAATGGTTTCAGTCTTTATAACAACATTCGCTCAGGCGGCTGACTGCCGTAAAACAGGGGAAACGTGCGTAGAGGGCGCCGAAACTCGTAACATCGCGGGCAACCTTATTTACAAGGCCTGCTGGCGATACCGGTCTACATACGAATGCGTGAAGCCTGACTCTGTTGATTACTGTGCCGCTATTTCGAAGGTCGCTGGCTGTTATCAAACCTCGACTTCCTGCATATCCACTGCCTGGAACGGTACGTGTTTGGTGGAGCAGCGAACCTATAGGTGCGATAACCCGGCCACGCCCAAGCCGTCCGACACCATCCAGTTGGACGACACCCATACCATTATCCGCGACGAACTTGACACGAGTCAGTGTGACCCCCTGGCAAAGAACCCGCTGTGCTACATCTCATCGCACACGTGCGTCGAAGGTCCGGAAACACGTGTCATCAACGGTTTGCCTGTCTACAAGGCATGCTGGAAGTACAAAGACGACTATTCTTGCATCAACCCGGACAAAGAGAACGACTGCAAGCAATACGAGGACAAGGGCTGTAAGAAAATCGACGAGACGTGCATCGAGAGCACCGACCCTATTGGTTGCGTCATGTCCCAGGTCACTTATAGCTGCATCACCAAGAAAGGTGAAACAACGACAACAGAAGACTGCAGCACGAAAGTCTCGTGCTACGAGGGTGTCTGCTGGGATACAAGCTACCCCTCGGATACCGACTTCGCAAAAGCGGTTGCAGCTAAAGAGGCTGCTCGGGAAGCTGGCGTGTATGGTTCGGACGGCGAACTGTTCGGCGGTGAAGATGAGTCTTGCCGAAAAGGGTATGGCGGTATTAAAAACTGCTGCGGAAAGAGCGGTGGTGCTGAAACCAACTTTTCAATCATGGGTCAAGCAGTTTCGGCTGTCGGAGGTGGCTTAGCGAGCTATGGTTCTAAATATATGTATGACTTTGCGTACAACAACGTCGAGTGGGTGAAGCAAGGCGCTTCTGCACTAGGGGCTTCAGCCCCATCTGCTCCGACACTGAGCTTCAGCGTTTACGGTTTGAGTTATGCCGTTGGTGGAACAATCCCTGCCACAGGCATGCTTGGCGGCCCAGTTTACGGGCTTGGCGGTGGTTTCTACTTCGACCCGTACAGCTTTGCGATTGCTGTAGCAATTCAAGTTGTTATGGAGCTCAAGTCTTGCGAGCCAGAGGAGCAACAACTGGGGATGCACCGCGGTGCGAATCTCTGCCACTTCGTAGGGAGCTACTGCTCCAAGAAAGTCTTTGGTGCTTGCCTCGAAACCACCGAGGCGTACTGCTGCTACAACTCCGTGCTTGCGAAAATCATCAACGAGCAGGGCAAGCCACAAATAGGGAAGGGCTGGGGAACCCCCGAAAGCCCTAGTTGTGGCGGTTTTACTGTAGAGGAGTTTCAGAGGATTGACTTTTCAGCGCTCGACCTCTCAGAGTTCGTAGATGATGTCATGAATGCAACCGTCCTTCCTGAAGTCAAAAACATTCAAGATGACATCTCACAAAAAGCCAGCGACAACACATACAACTAGAACGGAAAACTCTAGAGCCCCGCAAATTAGCGGGGCTTTTTTTTCGGCTGGGTGTGTTCGTGCCATCAATTAATACACAGCCTTTTGAAGGATGAGAGCAGAGGGCTTAAGAGATGATTTACACGAATCTATAACTGCCAATCAGAATTTTTCGCCGCCGTTTACAAACCCGTGTGGCACATCCCGTGAGTGTAAAGCTAACCCAAGACCCATTCAGGATTGGATCACACCGTCTCGGCCGTCGCCGTCCTGTGCTCTCTCTAATTCGCACAATTAAAGCGAAAATCTGACTTAAGGATACAAATCATGAAAAAAATTATCGCAGCTCTGCTGATCGTCACTACTGCTGCAATGTCTGGTTGCGCCTCGAACATGACGAGCCGGGACTACTCCCAGGCAACTGCCATGCAGAAGATGAAGGTTGAACTCGGTGTCGTCGACTCTGTTCGTGATGTCAAAATCAATGGGAAGCCCTCGCCAATCGGCGGCATGGCTGGTGGTGCCTTGGGCGCTATCGCCGGCAGCAATGGCGGTGGTGGTCTGGGACAACTGGCCGTGATGGTCGTCGCAGGTGCAGTTGGCGCCGCCATTGGTGCTGCGGTCGACAAAAAAGCCCACGATGCTGATGGGGTCGAGATCACCGTTAAAATGACCAGTGACGGTAGCTTGCAGGCGGTCACCCAGGCCAAAGATCCAGCTGAAACCTTCGCCCCTGGTGATTCGGTTCGCTTGATCACAGGCCAAACCGGCGACTCTCGGGTCAGCCACTAATGTTCCCCCAGCCCTAGACGACATCCATCGTCTAGGGCTTTTTTGTGCCGGCACCGGAACCAAGCGAGTGCTATTTGATTCTCTTGAGTTATAGTTACGCGTGACTATTCATATTCGATCATCAGCCGCGAAATCAGATTATGCATGACATAGGCCGCCTCACACGCCTGGGGTTCACATCGCTGCCCGAGTGCCTTCTGACGGTACCGAAGGAATACAGGGATTTTCACGACCCCATTGTGGTGCTTCCCTTGCCTGACACTGGCGAAGCCTCGTACATGGCGCTCACCCTAATCGAGCGATCGATCTACGATCGCACCGGTGCGCCCTTGCAAGAGGCCAAAGGGGCGTTCCGCGGATTCGTCAAAGTGGTCGACGGGCGAGGTCAGCGTCTGCACATCAGCTTGATTGGTAAGCCTTCGATCGAACCCTGGATGGCGTACGACTTTGGCGCGACGGTGCACACCTACGGCGAGGTGGTCACCTATGAGGGCCGGCCCTCCATGTCCAACCCAATGGTCATACCCCCTGCGATGATTGGACGGGTGATGCCCGTCTATCAGGGAAAGCAGAATCAGGTGAGTGCTGAAGTTCTTGGTGAGGCCATCACCGCAGCGATGGCACACATCAACGAGGCAGCCTGCCTGCTCCTGGAACAGGCCCTGATGCACGAAGATGACTTCCGGAAGCTGACAGGCCTTGTCGACCCTGCTGACTTGCTGCGTAACCTGCACACGCCTTTGTCAGTGCGTGAGGGAGACGAGGCGGTGAGGATTGCCAAGGCCGTATGCATACAGGCGCTTGTTAATCGCGTTGAGGCTCATCGCAACCGACCAGCAGTGAAAGGAGCCCTCCTGCGAATCGACCGAGTCCAGGTTGCTGATTTAATCAGGCGTGCTCCTTTCTCGCCGTCTGCCGACCAGCTTCAAGCCATCGACGAGATCGTGTCAGACCTCAGGTCGCCCTATCCGATGCAGCGTATCCTGTCGGGTGATGTCAGTACGGGCAAGTCATTCACGTTCATGGTTCCAGCTGCGGCAAGCTACCTCGCGGGGGCAAAGGTTGCCATCATCGCGCCCGGGCAAATCTTGGCGCAGCAACTGGCGGCCGAATTGAGCAGCCTCTTCTACGAAATCCCCGTTGTCACTGTTGTCGGTCCGGTGGGCAAGACCAATATTGACCTGTCTGCAGGAATCGTTGTCGGCACCACTGCTGTGCTTTCAGCCGCCAAAAAAGCGGGGATAGTCTTCGACCTGGTCATCGCTGACGAGCAGCAACGATTCTCTGTGGCTCAACGGCAGAAGCTCATCGCGGCCCATACCAACTTCCTTGAATCAACGGCAACCGCGATTCCCCGAACGGTTGCACTGGTCAAGCTCGGAGGCCTGCCAATCTCAATTCTGAGGACCACGCCGGTACCGCGGGAGATCGTTACAAGGATCATCACGCACAACGCCAGGCAGAAGTTGCATGATCTCGTTATGCAGATTATCAAGCAGGGCGGACAGGCAGCGTTCGTCTACCCCGTGGTCAATGGGGAGGCTGACACTCGCAATGCCGTGGAAGCCGCCTACGAGCGATTCAGGAGGATCCTGGGTGACGACGTAGGCCGGGTCCATGGGGGAATGACGGATGACGAGAAGACAGACGTCATAAACAAGATGAAGGCCGGGCAACTCAAACTATTGGTCGCCTCTACTGTGATCGAGGTTGGCGTAACCTTCCCCGGTCTGACTTTGCTAGTTGCAGTGAGCCCTGAGCACTTTGGTGTGGCTCAGTTGCACCAGCTCCGCGGTCGGGTAGCTCGTAAGGGGGGGCGTGGGTTTTTCATCATGTATCTGCCGAGCCCCATCAAACAGTCAGCGTCATCGCGCTTGCGACTTTTGACAGCCTGCAATGATGGGTTCGTGCTCGCCGAGAAAGATGCGGAGAGTCGCGGCTATGGTGATCTGAGCCTAGAGGGTGAAAAGCAATCTGGTGCCAATCGACCGTTGTTCTTCGGTTTACGGCTAAGTCATGGTGAAATCATGGCTGGCGCAGTCAAAGCGGGCCTCATACCGGCTCAGGAATAGGACAGGGGGACAAATTGGCCGCGAAATCAACACCGCTCGCTGTCAAGGTAGCGATTTACCAGCGACTACTCTCCGGGGACATAGCCCGCGACGTCGGCCGCATGTATGTCATCAGTATGCCAACCGTTTTGAAGTACGCTAATGATGCGGTTGCGGAGCTGCGCCTGCTTGAAGCGGTCGAGAGCTCTCCCATCCTGGTGGGCTTCTTAAGCCGCACCGTTAAAATCCAGTGCTACCAGTATGTGGATGACGAGGTAGTACGAGACCTGATGGCCCCGATCCTGGAGCCCTACCTGGGCCAGGCTGAGAAAATCAACTTCGCAAGCCGGGAGAGCGCTGATCAGCCATTGTCGACCCGCGTAAGCCGTACAACTGAAGAAGATTTTCAAGCGATCGTAGCTGAGATGTCGCAGTCATCCCACCCAGGCCTCACATCGTCGGCACTCCTACGTGACATTGTTGAGGACTACATTGCCCGGTACAAAGCCAACGGCCGGCCCCTACCACCCACCTTGGTCCACCAATCACAGACGCCGGCGCCAGTTGAGCCTGCAGCCCCAGCCCTCGATGGCAAAGCTCTCATGAAGGATCTGCAGGGCGCCCTTCGTGACCAATTGCAGAAGCATGGTATCGAGCTGCCACAGGGTGACGATTGATTTTCTAATCACGTGTCAAGCATTCCCCTTCGTAAGGCAAAGGCATCGCCGAAGCCGTCATTCAATAGAAGGGGATATCCATGGGTCTCGCTCAAGCGCAGCTTCCTGCAACGTCCAAAGTCTCGATGCGCCACATTTACCTCTATACCCATCTGCTGATCGCGGAAGCGAACAAGCTGGGGCGACGGGTGCGTGTCATCTGGGCCAACATTAAAACTGCTTCGATTGGCCCGGATCAAAAGGTTGCTGGTGGGTTACTTCTGACCTTGCCTCTGACCGCTGCCATGGGTACTGATGAAGATCTCGAATTGATCCAAGGTCTACTCGACCATGAAATTCTCTGCCACGGCCTGCACACGGACTTTTCTGTTTTGATGAAGCCAGATATCTCCGGAACACTGCTGAACGTTCTAGAGGATCCCCGCGGCGAGCTATTGGCAAAGCCCCGCTTTCGTGGTGCCAACGCGAATATTCACAACACCTTAAAGATCCTGGTGAAAAGAGAAGTTTTTCACGGTCCGGTCGCTGGCCAAGAAACACCTCAGTCAATTCTGGTCGCCTGGTTGGTCACTGAGCTCCGTAGTGAGCTCCTTGAACAAACCTGCCTGAAGGACTTCGCCATCGAGTATCGCGCACTGGCTATTGCAACATTCGGCGCACCTTTGGTTGAGCAAGTGAAGGCGATTGCTGTAAAGGGCTGCAATGCATCAGACACTCAGGGTGCGAACCTTGCGGCGAATGAAATTGTGGATCTACTCCAACTGATTAAGGACCAACAGAAGAGCCCCTCGCAACAAGGATCTGGTAGCCACAACTCGCAAGGTGAACCTGGTTCTACTGGGCAACCAGGTAGTAATGGCCAACCCAGTACTGCCGGTAACATCTCCGACGCCATCAACCAAGTGCTGAACGCGAGCCAGACTGATTGTGGAAGCTACGCAAAAGGGTTGGAAGATGTCATCTGTTCCAGCCTGCCTGGTGTGAGTCAGAATCGGCTGGGAGGCTATCAACCAGACGCCTCAAACGAGATGAAGGAATTGAGTCTTTCAAAGTCTGGTGGCTCATTTGAAAATCGTAGCCTTCTTCGGGCTGGCGCTCAGAAGACAGCTGCAATACTCTCAGCAACTTTCGAGGAACTCATAGAAACGATCACCCAAAATGAAGTATGGACTGCAAGTGAAGGAAGACTCAACACTCGAAAACTTTGGCGATACGCAGTGGGAGATGACCTAATCTTCACCAGAAGAAAGCAAGCGGAGGAGATTGACACCTGTTTCTACCTGTTGGGTGACGAAAGCTCTTCCATGGACAATAAATTTGGACCAATTCCAAAGAAGGATGAGAGTGACGATCGGATCTCAGCACAGGAAGCTTGCAACCGGGTTTCGGTGGCAGTAGGTGAAGTTCTGAATAACTCAGCCATTCCATTTGGAATTGCTACCTACAACACGGTAGTTCGTGAATGGCATGGATTTGAGGAGAGCTGGGCCGGTACATTGCAGCGGTACAGTCCTGAGCCAAAAAATGGTACGAAAACTCACCTTGCAGTGGTCTGGGCGCTCAAGAAACTCATCGATCGACCGGAGGCCCGCAGAATTCTGATTGTGGTTACTGACGGGGATCCTGGGAATAGCGATGTGCTGCGTTCAGCCGTTGATGAAGCAGTGCTGATGGGCATCGAAGTGCGTTTCGTCCTGATCGGTGATGGGTACCATAAACGCTACGCTGACCTGGGTTTGGCCTGTGGTTTGGCACAATCCGACAAAGACCTCGCGACGGCAGTTTTTGCAGCGCTGAAGCAGGGCATCGTATAGAGCCAAAACGTAAGACCAGCCGGACTCCTTGGAGTCCGGTTTTTTTATGTTTCTACTCGCGTGTTAGGCATCCCCTTGTACCAGGCCTTCGCAAGAGGCCATCCATTGCCTACTGGGGATTCGACCATGACTGCTTTCCAACACATCAACGACCCGCAACTCGACGCTGGAATCGACACCCTTAATCCGATAGCTGTCCGTTTTGCACCACAGGTTTTCGGTACTACAGCACCATTTTTTGATGGAATGCAGACCAAGATCTTTGCTGAAACCCGCTTCACACCAAAAATCGTACCCTACAGCTTCGACGATGAGTTGCTTACGCGCCTGATCCTTTGGGCATCTTCTGCGGGTGCACAGGACTTATTCAAGGCGTCCATCAAGAAAGCCACCTACATCTACGGGCCAACCGGTGCCGGCAAAACCACGTTAGTTGAGGCCTTTGCGGCCCGTACGGGCAGGTCGGTTTTCACCGTTCAATGTTCTGAGGAAACGACCCTGTCTGACCTTTTCGGCAGCTGGAAATTGTGCGGCCCCGAAGGCATGAAGTGGATTTACGGGAAGGTGTGCCAGTGGGCTAAAACCCCGAACTCCATCCTGCTCTTGGATGAGTTCGACCAGTTACCGCCACAGATCCAGATGGGTCTTAACGGTATCCTAGATGGCAAGCCGATCTTTCTTGATCAGACCAACGAAGTGATCCCGATTGCTCCTGGATGCTTGATCGCTGCTACCGGCAACACAAACGGCCAAGGGTCTGCTGGCGGCAAAGGCGGTAGCGCTACTGGCTACAGGGGTACCAAGAAAATGAACATCGCGACGATGGACCGCTTTAATTCGATGTTCTGCACCTACATGGAGGAAGGTCGTGAGGCCAACCTCATTGTAGACCAGACGAATACTGAACCACTGGTTGCAAAATCCATGGCAACCCTGGCAGCCAAAGTTCGGGCGAACTTCATAGCTCTTAACGAGGATGCTGGGGCAGGGGGAATGGCCTTCAACTTCACCATTACCACCCGAAATGTGCTGAACTGGGCGATGAACTACCAGCTCCTCATGCGGATGGGCAAAACGACAGAAGAAAGCCAGAAGCTTGCTCTGCAAGTGACCGTTCTGGACTTCGCACCGCACGATGAGGCTGCTGCGATCCTGAGCACCTGGTCGACGATCGTCGGAAAAGTCTAACGCTTCACCATACCCCGGCTCGCCGGGGTTTTTTCGTTTATGGGTGCCTGTGAGGCATCTCCTGTCACTGGGTCTTTCGCAAGGGACCCGTTCTTTCAATTTCAGGAGAACCACCATGAGCACTACCAAGCAAACCGATGAACTGGGCATCAGCATCCTTCAGGATGTAGTGCTTTTTGACGTCATCATTGGTGGAAGCACCGGTGAGAAAACTGTTGATGGCGATGACTTCATCCGTGAGGTCGGGCGCATGCTACCGTCGGGCGCCTTCGCATGGGTTAACAAATACCGATCGGAAGCCAAGCGAGAAATCCTCAAAGTAGGGGTTTCTCGAAAGGTAAACAATCGTATCCGTGGATACTTTGTACCCACCCAACACGCAGACGAGCTTGCAAAAGTGTTGCATGCGATCAAAGGAAAATATCTGGTTGAGAAGGCCTCCTTCCTCAACACTTTACCGGACTTGGTGGAGAAGTGGGCTAGCTCTCCGGCAAACGCAGTTACAACACCAAGTGGTAAGTCCCGTGCAGATTTGATCCGCCAGCATGCTCCACAGGCACAAGTGCTCGAAAGACTGTTGACCTTTGACACTTCGGCGATTCGTATCAGCAACACCAGCTACTTTGGCGAAGAAGATGCACTTCAAACAGAAGTTAAAGGCTTAGTCGGCCAGGCCGCTTTGGAGATCGCGGAAGATGTAAATCGCTCCTGGACTCGCAAGGGCAACGGCAAAACGACGTCGAGAATCCTGGGTTTGATCCGTCGTGTTCAGGACAAGGCTGAAGCTATGAGCGTTCTTTCAAGCAAATTTTCTAACCTGGAGAAAATGTGTGCATCAGTGTTGGCTGCTATACCGAGCGGACCGAGCATTGAAGGGGTTGCTTACATCCAAGTATCTGGCTTGTTGTCCTTCTGCATGGATCCTGAAAAAATCCTTGGAGAACATGCCACCGAGTTTGATCCTTTGAATGTATCGGCTTCTGATTCAGCGCCGGCTGTTGCTGACGATAACGTCTTCTTCAGTAGCTCAGCATCTGCAACTATTCATCCTCAAGCAGAACAAAATGAAGTTACCATCGTTCCAGAGGTCTCTGTGATTCCGCCACTTCCAACTGGTCGCAAGACAGAGGAGAACCTCTTCTTTGCGGCTGAACCTGAAAAAACCCTGGTAGAGCCTGAAAAGGTTGTGCCATCGGACACCACCTCGCAGCCACCATCGGCTCCGTTCATTTTCTAACCCACAAAAAACCCCGGTCAATGACCGGGGTTTCTTTATTCCCGCAAATTAAGCCACCGGCGGCGGTTGCACACCAGGCAGCTCGATTTCGGCCTTAGCCAACAACTGGCGCCCAGAGAGCTGCTCATACAGCAACACCATGGTCATGCGAACGGAGAGAGGCGTTTGCGCCCATTCGTCCGGCTTCGGGATATAGCCCGCCCAGGTAGGATCACTACCCATCTTCTCGATCGACAGCCAGAGCTGCTCATCAAGATCTTTCTTGTATACAAAATCTTCTGGCGTGAAGAAATCAGCCAGGTTGTAAACCTGGATGAGGGGGAGGCCAAGGAATTCAGCCACCATTTGCAGCTTTTCCTTACCCAGCGATCGTATCTGACGGTTCCCGTTAGCCAGGGAGTTCCAGTAGATGACCGTGATACCCATGACATCGGCAATTGCACGATCAGGTAGTCCACGATCGATGATCACCTTTTTGATCATCTTGACTAGGCGGGAGCCCGGCATAGTGTTCCGAGTTTCGACTGCTGCATGTCCCTTATCTTCTGGTACTGCTGTTTTGGCCTTGGCAGAAGCACGAGGCCTCTTAGGCGTAGCAGCCTGAGGGGCTTGCGTTTTTGCAGTAGGCTTTTTAGCTAGCGGCTTCGCCGCAGCTTTTGCAGCTGGTTTTGCTGGTGCTTTGGCGGGCGCTTGAGACCGCCGTCCTGTCGATTCACTTGCGGTCTTGTCGCTAGCTTTGGGCATTGTGCGGCTCCAGGTTGGTCGCGGCGTCTAACACGATTCAGGACGCTCCCTAAACAAATAAAGCAGAGAAATCCAGTATAAATTTAAAAAAAGATTCTACACAGTTAACAACAAGATTCAAATCTCTTGTTCCGGTGGAAAAAGAGACTTTTGGGCTGGATGTGCCCCCTTGCCGGTAGCTCTGTGACCGCCGAGCACGCGGCAAGTGCATTTTGATTCACCTTGTATTATTGGTACGTGTTGCGTATTCTTGAGAAAACCAAGCCATTCACGTATCGAGGTACTCAATGCTGCCCCAGGACGCAAAGCGGAAGCCTGACTCCTATTCGTATCCAAACGGGATGCTCAACTCTGGCTACATCGCCGGCGTCCTGCGCTTGAATGATCCGGTCAAAGGGATCTGCTACATCCAGCAGACCCGGTCGGAAAACCACATGCTTCCCATCCACTACGATCCTAAGAAATCGCCGATTCCTAAGGACATCAAGGAGTGGGATCTCATCATGGCGTTCGTTCACACCGATGGCGCCATGCAAGGTGATGACCGTATTGCACGGGTGAAGAGCATCCGTTTCGAAGCTCCAAACCTGATGCACCTTGGAGGGCGTTTTCGCGAGGACTTCATGCGGAAGTGGGATGCGGTCGTGCATGCCGCAGCAAAAGACTCAGGCACACCCGATTCTGTGGCCCAGTTGGAGCAACAGCCCGGCGCTGGCACTGAAGAGCGTCTCGACTCGTTCGATTGGAAGGCAATGGACCTCAACAAGAACGCCTCGAACCAGATCCGTATCGCGGGCTTCATTCAGGCCAAGTCTCTGGAACGCAACCGCAAACATCCTGTAGACGGCACTCCAATCAACGACCGGCTAGTCGTGCTGATTCGGCAGTCGAAAGACACCGATGCCTGCATCCCTGTTCGTTGGTACGGCCGTAATCTGCAGCCGCTGTCTGAGAAACTCGCCCGCGGCATGCCCATTATCGTCAACGGCGAATTCCGTATGGACGTGAAGGCAATCTCCCTGCCGGACGGTGAAACAGGAATCGCCGAAGTATCCAAAATTCCGTACATTCAAGCCAAGGACATGCCAGGTCCTGTTACTCCTGACTCTGGCCACATCAAGATCGTTCCGGGCTGGGCTGCTGAGCTCTTCAAAGGCCACGGAACCCAGGCGCCGCAACCGAAACAAGGCGATGCAGAGCGCAGCGCCATGTTCGCCTCTGCATTTGGCTCTGGCTCGGCAAGCAAGCCTGCAATCCCCGGTGAGCAACAGGGCGCATAGCAGCGACCGCCTCACCTTGTTTCGTGAAGCCATCGAAATCCAACACTGGAATCGATGGCTTTTTTATTTCTAAACCAGCAGCCGTCTGGCTAGGCCGGCAGCTTGGAAGAAATGTAATTCTGCACTGGAAGGCTAGTCCGCATGGGCAAGACACTGATCATCACTGAAAAAGCAACCGTAGCGGTCTCAATCGCGCAAGCGGTCGGAGGATTCAGCAAGGTGGAATCATGGCTGGAGAGCGAGAACGCAATTCTTGCCCCCGCTGCCGGCCACCTGGTTGAAATCCATTCCGAGGAAATGGCCAAGGGTGGGCGGGACATCGGCAACCTGCCTGTGATCCCAGATCAATTCGACCTGAGGGTCATCGAGCCAAAGGCCAAGTTCTATAACGTGCTGCAACGCCTAATGCGTCGGCCTGACGTCACCGCTGTTGCGAACGCGTGCGATGCCGGCCGCGAGGGCGAGCTCATATTCAGGCTCATCTACAAAATGGCTGGATGCACAAAGCCAATGCTTCGGATGTGGATGAGATCCATGGTCGATGACGCTATCCGGCAGGCGTACAAGAACATGCAGCCAGGCGCAGACTTCGACAACCTCGCCATGGCAGCAGAGATCAGAAGCGAAGGCGACTTTATCGTCGGCATCAACGCGAGCCGGGGTATCTCACGCCTCTATGAGCGAGAGACTGCTAAAGCCGAGATATTCCCGCTTGGCCGCGTGCAGACCCCAACGCTGTCCTTGGTTTGTGCTTTGGAGCTGGCAATTTTGACCTTCCGGCCCGTGCCCTATTGGGAGGTTCACGGCAGCTTTGGGGTTGCTGCTGGTAAATACACCGGCAAGTGGTTGGCACCACAGACGCCTGAGCAGAAGGGTGGCTCCCAGCACCGGATCATGGATCGAGCAAAGGCCGATGCTTTGATCAGCAAGTGCTCTGGAGTAGCACCTAGCAGTGTGGTGGATGAAGTCAAGCCGGCCCAGACGGGCCCTGGCAAGCTGTACGACCTCACCTCGCTGCAGCGAGAGGCGAACCGCAAGCTTGGGTTTTCTGCAGCTTACACACTGGAGATTGCCCAGAAACTTTACCTGGAGCTCAGCCTCACTACTTACCCGCGGACTGACTCTGCTTACCTTCCCGATGACGCAATCAACGACACGAAGAAGGTCATGGGAATGTTTGCTGGAACCCCCTATGCAGATCACGCGCAGCGCGTGCTCGATGAAGGCTGGGTACGACCCAACAAGAAGATTTTCGACTCGACGAAGGTGTCGGACCACTTCGCTATCATCCCAACCGGAAAGCGAGCTGGGGACCTGGAGCCGGACGTTCAGAAAATCTATGACATGATCGTCAAGCGCTTCATTGCCGTTTTCCATCCAGCGGCTGAGTATTCGGTAACCGTCCGGCTTACGACGGTGGCTGACGAACTCTTCAGGTCGACTGGCCGCGTGCTTGTGTCCCCAGGCTGGATGGTGGTTTACGGAGCCGGGATCGTCGAGGACGCAACCAATCGAGATGGTGACTCCGACGACAAGAAAGAGCTCGCACGGTACGTCAAAGGAGAGTCAGTCACTCCGCAGGGCATCGAGATGAAGATGCTCAAAACCAAGCCTCCAGAGCGGTACACCGAGGACACATTGCTGGGCGCGATGGAGACGGCAGGGCGCCTGGTAGAGGATGAGGACCTTCGTGAGGCGATGAAGGAGCGGGGGCTGGGTACACCGGTCACGCGCTCTGCAATGATCGAATCGCTCCAATCCACCAAGGACGGCGCAGGCCGAAAAAAAGAGCCCTATCTCATCCAGCAGAAGAAGTACTTTGCTCCCAGCGCAAAGGGGATGACTGTCTACCGTTTCCTGGTCGACAACGGCATCGATGCCCTTACGTCGCCAGTTCTCACCGGGGAATGGGAGCACAAGCTCCGTCAGATGGAAAAGGGGGCGTACAAGCGTGACGCTTTCAAATCCGAGCTTGCAGAGTTAACCACTGAAATCCTCGACACCATCAAGAAAAAATACGCAGGTGTCCAGGTCAAGAAGCTGAACGCCCCTTGCCCAACCTGTGGCGGTGCAGTTGAGATCCAGGCCCGAACCTTCGCTTGCGAGCGCCAGTGCGGCTTTTCTATATGGCGAGAAATCGCCAGTCGCATGTTGAAGGTATCTGAAGCCGAAACCTTGCTTCGAGACTCGGTGGTGCTAGGGCTCAAGGGCTTTGTCAATCCGAAGAAATCCACCAAGTTCGAGGCCGGGCTGAAGCTGCTCGACACCGGCAAGGTCGAGTTTTACTTCGACCCGACGGCGAACACCCGGGACTCCAAAGGTAATGTCGTTTCCTGCCCGAAATGCCAAGGCGGCATGCGCAAAATCAAAGTTCCCAAAGGGCACTTTTGGGCCTGCGTCGATCGAGAGCAGTGCAATCACACCATGAACGATCGCGACGGCGATCCAGTGGAGCGGCCGAAGTCATTTCCATGTGACCTCTGCGGCAAACCCATGTACCTGCGGAACGCTGAAAAGTCACCTTTCTGGGGTTGCAGTGGCTTTGTGAAAGGGGGCGGTGGGTGCTCTAACACCTTGAAAGACAATAACGGGACTCCGGTACCGAAGGAACAACCAGCCAGTTCTGACGGGACGCAGCCACCTACGATCCAAACAGACAGCGGAGCTTTTCTGTGAACGCCAACAACAAGGTCATTCGCGCAACGGCCATCGTGTTCGGTTTCTGGTGGCTTCTGCTCACTGCCCGAGCCTTTGGCGGTTCTCCGATGGAGTTTTTAGAGAACTGGCCTCTGGTGGGCTACAACGTCTCACACTGGATCCTGGGCGTTGTTTCTGGTCTGTTCATCGGTATCTGGTTTATCTGGTTCACCAGGTTGTCAGCACTGAACAAGCTATACGCCGGCAAGAAAGGAAACATCCTCAACGGCGCACGATCGACCCTTGGCAAGGTTCCCATGCCCACCTCGGCACTACCTCGCATCGAGGTGCCGTCGAAGCGTCTGCCCATCGACAGTAAAAAGGTGCTGGCTTGGGTTGAGGCTAATGAGAAGAAGTGGCCGGCCCATGTAGCGTTCTTTTGGGCCATTTGGGATACCTATTCCGCACATGCACACTTCCCAGCATCGCATCGCAAGGGAGGGCACGGAAATCGCCGGCTTTGGGAGCATTGTCTGGCCGTGGCGGACACCGCACTGGAGGATGCTGGCGCTTACGTATTCGACGGGGTTTATGTAAAGGCCCGGGGCAAGCCCAAATTCAAAATCATCGATCTGAAAAACAAGGAATACCGGTTTGACGCCACTGATCCGCTGATCCCCATTCTGGGCTTGGCGCACGATATCGGTAAGCTTGAGGCCTATGAGCTACTACCAGACGGCAGCGTTAAGACCCAGGAGGAGGGTGGAGCGCTCACACCCCAGGATGACAACCGCATCTCGCACGATGCCCTTGGTGCAAGAATTCTTGCACGCTTCCCTGAGTTCTGGGCCCTGCCTGCACGTGATCGACAAGCCGTGAATCTGGTCATCGCCCACTACCACCACCCAAGCGATTTCCCGGTTGACCGGAATGGCCTCAGCCTGGACGACCGCATGACGGCGCTCATGGAGTTCCTGATCCTGGTTGACAAAAAGACCGGCATGGCCGAGTCGAGCATCACCGAAACGCTGAGTGATCACGAGATCTCAGAAGACGAGTCCAACGCCATTTATCACAGCTTCGTCGAGATCATGACGGAGTACGGCAGAGTTAACGGCACCGGTGACCAGGCCAAAGATTCCACGCTGAAGATTGCTCAGAAACACGATGGACTGATCGTCATCCGGGAAAAGGACCTTCGATCTCTCATCTTGGCCAAAATGGGTTGGTCGTTGGAGGAGGGTGATGGTCGGTATCGAATGACCCTCAACCTGATGACGACGCTCCAAGAGAAGGGGCTGCTGTACTCGCGACATAATCACGCCGATATGAGCCGGTTTCTGCCGATGTACTCGATATCGTTGCGCAACGCACAAACGGGTGCTCACCTGACTACGTGGGAACCTTGCATCATTGTCGTGCCAGTTGCCACAACGCCCGAGCTTGCGGGTCTCAGTGGACTGCCCAACATGGGCACGAAGCTGGACATAGAGCGCCCATTGTTCACGCACAATCTCGGAATCACTGAAGCAGATGCGCTTAGGGAGATCGTTACCCGTGGTTTCAGCGCTGAGATCGCCGCGAAGATGAACATCGCCGGCAAGCAAGAAGAGAAGCCAAAGCCACAACCAGCACCAGCACCAGCACCAGCACCAGCACCAGCACCAGCACCAGCACCAGCACCAGCACCAGCACCAGCACCAGCACCAGCACCAGCACCAGCACCAGCACCACAAGCTCAGGCTGAAGAAGGGTTTAGTCAACCCGCAGCTGATACCGTAAGCGTTCCTCAACCGAATGCTCCAACAGTCGACTCAACCGAGCACGCAACATCGCTTGCCGGCGCCGCAAGCGGTGAGTCCGAGCACAGTGACGTTCCAGGAACGCAACCCGATATGTCCGCTGAAGCGCTACTGGCGCAGGATGATGATGACCCGCTCATGAGTGGTGGTGCAGATGACGAATTGCTAGATGAGGACCTGCAGAGCTTGACGCTCAGCTCGTTCGGCCCCGGGCAGGAGGTGGAACTGGTGGAAGACTTCCTCGCCATAGAACCTGCTCACTCAGCGAGCGATGACGTCGATGATGTGGATGATGTGTTCGGCGCATTCGCGCTCAGTGAATCCCCGAACGTGGACAAAGCCGAGCAAAGCGTAAATTCAACTGCGGGAGAAGAAGGGCCGGGCGCTTCGCTCATACACAATGATGATGATCTAGGCGTACCGGCGCCGGCGCCTATGGCGGTAGCCATACCTGATCCTGATGCAACCCCAACGAAAAGGATTAGCCCTGCTGCCGAATCCGCAGCGCTCAGGGCTCTTGAAGAGGCGGGCGCCAACTTCACCGCATTCGTTGCACCACGGAAGAAAAAGCCAGGCCCTGCTGAGCAGCTAGAGGGTATCCGCGCAGCAGTAAAAGCGGCAGAAATACCCATTTGTGGGACAAAGGATGGGTTTGATTACGTGTTGGAGTCAGACCTGATGGTCTATGACCCAAAACTGAAAATGGGCCCGCTGATTCGGGCGGAGAAGTTGCCTACTGTCGAGCCTAAGCCAGGCGTGGTAATGGTGGGCATTCCGGTGGCGCCGATGCAGCTGGACCTTTGACGAGCTGCCGACTCTGATCATGACTCCCTGGCTGACTTCAAGAAAGCCAGGGAGCCATGATCAGTCATAGGTCTGAGCGTACTGCTTTTCGGTCAACCGGCTCAGCAGTTTGAAATAATTTGCTCGCGTCGACTGGTCAAATACGTCGGTTTGAACTGAGAGCATGTCCTGCGCTGCTGCTTCCGGGCTTTTGCCAGAAGTGAAAGGCAGTGGCGCTTTCGCATACAGCACTGTCCCTTTGCTGGCCTGGGCCGCATCCAGCACGGTTTTCACTTCCAGATAGCGTGGGTAGCGAGTAGCGGTGAGGAAGTCCCCATCATAGACGCCGAGATCGCCTGCCTGGTCCTCGACCAACACAGCCATCAATGGCCAGTTCGATTCGGAGCCATCCGAGCGCGAACCGCCCTCATCTGGGCTAGCGAAAAAAATGACCCTCCGAAAGGTGTTGTTGGCAAACACTTCCAGAAGTGCTGCCTCGTTGGATGCACTGTCCGTGCAAGTCTTGCGGTTAGCCATAAAAAATCCTCTTCAAAAGTCGCACCACGCGGTGCTTTGTTAAACTACCACCCCTTGTCTGAAAAACTCAATAAATACTTGACAAATTGACAAAATGTCAATGCAGAAAACTATTCGCCCTTTTCAGGCACTCCTGCCTTAGCACCTCGAAAGCCTTCTAGCAGGGCAGCCTGCAGGGTGCTATTCAATTCTCGCAGTTCCTTGTTCTGTGCTTCTAGAGCGCTTAGGTTCTGCTGGGTAACCTCCAGCCGACCGCGGGTCTCAGCGGCATCGTCAGTGGCCTTCGAGCGCTGGACCCGCAGCTGGTCGATGAGCGTCAAAGCTTGCTGCAGCTCCTTGCCTACCTTCTCTGTTTTGCCTCTCTCTTCGTCCCGAACCCTGGCGGTCTCCATCATCAGATGGTTTTCGGTTTTTTCAAGGTGCTGCTCTGCGGCAACCCGGGCGGACTCGGCTTTCGTACGAGCCGCATCTGTCGCATCATTTGCTGCTTTGAGCTGTTCCTGTAGGCGCTCAAGCTCTCCACGATGCAGCTCCTGGGCACGCTCAATAGCGCCGTGGTGGACTTCCTGTAGGCGCTTGATTTCCTCGCCATGGGCCTGATTTGAGGCAGAGAACCTCTTGTTAAGATCTGCATGCTCAGCTTGAAGCTGGCGAATATCAGCGCTCGCCTGATCCAGCTGATCGGTCAACCGCTCCTTGTCTGCGATGAGCCCGGCCAGCTCTCGGCGCTGAGCCTCAAGGGCCGACACAGCAGCTAGTTCATTCTCACGCGATTCCTTGGCTGCCGCTTCGGCTGCAGCAGTGGCCGCCTCCAACGCCTTGCGCTCAACCTCATGAGAACTGGTGGCTGCATTCAGGGCAACATCCCAGATCTCATCGAGCTTTTCGCACACGGCGTCAGGAATGCCTGGCCTGCGCAGCCTGGCACTCAGCACGGGGCCGATCTCGCTCCAGAATTTTTTGATCTCTTCGTTGACCAGGTTCGGCGAGGCCTTGAGGTCGTGGTGGATAAAGATGCACTCGCGGATATCTGCCTGTCGAACCTCGCGACCAGCATCAAGCAACTCCTTCGCGTAACGGTGGACAAGCCCACGCGTGCCCAGGCGCTTGTCAGGTTGTACTCCGTCTACGGTCGTCATGGCTCGGATCCTTGGTGTGTGATGGCAGTAGCGGGAGAACCCAGCGGCGAAGGGATTTTTCCTAGCGTAATGCGCCGGCGCACTGCGTGCTACATGGGAAATTGCAGCTTAAAACCGCGCAGGTAGAAAATCAATTTCTTATCTAATATCATACGATTCTTATTGGTAAATCGGAAAACTCGTGAATATCTCTGATTATCACGAGTTTTCTCAAGCAAGAAAAAACGCCCCTCCAAAAGCCCATCGCTATCAGTAGCTGGCTTTTCAGAGAGGCGTTTTGGATTTCTCGTTAACCCCCTATGAACAAGGGGTTATGACAAATTTGCTTGCGCTGGAGATCAAGTATCAACGTCAGCCATAAATGCGAAGCCACGGCTAAAAATGCGAAAGCAAGGCGACACGGCATCTGCGGAGCACCATAGCTGAATCGGACCATGGACACTTTTCAAACCTTCAAAAGAGCGGCCGCAACCCGATCATTGCCCGACCAGCTGCAGAAAGCCTGCTGCATTGGCAAAGCCTCACTGATGCTCCTGGGTCAAACGCCCGGGCTAAACCGTCTTGTTGAGCAGTCTGTGCGCCGGCGGTGATCCAGACGACTCAGGCATGGCCGCCAACGGCAGGAAGTAATTCGTGAACTTGGAGTATGAACGCTACGGTCCAGGAATCAGTTCCGGAAACGTCCTCAGTATTACTTCCGAGGACAGAGCCCCACGGTACCGCTCATAAGCCGCGGCGACCACTGGTACGGACCCCGCATGACGCTCCTACGTCGATTCTGATCAATTCGCAGGGGCTAACATCGTCAGATTTCACACAGGAGCACGTAAAAATTCCTTCTTCTGGGCTCATCTCAGGATTCACCGGGCGCAGTCAACCTGGCTTATCCAGCTACTTGATTTCATCGTGAATGCCCCTAAAATCAAGGCTTTCACCACAAAAGACTTGCGCTGTGGATCAAGCCAAAAATGCAAAGATTTCTCGTGGGCTGCTGCTCTTGCGCCCTGGGAAGCTGTCCCGAGATGACTTCAAGCAACTGATCATACAGAAGGGTTGGCGCATGGCTGATGTGGCATGCCGATGGTCAATTCGTCCAGAGCACATGAGCCGCATCGCTGCTGACGAGGACAGGGACTTCAAATGGGACGACCTAGCCCGGGCTCTACCAACGCTGAGCCCAAACGAACAGGCTGCGGTGAAAGCAGCTCGCATGGTGTTGGCGCCACCAGCCAAACGGCAGCGCAAGATCACTCAGGTACAAGAGACTTCGATCGAGGCGCCAGTAGCGGTCGAAAGCTCTGCAGCTGCTGATAAGCCCTTCACTTGGAATCATGATGACGAAGAAGATGACGAAGAGTTCGCAGGGGTCGCCATAGACGGCTATCGCTGGCGGCGCTACCTATCCCGCGGTGCCGAGTTGGTCGTCGACAGCGAGATCGACAACTTTGCGTCGTTCGGGTCCATTCTGGTAGTGGTTGCAACACGGGAAGGTGTCGATTCGGCTGGCGGCGTACAGGAAGAGTACCAGTGCGAAGCACCATCAGGCTCGCAGCGATGGTTCGAGCCCGATGAGATTGACGACTGGCTTGTCTACAACGGCAAAACGCGAGACTTACGATGAACACGAACACTCCAGCCTTACACAGAATTCCGTACCTCCAGGCCAAGTCAGAAGTTGCGCTGCTTGATCGCGAGCCTGTCGACGTCATTGACCAGGTCGATGTGATCCAGGCAGATAACGACATCGAAGCAGCCTGGATGTGGCTCCATGCCAAAGGAACGAACCCTAAGACTAAACGGGTTATGCGGAAGGAAGTGGAGCGGTTCATCCTCTGGGCATTGCACACCCTGGGTAAACAGCTCTCCCAAATAACTGTGATGGACATCACCCAGTACATCGCCTTTATGGCTGACCCACAACCGGCTGAGGTTTGGGTATCGCACACAAAGCACAAGCGCTCTCATCCAGACTGGAGACCGTTCGCTGGACCACTTAGCAAAGCGTCGCAGCAGTACGCCCTGATCCAGATCGGCAGCATGTACAAGTGGATGATCCAGGGTGGACGCCTTAGAGCGAACCCAGTGTCGCTCGTGGCCAAGCCCCAAGTCGACGTCGACTTGACGATCAAACGGCTGCTTCCCGAGGCAGCCATTGGCTTGGCATTTGAGGCTATCGCAGCTACAAAAAGCCCACTCAAACGAGCTCGCGACCATTTCATGTTGAGCTTGTTCTACATGACCGGCGTGCGAACGTTCGAAGCGACCGGCGCTACCATGGGCAAAATCCGGCGATCCGCAAGCGGTACTCTGTGGTTGGAGGTGCTGGGCAAACGAAACAAGGTTAGAGATGTGCCGATATCCGAAGACCTCTATGAGGACTTGTTGCAGTATCGCCAGGCGTTCGGGTTGTCACGTGAGGTGCCAGTGAAGGACACAACCCCCCTCCTCCTGGCCTCGAACTCAAAGCTCAAACGCGCGCATAACGACACCATTTTGAAAGCAGTCAAAGAGATCATGCATCGTGCTGCAGCCCTGGCAATAGAGCGCAGCCAGTTCGATTTGGCCGATCGACTTGAGGAGGCCTCAACGCACTGGCTCCGCCACTCGTGCTTCAGTCACCTTGCCAAAGCTACTGGTGACCTGGTGATGATCAAGGCTCTGGCTGGTCACAGCAAAATCGAAACCACCAGTCGTTACCTGCACACGGAGGACGACGCTTTGCATGCGGGTGTCGTTCAAACCCTAAGCACCCCACGACTACACCGGTAAATCTCTCAAGGCCGTCTTGTTGAATCAGTGACGGTGGCTGCCAAGGCCACCCTTCGCTGATGGCCCGGCTGCCGTGAGGGATGAAAGCATCGTCCGCCATTTGCGACCAACAGCTCTCATACCTGCAGTGTACGTCCTCAGCATAGAACCCTCTCCGTTACGGACATCTGAGCGCCCTACCCTCGACATTTTTGTCGCAAAATCAGTTAATTACCCAAAATCATCTGGTTGACAGGGTTTGAACCCAGACACTACCAGATGACAGATTTCAGTAAGTGGTCTATCTCTATCAGGTAGAAATGCGTTTTTTCTTGTCTGACCGTATGGATTCGTATGAAAATGCGGTCATCCTACCTACCTGACCTCGGTAAACCACATGACTTCAGCTGCTGCGCCACTCGATCAGTACATCTTCACTGATTTCACTCAGCTAACCTTCACCCCACAGTTTGTGGCTGAACGCTTGATGATCAGCACGCAGACACTCAAAGCCATCGAGAAGGAACACGACCTCAACATCGCACGTGTCGCACGCGGATCCGTAGAGGTCAGGAGCTACACGCTAGCTGACATGTTCCTGATTGCGTCGATTCGTCGTGCAAATGGGAACACTAAAGGGTTTTCGAGACCAATCACCTGCTCGACCTACGTACAAAAAGGTGGGACCGCGAAAACTACCACCACTTGCAATATCGGCATCGAGTTCGCTTTGGCAGGTTTCAAGACCCTGATCATTGACAACGATCCTCAAGCCGACGTGTCCAGCATGCTGGGCTATGACCCTGACCAAACTACCGAGGAGCTTGTAGAGCTCGGCCTTCCTGCTGACAGAGCAGTAGAGGGCCACCTCGGGAACCTGATCCGTCTCGGAAACTTCCCAGAAATGACCCTGGACCAGGTGATCAAAAAACCATTTGGCGAGCATGGCCCCCACCTCATCCCAGCTTACGATTCCTTGGACGATATGGACGTTGTGCTCCGTAACGCCCAGGGTGCCGACTTCCGGTATTCACTGTTCATCGAACGAGCTCGCAAAGGTCAGCTCCCTCACTGCGACTTATCAAGCTATGATGTGATCATCATGGATAACGCACCTTCTGGAACCATGCTATCCCGGAACAGCCTGGCCGCAGCTGATTTCCTGCTGTGCCCAATCCGTATGGACAAATTCTCCTTCCGTGCGCTATCTCGACTGGCGCACAAGATCAATGATATGAGCACCGATTTCGGTCGGGCTCCAGAGATCGTTGCAGTTCCCACCATGTACATGCGCAACCGCCCCCGCCTACAAGCGAACCTCGCTCGCTTGTCCAGTTTGTTCCCAGGGAAGGTTACGGAACAACCGCTCTTCCACTCCGAGGACTACTCGAAAAGCCTGGAAGACGGCGTACCTCTTTCCCTCTGGAAACAAGGTGGTGAGAATTCTTTGGTTGCGTTCCGCAATGTGTTCGAGGAAATGGTTGGCCGCATCAAAACAGTCCTGGAGAAGGGTAAATGAGGAGTTCTAGCCCGATCGGCAAGCCTACTGTGATCGCGCCGGCGGAGGGTTCGTCTAGCATCCAGGGCGTACATGTTCCGAAGGTTATTCCGGAAGCTAACCTCCGGCCGATGAGCGAGGTGCTCAGTTCTTTGCATCTTGATGAGGAAAGGGACAGTTCAGCGGAGCCGCTGGAACGTGCGCCGGTTTCTGATGCTGATCACGTTCACCAGCCGGGCTTGGATGACATTTTCTTGAGCGGCGAGCGCTTGCCAGGCGAGGCAAAGTTCTTGCAGTTGACGCTCATACGCCGCGGGAAGTATCAGCCACGCCGCAAATTTGACCCCGAGAAACTCGGCCTTCTCGCGAACACGATTGAAGATAAAGGCCTCAACAACGCGATTATCGTTCGCCCCCTTGCTGACGGTACTTACGAGCTCATTGCTGGTGAGCGCCGGTTCCTTGCTCATGAGCTGCTCCGCAAAGACTACATCTACGCGCTCATCCGGAATCTTTCGGATGCTGAAGCGGCGATCTTGTCGGTTACGGACAACGACGCCCGGGAAGACCTTACTGAATTCGAGCGTGGTGCAAGTTACAAGAAGCTTCTCGATGACAAGGTAGTACAGTCCCAGGCGGAGCTGTCACGCCGTGTCGGTCGAAGCATGGCCACGATCAGCCGCTGCCTTGCTTATTTCAAGCTGCCTGAGGGTGTCATTTCATTGCTGGAAGAAGATCCTGACCTGATTGGTAACAGGGTTGTCTCCGAGATGGTTGCATTGGCTGACAAGGGTCATATTGAGACAGTTCTGGCCGCGGCAAATCGAATCAAAGAGGGTGCTTCCCAGGACAGTGCAATCAACTGGGCCAAGGGTGAGGTCCGGCGCAAGACGTCTCCTCAAGCACCAATCCCACCGCGGCAGATCGACTACAAAGAGCGTACCCAGCTAGACGCTCGTATTGATGGGCGCAAGTTGATTCTCACCCCTCCCAAAGGCATTGATCCCGCAGAGGTCCTCGCATACATCGAGGAGATGCTCAAAACGCGTAGTTAATGTCCCTTCCGCCGCCGGTCCCTCCGGCGGCAAGGCGCCCTCGCCTTTCCCTGTTTAATCCACTGATATTGTTGAATTTTTCTCATTTTCACTGTGAAAGGCTCCGTCTTTTTTCACAACACTTCTCGTTCACCTGGCTATTTTTCACAGTGAAAATTACCTCCCTGCCTCGGCGTTTCACTGTGAAAAGCAAGCCGCGTTCCCCATGACTACCAGGCACCAGTTCTCTCTATCCGCGCCCATTGCCCACTGCGCACTGTGCAGTGCTTACTATGCAGTGCACACCTAATACTGATCACTACGCACTGCATAGCCCATA
This sequence comes from Pseudomonas sp. MF6396, assembly GCF_002018915.1. Taxonomy (NCBI): domain Bacteria; kingdom Pseudomonadati; phylum Pseudomonadota; class Gammaproteobacteria; order Pseudomonadales; family Pseudomonadaceae; genus Pseudomonas; species Pseudomonas sp. MF6396. The sequence goes on along the minus strand of NZ_MVOK01000023.1, from coordinate 8,102 downwards.
CACTGCATAAACCACAGCGTCATGCTTTTCACTGTGAAAAGCTCAATCAGGCCCTTCTTTCACCTAGCCAAACCATTCCACAGCGCGACGCGCTCCCGCCGATAGCCCTGGGGCTGGTGCTTCAAATAAGCGGTGAAAAAACGGGCGTTTCACAGTGAAAAGGAAATCGGCTTCAAACTGCTCTCTTCCTTCTCTGAGCCATGCTCAGAAGTCTCGTTCTGCTCTCCTGAGCACAGACATCACCGGCGCGGCCGGCAAGTTGCATCAGCACTATGAAAGGTCGATTTTTCTCAAGCACTGATCATCGCCACTTTTCACGGTGAAAAGTCCGCTCGGGCACTTCGACATGGAGACTCCTTACCAAGACAGGTGCTGCACCGGCCATTGTCTAGAAGATCCAGGCTATGCGGGGCAGCCAAGGCCGAGACCAATAACCAGTGTCCAGGAATGTGCTTGCTGTGAATGCCCATAGATTTTCGCCTCCCTTTACACGGTGAAATGACTTGGCGGGTCTTGGGTAGTGCCCATAGATACATAGGATGCGCGTTACATCTTTGATGACCACATCACCCACTGCTACGGAACGGTGTGATATCCGCTTTCACTGTGAAAAGGCGCCCCTTCACGCTGACGAGGCCAAAAGGCAAAAGGTCCAACTAGGAACCGAACAGGATCTCCGTCCGTTAATGGGAATGAGTGATCCGACGCAGCGTGCCTGGCTTCAACCTAGCGTCGAGCTTTTCACGGTGAAAATGCCAAGCCCCATGTGCGTACAGGGTCCGGTTCCCTATTTCACTGTGAAAACCTTCACCTCGATGAGGGAACTCCTGGGTTCAAAACGCAGCTCAGTACGTAAAGAGGAATCGAACTGCCAGGCTTAATCAGCCCGTGTGTAACTGGCGCGACTGGCGGCATTCCGGCCTTTTCACAGTGAAAACCCGCGGGGTATCACCCCATATCGAGCGGTTACCGCGAACTGCTCATCAACATTCCCAGCGGTTAAAGGAAACGCGAAAAACAGCAGGGGTGGCGTAAGGCATCGTCACCGTGGCGGCTGCAGGATCAAGGTGTGCGTTTCACAGTGAAAAGATTCGTAGCCAAGAGCTCAGATAACGGGATCTGGTGCTCGAAATTCCAGCGACAGCGAGGCACACAAGTCGATGGTCCATTCCATTGAGCAGTGCCCTGCTGCGCGCGGTGACCACCGACAGGCCCGTGGCGTACTACCCCAGGCAACAGCGCAATAGGCGCGAGTCGGCGCCCGGATCACTGGGTTACAGCGCTTCCACGGTTGGTTCGGTGAGAATCCGGGTCTGCGCATTTGACGACTCCCCGGGCAGGTCAGGCGAAGCAACTATTCGGGATCTGTTCAAGCCAAGGTTCTCGCGCAGCGTGTTGCCTTCGTATTCCCACTTGTAAAGCTGGCGAATATCAGACATTCGCGCTAGCTGGTCTCGAAGTCCATCTGCGCGCTGCTACGCAGCCCGACGGTCTCCAGGTTCGGCTCTGGCATCCGGCCATCCATCAACTCACGTGGTGATTTCACTGTGAAACGTCGGGATAGCCATTTCACAGTGAAAATTCTGGCGCCCGGTTCGACCATTGGTGCAGTGCATAGAAGAACCGCCAAAACGTTCTCGCCGTAGCCCCCAACATAGCCAATGCATGTGCTTGGCCTAGCATAGCGTCCTCTTTGATAAGTAGATCAAAGGCATGGGCACCCACATCAATCTGTTACCATTAGATTCAACAAGAGTACGTTTACGTGTTATGCGTCGAATACAAAGCCATGTGCTGCATAACAGCAGTGCAAGCTATGGCGCATACGCCCCCAACCGATCAGGAGAAACGCATGTCTATTGCAGTGGTATTGAGCGAAGGCTCCGGCACCATCTTCGAGAACAAGAACCGCACATCTGATGCAGCACCCGTGATGATTGGCTATATGGAATTCCCGCTGAACAAGGAGCGCAATCAGAAGCTGAAGCTTGAGGTAGCGGTCTGGCTCAAGCAGAAGAATGGCTCGAACGAGAAGTTCTACTCACTGTCAGTAGGCGGGATCAATGCCAGCCTGTTCAAGGAAGCTGACAAGAAGGATAAAGGCCCGGACTATGCGGGTAGCTTCGGTTTTAACCACGAAATGCGTATCGCAGGCTGGCGCAAAGAGGGCGTGGACGGTGGAGCACCATTCATCAGCCTTTCGGTTACAACAAAGGTACGGCCTGTAAGCCAGCCATCGCCAGCAGCTGACGCAACAACGCAAGGAACCCCGTCTCAGGATGGTCAAGTGGATACAGGTGATCCTCGGTTCCAATTCTGATAACCCCAGACCCCGCTTAGCGGGGTTTTTTTTTGCCTGTTCATTTCCCCGGGCAGCAAGCGACCTCGAAGCAGGCAAGCATGCCTGGGCGAGGCCGGCCAACACAAAATATCGGGGCTTTAGGTCAGCCAAGACTGCAACCGATCAAGACCTAGGCCATGCTGCCCATACCCATAGAGAGAGCGTGATCTGCGCACCTGGTTACCGCCACGGGCTTTAGCTGCGGACGGGCTCGCTCAGTGCGACTGCCTTTTAGGAGGCCTTGCCAGGCCGAGCAGCTACATTATTCCCGCCAATCAGGCCGGCAATACGGCTCTTCCCGATAAGGCCACGGGTACTCTGGCAATGGCGGCCTATTCCGCCGTTAACGCCCATGCTCGTTACATCAGGCGTAGTGATCTCGCCGACAGGTATCGATGATGACTGCGATGTATCGAAGGATCGACAGGTACGGCCAGGCACCGCGGATTCAGCCTGACATCTTGTTCGTAGCCTGGTCGACTCGATCGCCCCGCATTTTCGCTGCCATGACTTAAGCGACCCAGGTCTCTTGATCGAGGGGAACTGCTGGGCCCCGCCAGCAATGTTTTCACGTGAAAACCTGACGCAGCCAATTGTGCCATGGCTAGGGGTGGGGCCTTCGTAGGCGTGGGCCTCCCTGGACCTGACTGGGGGATCACAGGGCGAAACAGCGAAATGTGCCATCTCTAGAGGCGTGACAGCTCGAAATTGCCTAAATGTGCCATGGCTAGTGTGCAAAATGGGGAGCACGACCGAAATGTGCCATCTCTAGATGAGGTAGGGGGAGTGGCCACCCAGCCAAATGTGCCACGCTTCGTGTACCACCCCATCAGTCTTATGCCACTTTTCACAGTGAAAACTATATCAACGATGACGATCGTGGGCTCCGTTCAACTAGTTCAAAGAGGTTAAGTCATTATGTGTCGTGGCAAGCCAGTACTAGGGGGGGTGAGGGGGAGTCGCACCCCCTTGAATCATCAATTGTGCCATCGTCAGGGGCAGGAGGGGGTTCTGTAGGTGTCTGATAAGCCTAAGGAAACGAAATGTGCCATTGTTAGAGCACTGCTAAAGCAAATTCGGCAGATCGCTGGTGTTCGCGTGCCACGAATCGTGATGAAGAGTGCCATCGTTAGGGAGGGTGCTGATGCTAAATCGATCATCAGTAATGGCTGGAGGGCCCGTATTGACTGGGCTCGATCCAATTGTGCCATCGCTAGGAGGCCACATGCCTACCAGTGGCACAATTCACGAGATCGCCTAGCGATGGCACAGTACGGGTCTAAAGGTGGCACATGTTTCTAAGGATGGCACCGGAGCCATCTACCGCCGGCACATTAGTCTCGGAGGATGGCACTGTTCCCCCTGGAGATGGAACACAAAAATGGCTAGAGCCCTTGTGTATCAAGGGTTTGAGGGATTCACTAACAAAGCTTTAAAAAAGCAGTGAAAACAGAAACAAGCTGTTGTAGGTTTTTTGCTATCGCTTTTTTGAGTCAAAAGCGAAGGGCAAAAGCGGTACCTAGGGATGGCACAATTGGGCACTGACGTTGGAACCGTATTTTCGTTGACCAGAAGTCATACGTTCGAGTAATGTGCCACCACAGTCACCGATGGCACAATTCACATGGACTCAGAAACCCCCACACCGCGAGCTCCGAGAGCAAAGCGTACAGCCGGAGCGACAACGGATACCAGTCCAGCTAAACGCAAGAGGGCACCCAAGCTCCAGGTCGTTCGTGATGTAGAGCCATCCAAAGCCGTAGAGCTGAAAAAGGCAACCGAAGCCCTCTCGATGCGAAACGTCTCTGCCGCCAGTGACTTCACATTCCTTCAGCGAAAACTCTACAACACCCTCCTTCAATTCGCCCAGCAGCGGCCGAGAGAGGAGATGGTTCATGAGATCCCGATCAAACAGGTCGAGGACAACATTGGACACACCACGTCGAACAGCCGTGATTACCTCAAGAAGGTACTCGTGAGCATGTCTCAGACACAGGTGGAGTTTGACTACAAGGGTGAAAGCCCTGGGCGCAAGAGCGAATGGGGCATCGCAAACCTGATCGCTGAAGCCTACATCTTGGAAGATGGCCAGACCCTTCGCTTTTCGTTCCCACCGGATCTGAAACGCCGGCTACTCGACCCAGCGATCTTCAACTTGATCGACTTGCGGATGCAGTACCACTTCTCCAGCTTCTCTGCTCTCACTCTGCACGAGATCACGTCTCGCTACCTCGGCTCACCCATGGGAGAGACGTACCGTGCACATTGGTCTGAGTGGAGCGTTGTGCTGTCAGGATCTGCTACGCCACATGCCGAATTTCGCGACTTCAACAAAATGCTGGGTCGCGCAATCGACCAGGTCAACAGCATTGAACGCAGATTCCGCATCTCACCGCACGTCACAAAGCTAAACCGGAAGATGGACAAGCTTTGGTTCAAGCTGGAGACACTGATTCAGCCTGGCCTAGACCTTGGACCATCACCAGAGCTGGTTAGCCAGGACGTGTCAAAGCGCCTTAAAGCACTGTCCTTGAGTCAAAAAGATATCGATGAGCTTGGCATGACTCACGATGAAGAGTACCTGCTTGCGCAAGCTGACTACACCGAGGCACAGATGCGCAAGGAAGGGGCTAAAGTTGCAAGTCCAGCGGCATATTTCAAGGCTGCAGTAGCCAACAACTACGCCAAGGCGCCAACTCAACAGAAGGCCGCGGAACCAGGCAGGGGCAAAAAGCCAGCCGCCTCTAAAACCGGTGAGAAGTCGAAGCCGGCGCAGGCGCCATCGCAAGCACCGAAAGCAGCACCATCGAACCAAATGGCAGACCTGCTGGAGCAGTGGGGAGCAGCTCAGCGTGAAGCTATTCGCGCCCAGTTCATGGAACTGTCGGACGAGCAGAAGAAAGAGCTTGCGGAGAAATATGAGACCGAGCTGCGCAAAGACGATCTGGCATACTCGCAATACCGGTCGAAGGGTTTGAACACGATGGTGATCAATTGCTTGGTAGCGATCCAGTTCCAGGAGCGTTTCCCTGAGACCCCAAGCTCGGAAACACTCCTGCAATTCTTGCTGGGTGGAGCGAAGATCTAAAGCTATCTGTGGCCGTTCGAGGACGGCTGCGGGGCTATCTGTGCGGTGCGCTGGACAATGTTCAACAGCGTATCAGCGGAGAGGAAAGGGGAGTTCTTCAGCATCTGCTCAATGAGCAGAGTCACCACGCCAAAGCAGTCGCCTGGCCCGATAGGCACCGATCGAGGTGGCCGGCCTTTCGTATTCACAGAGAGAAAAACCTTCCCGGGCTGATTCTCGATCGTGAACCACTTTTCGTTTTGTGCACCATGCCCTTTCCCATCAAACTTTGTCTGCATTTGCATGAAGGTCGCCAGCACGCCAGGCAGCTCGCGTCCAGATAGCTGAATGCTGATCTTGTCAGACCAGTTGAATCTCTTGGATGCGGTCGACTCCGCGGCTTCGATCCTAATCGTGTGCTCACCACCCCTGGTCATATCGGACTGGAAGCAAACGGCGACCTTTCCGCCGTACACATGCCGAGTAACAAAGGTCTTCTCGCCTGCAGGCTCGCAGGCATTGTCGGAAGTGACAGGCTCCTCGGCAGTCTCAATATCCGCAGCTTCGATCAGCACCTCTGGTTCCAGGGATGCACTGTGCTGCGAATGAGCGTTCCGGTAGATTTCGCACAGAGACTGACCAACATCTGAGTCTACGTAACCACCATTGGCCCATTGTTTGAGATCTTGAGAGAACTGCGGGCCCTCGGATTTCCCAATGCTGATCAGCACTGGGAGGGATGGTTGTGGGAGCTTGGCCTGGAGGATGCGCTCGGTACACCCTGGTAGAATCGTGAAGAAAACTCCACGAAGATAGTGCAGGGCTGAGTTGTCGCCGGCTTTTGCCCGATCGATCGCGTCGGTGAGGTCATCACCCTCTGATTTGTAAACCTCATCGAGCACTTCGATGTCGGGTGCAGGAATTCGCAAACTGGAGAGCTTGGCAGATGCAGACTGGGCATCGAAACGCATAAAGAAGAACCCTTGGCTCAGTAAAATACCGTTCGTAGCCTTACGGATACTAGCAATAGGGTCTTTTCTTATCAATACGTGTTATATCCCTTTTGGGAATAACTACGCAAAAGATACTACAGGATGTCTATATCCAGGGCTTTGTTTAGCTCGTCTTCAATGTCGACGGAGCAGCCATCCAGCTGGAAATCAGATTTCGCCAGTACGCCCAACGCCATCATGATCACTGGGGTTCCGAGATCAATACGCTTTGCTACGATCCTGATAGCAGCAAGATCGCGGAGGGAGGGTTTAGGGCGACCTGTGCGCCACGAGTTGAGCGTCTCATACGGCACATCGATTTTCTCGGCGGCCTCCTTCAGGTCTTCTGACCAAGTGGCTGCGATCAGTTCATCCAGAATGAAAATCGGGGATGAGGCGACGTCTGCCTTCGTGACCTCTTCGAAATAGGCCGCGGTCTCATGGCTCTGGCTGACAGCTTTCGAATTGAACACCGCTGACTGCTGAATCAGACAGTAGTCCGACCAGCGAAAAACGTCCGCCATCTGCAGAACTCGGAACCCCGAGCAATGAAGAAATGCAGCAATAAGGTCGATTCGTTTTCGATCCAGTACGTCATGGAGGGGGCGCGGTTTGGCTTTTGACTCATCCCCAAAACAACTGGCCAGCGTGTCTGCGGTGAAACCACAGGCCTTGCTAGCCTCTTGGAAGGGGAGCGATAGCAGTTCAGATCTATCGATTATGGCCTGATATAGGCGGAGCCCTGGGTTCACTACAAATCCTTCTCTCTTAACCGATCATCAGCACTGATTCAGACACACGTTGTCGGCAGCTATCCAACAAATCATGAGAGAGGCCAAGAGATTTTGCTATCTCTGGGTCCACCCAGTCTACGAGTGATGATCTATCCAACCCCATAACCACGCCATAAGCATAGGTCGAGGATACTGATAGCAATTGGCCAAGGATATCGGGTAGGGGGGATCTATTGGAATACGTGAGCAACGCTTTTTGGATTGGGGTCGGGAATTTCCAGCGCTTCAGCAGCTCTGCTCCAACCTCAGCATTGTCAAATCCAAGCTGCGCCTGCTCGACAGGACGCCGGCCGACAAGATCGAATGCATCAACGGATTGAACTACAGTGCAGGCTTCATCGGGCATTACCAGGTGAATGAGTAGAGCGCCTATGCCTTGCATCAAACCCGTAGTGAAAGCGATATCCCGTTCTGCACCTATGCTCTCCGCCAGGGCAGATGCCATGAACGCAGTATACAAACCCATTTTCCAGTAGGTCGGCATATCAATGCCTGGTGCGTCCGGCAGCGCCTTCAGTAGGCCTGTCGTGATAATGGTGGTACGGAAGTTGTGTATGCCAATTGTAGATATGGCATCTTCGAGACGGGAGACAGTTCCGCTGCGTCCGAAATAAGCAGAGTTGGCCGTGCGTAGTACTTTTGCGGCGAGAGCCTGGTCAAGGCTCACTGCTTTCACAATGCTGGACAACGGCACTGAGGGATCCCTAGACATCGCTAGTAGCTCCATAACCACTGAAGAGATCGTGGGTAAGGCTGCGGGATTCTTGAATATTTTTGCTAGGGATGGTCTGAAGTAGCCCCTGTTTTCCGGCTACTTCGCCATCGACACTTTCAAAAAACGGTAGCCGCTCAAATCCCGGTCAAACCTGCCGTCTATTTCAGCCTTTTTTGCCGCTGCAAGCACCTCG